>CAZUXW010000011.1:46269-49380 GCA_964624625.1 uncultured bacterium
AACTCGGATAATTCTTAAACAGAAAAAAGAATATCCGTGTTAATCCGTGTTTATCTGCGGCTAAAGGGATTCTTTTTTTGAGGCTTGGTTATTTTACTTTTTTAGCGACCAGGTAATAGCCGGCGCCCGAGGAATTATCCGATTCCGCCAGCAGGTCCTTGAAAAGCCAGTTGTAAAAACCAGGGGCCCAAAAACGCGGACCCAGGACCCACCGGTTGAAGAGTGCCTTGAAAAGTTTCGAGGGGATCGCCGGGATGAACCAGCGCTCAAAGGTGTGGTAGCTTTTCATCGGGACGATATATTCGGCTTTCTCCAGTTTCAACCCTGCCTTCTTAAACCGCTTCTTCCAAACTTCCAGGTCGTTCACATGGTAGTGCTTGGAAACCTTGTTGCAGACCCGGTTGTACCATTGGGCTCCCTGGTTGAGGCCCACCGCCGTGAACATCTTCTGGTAAATCGAATCGCTGTCCCACTTCTCGCTGGGCACGGACGTGATCAGGCGGCCCCCCGGCTTCAGCACCCTTTTCACCTCGGATAAAACCGCGTCGATATCGGGAATATGCTCCATGACGCAGTTGGAAATAACCGTATTGTAGCTGTTGTTCTTGAAGGGCATGTCGGTGGCGGAAACCACAAGCGCCTCGTCATAGGCGCCGCGCTTAATGGCCCGGCCCACTTCCCCCGCGTCCAGGTCAATGCCCGTATCCAGGTGGCCAAAGACGGTCTCCGCGAAGAAACCATCGCCGCAGCCCAGGTCCAACACCGGGCCCTTGAGTTTTCCCTCCTGGGCGAAACGCTCGCATTCATAGCAGCGCCAAAGGGAATGGGCCACGGACGCGTACTTAAGGTAATCCCCGAAAAATTCCTGGCGAGTTCTCATTTCAGATCCTTCCAATCATGGTAAGAAATTTCAGCTTGAAAATATTCTTGGCGTAGCCCACCACCTCGCCCATGCCCAGCTTGCTTTTCCCCTTGCCTCGGTTGACAAAAATAATGGGGATTTCCTTCACCCTCGCCCCCGCCTTCAGGGCCCGGTAGAGGATTTCAACGTAGAAAACGTACCCCGGGGAGATGATCCGGTCAATGCCGATTTTCTTCAGCAGCTCCGCCCGGTAGCACTTGAACCCGCCGGAACAATCGGCCTGGTTGATGTTGAGGATCAGCTTCAACATATAATTAGCGAACAAACTGATCAAGAGCCGCTTGATGCTCCAGTTGACCATTCCGCCGTCATGCACGTAGCGGGAGCCGATGACGAGGTCATAGTCCCCCATGTGGGAAAGCATCTGGGGAATATAAGCGGGGTCGTGGGAGAGATCGGCGTCGATGGTGGTAATTACCGGATAGTGGTGGTCCAGGGCGTAATTGAATCCCGCGACGACCGCGGTGCCCAAGCCCAGTTTCCCGGCCCGGTGCAGGACATGGACCCGCTTGTCCTTTTTCGCCAGGCGGTCCGCTAATTTCCCCGTTCCATCGGGCGACCCGTCGTCGACGATGAGGATGTCGACCCCGCCGTGGGCCTGAATGATGCGGTCGTACATATTCTGGAGATTTTCGATTTCGTTGTAGGTCGGGACAATGACGAGGGTTTTGGGCAACCGGGGAACCTTGGCAGTCCGGCGGCTAGGAGATGGCGGCATGGGAAAATGAGCTCCAGGTTTTGATTAAGGGCGCGAAAACGAGAAACAGTTTATCATTCTTCGCTAAATTTGGTAGGATTTATCCGCCTCCGCGCACCACCCCGCACCGCCGGGAAATCAAGGAAATAACCCAATGGAAAGAACCACCTGCAGGATCGACAACTCGGAGCTGATTGAGGTGATGGATTTTGGCGTCCAATATGTTTCGGATTTCGTGGACGATCCCAAGGACGGCGAAACCTCCTCGCTTAAAGTCGGCATCGGCAAGGGTTCGGGGCTGCTCCAGCTTTACGAGGGGTTTCCCCCGGAAAAAATGTACCGCAAATACTGGTACCGCTCCGGCATCAACGAGTCCATGATCCTGGACTTGAAGAATATCGTGGATTCGGTGAAAAAATGGGTCAACCTGAAGCCAGGCGACAGCGTCCTGGATATCGCCTGTAACGACGGCACCCTTCTTTCCCACTGGGACAAATCCTACTCCCGCTTCGGCATCGACCCCGCCAAGAACCTCAAACAGCATTCCGAAAAACACGCCACGGCCATCGTGGAGGACTTTTTTTCCAAGAAAAATTATTTCAGCGTGGCGAAGGAAAAGGCCAGGGTTATAACCTCCATCGCCATGTTTTACGACCTGCCGGACCCCAACGCCTTCGTGGCCGACGCCAGGGACTGCCTGCAGGAGGACGGGGTTTGGATCATCCAAATGAGCTACATGCCCCTGATGCTCGAGCAGAACGCTTTCGACAATATCCTGGCCGAGCATATCGAATATTACTCCTTCACGGTCCTGAACAACCTCTTGAAGGCCCACGGCCTGAGGGTTTTGGACGTGGAATTGAACGACGTGAATTCCGGCAGTTTCCGGGTTTATATCACCCATCAGAACGCCAAGGGCCTGAAAATGCCTTACCACGGCCAGCAGATCGGCGAGTTCCGGGTGAAGGCCCTTTTGGAATACGAGAAGGTCCTGAACCTCTTGTCGCCCGCCCCTTACCTTGAGTTCTTCCAGAGGGTGCAAAAGAACAAGAAGGAAACGTTGGACCTGCTCAAGAAAATCAAGGCCGAGGGAAAAACCGTCATCGGCTACGGCGCCAGCACCAAGGGCAACACGCTCCTGCAGTTTTACGGCATCACCCCGGAACTGCTTCCGGCCATCGCCGAGCGGACGCCGGAGAAGTTCGGCAAAAAGTGCGTCGGAACCGGCATCCCGGTTATTTCCGAGGAGGAATGCCGCAAGCGCAAGCCCGATTACCTCTTCGTCCTGCCCTGGCATTTCGTGGAAAGCTTCCGCCAAAGGGAGCAGGCCCTGCTCAAGGCCGGAACCCAAATGATCGTCCCTCTGCCTTACTTAACCATTTATAAAGATTAAAAAAACGAACCCCCATTTACCACCAAGACACAAAGAATTCCAAAAAGGGAAAAACCTTGAAACCTTCCACGCCTTCCTTGGTGCCTTGGTGTCTTGGTG
>CAZUXW010000011.1:49480-56818 GCA_964624625.1 uncultured bacterium
AAGGGAAAAACCTTGAAACCTTCCACGCCTTCCTTGGTGCCTTGGTGTCTTGGTGGTAAATTAATTTTTCTTGGAGTTCTTCTTGGGTAAAAAGGCCTTTATCACCGGAGTCACGGGGCAGGACGGAAGCTACCTGGCGGAGTTTCTCCTGGAAAAGGGCTACGAGGTTCACGGCCTGGTGCGCCGCCTCTCCGGGAGCATGGAATATGTGGAACCCATCTTGGGCAACCCCAACCACTCTTTCCGCATGCAGCTGGGGGACCTGACCGACTCCGGCCGCCTGACCAATCTATTAAGAAGCATCCAACCCGACGAGATCTATAACTTGGCGGCCCAATCCGATGATGTGGTTTCCGTGGGCGCCCCCGAATACACCGCCGAGATCAACGGGATGGGGCCGATCCGGCTCATGGAATCCATCCACCAGGCCAAAATCAAGGCCCGCTTTTTCCAGGCTTCCAGCTCGGAGATGTTCGGCTCCGCGGCGGAAAGTCCCCAATCGGAAAAAACCCCATTCAATCCCCGCAGCCCCTACGGTTTCGCGAAGGTTTTCGCCCACGGCATGTTGGGCTATTACCGGGAAGTCCACAAGCTCTTCGCCGTCAGCGGCATCCTCTTCAACCACGAGTCCCCCCGCAGGGGCGCCGCCTTCGTGACCCGCAAAATCACCTTGGGACTCGCCAGGATCATGGCGAAACAGCAGGACAAAATCACCCTGGGAAGCCTGGATTCCAAAAGGGATTGGGGCTACGCAAAGGATTACGCCGAGGCCATGTGGTTGACCCTCCAGCAGAAGGAGGGGCAGGATTTCGTCATCGCCACCGGCGAGAACCATTCGATCAAGGAATTCCTGGAAGAAGCCTTTGGCTATGTAGGCCTGGATTACAAAAAATACGTCGTTTCCGACGCCAAGCTGGCGAGGGCCGTCGACATCAAGGAAATGCGCGGCGACAGCGCGAAGTTGAAGAAGGCAACGGGCTGGAAGCCCAGCGTTGATTTCAAGCAGTTGGTAAGATTAATGGTCGACGCGGATTTAAATGCCCTAGGATTAGCCCCGCCAAAAAAATAAAAAGCACACGCCACGAAGGCACGAAGAACACTAAGTAATCCCAACAAACATTTTTTTCTTTCGAGGGGACGCGATTCATCGTGCCCGCGCGCAAACCACCAGAGAAAATTGGGCGTCATGAATGCCGCCCCTACCATCTCGAAGCCATTACCTCACTTCGTGCTCTTCGTGTCTTCGTGGTGAAATAGGTTTTTACTTTCGCCTGATCCAGAACCCCACGGTCCGCCAGAACCTCTCCGGATTGTCCCTATCCTTGAAAAACTCTCCAAAGTACTTTTCGATCACTGAATAATTTTTCTTGAACATATTGTACCCGGCCCAAAGCACCTCAAAATCCCGGTTGAAGGCCAGGAAAGCCTGCAAGAGATATTGCTCATTCCAGAACTTGAAATCCTTCAGGATGAGTTTCTCGGGATACTCGAACGGAAAGAAAATATCATGGAAATGGACCAGAACCCCTTTTTTCAAGCGGGGCAGAATTTCCAAGATTTGATACTGCACGTCGCTTCCGATTTTCAGGACATGGCTGGAATCGATGAAAAGAATGTCGTTCTTCCCCAGCTTCTCGAATTCCACCACCGGAACATCCTGCAGGTTCTTTTCCCAAAGCTTGGCCAAGCCCGGAACGCCCTCCCGCAAGGTCTTGCTGGGATAAGGCTCAATGGCGGTCAATTCACAGGGATGCTTTTCTTTTCGGTTTTGAACCACGGCCTGACAGGCCAAGAGCGTTGAAAACCCAGCCCCGATTTCGATGATCTGCTTGGGTTTGAAGTGGCGGATCATGCCGTAGTAAATCGCCGCGTCCACCGCCCCATAGGCGGGATTAGTGATGTAGTACTGCTCCACGTCTTTCGGAGCCGTCTTGTCCAAGGGTTGTTGTTTGAACTCCGGCAGGTAACCTTTTGAGAATTTTTCCAAAAGCTGGATTTGTTTTCCCACCTGGAGATCCAACCCCGGAAGTGCGCTTTCCTTCTCCCAATCCCAATCCTTGAAATCCGAAAGGTTCGGAACTGGATCCTCGTAGCGGTTGGGAATGATGCTGACGCCCATCTTTTGGTAAAGGGGCAGAAGTTTTTTGAGGTATTTATTCAATGGCACGATTCCTTAAAGAGTTAAAGATGTTTACCGCACGAACCACAAAACTTAGTCTTTGTTTTAATCTCGTTATCCTCGCCGCAATTCGAGCATTTAACCATAACGATCTTCGATGATTTTTCATTCAAATCTCCCGCAGAATCCTTATATTCCAAAAGATTGTCGAATCCCAGAACAGAAATCGCCTTGTTCAAATCCGTGTTTTTTATCTTCAACTTCACCCCACCAAACGGAATATTGTAAGCGGGATTAATGGATACCATATGTTCATCGGCGACATAGGCTTCGATTCCTTCCGATTCCAATTTAGTCCTGGCTAAATGGGCTTCCATCGAATGGTTGTAAGTCGCGACAGTGATCAAGTCCTCAGCTTTTTCCTCGTCCGTCAACTCTCTTAATAGTTTCCCGCAGGATCCACAGAGAGCGGCCCCGGCCCTGACCACCTTCCCACAATAGGGGCACTTTCCTTGCGCCAAGGCCTCTTCTCGATTTAAGGCTTCAATACATTCAGTCTTCCGGCAGTAATAATGCTCCCGCCCCTCAACCACGCAACGGGAGCAGAGCCAGTCTTGGCAATGATGGCAGAAGCTGACGGCTTCCACCGTCGAATGATTAACGCAAACATGATCGGGTTTCATTTTTCCGAATTTTCCTTATACAAAATTGATAATGCTCCGGAAGGACATTGAGCCACCTGGTCTTTAAGGGCCTGCGTCGACGCTGCCAAGGGATCAATCCAGGGACGCACGCCAGGTTTGAACACTTCCGGCAATCCGTTCGCGCAATTGGCGCAATGGATGCAAAGATGCGGCTGCCAAGCAATGGTAACTTCCCCGTTGGAATAATGCTTGGTGATTTTATGCGGCACTAAATGCCTCACCGCGTTGGACTCGAATCCAAAACTCGCAAAATCACTGTCCTTTATACAGATTATTCCTTATTAAATAATCTAGCCCTGTTTTGGCGGCGGGATACTCGGGGCTCAGCTCCAAAACCTTGGCGAGCAAATCACCCGCTTTTTGATTATCACCCAACTTCATGTCGGCGACAGCCCAATTGAAATAGGCCATGGTGTATTGGGGGTTCAATTTCACGGCTTTCGCGTACCAAATAACCGAATCATTGGGTCGGTCCAGGTGGAAAAGGGCGTTGCCCGTGTTGTAGGCATATTGGGGATCTTCGGGAGCCCATTGTTCCGCCCAGTAAAAATGATCGTAGGATTTTTGGTAGTCGCCTTGGATCGCGGTCAATTCCGCGCCCTTGGCGCCAGGTTTCATTCTAGCCCTGGCGTCATCGGCCCGGTCCTCATAAAAAACCCCCAGGCTGTTCCGGAACACCCCATAGTCGCGCACAATGTTCTCGTTGGTCCTGGTGTCGGCCCTGGAATCCCCATCCTGTAGGTGCCTCAGGCGAAGCTCATTCCAGCAAAAATTGGCCCTGTCCTCGTCTAAAGTCACTTCCTTCCCCGGGCCAAAACCCTTGCCCGTCAATCCATAGAGGGCCATTTTGGTTCCCGGCAAGGTGCCGTCCTCGATCTTGTTGTAGCTGAAATAAAGCTCCCTTTCCGGATTGTGGTCCACGATCCACTGGGTCAAAAGGGGGATGGACTCAGCCCCCACGGCCTGATTGGTGAAAGGAACTTTCAGTCCCTTGTGGGCCTGGGCCAGGTTTTTACGGACCCATTCCATGGGGAATCCATCCACTCCCACGATCGCCAGGTCCTGGCGCTTTCCCTCCACCCACTGGAAATACCAGGAGGGAAACACCACGCTGTCGCCCTTGCAAAAGTAAATCGAGTCGCGCGGCACGCTTTTAAATCCATTGAGGACGTAATCATAGCTGTAGGTGTAATCAGCCTGGCGGCCGCCCCAGCAGCGGCGGATCCCAGGCAAGGCAAAAAAAAGGACCAAGGCCAGGATCACCAGCATTTCCGCGCCACGCCGTTTCCCAGGTTCCCTTCCCGCGAGGAAGGATTCCATGGCCCAGGCCGCGAAGAGGAGGATAAACAGGTGCGAGGACAAGGTGTAATCCTTGATGAGATAAAGCTGTTCCTTCGGCAAATTCAAGTAAACGGAAATGACGAGCACCAGCGAAACCCAAGCGAGCCCCAATCCCAAAGCCCAATCCCTGCGTTTGGAAGCCATTCCAACCACCCCTAAGAGGGCCAATAGCAAAATCCCCCCAAATTCCAGGAAGGCCGTTTGGAAACAGACCCAGGATTGGCCCAGCCAGACCATGGGCCCTCCCGAGGCTTCCGAGCCGGCATATTCTTTTCTCAGGAAGTTAAAAACAAAATGATTCCAGGTGGAAGGATCGCCCCAATTCAGGGAGGGATTCAAGTGCGCGCGCAAAGGCAGGTAAAGATAGAGGGAAAGGCCCAAGACTAGAAAAGTCGGAAGGATCAACCGACGGCTTCTTTCAAAGCCAACTGGGCGACCGGCTTCCGGCAATCTTTCCGGTGGATTGACGGCCTTCCACCGCAAATAAACCAAGAGCAGAAATCCTGGTGAGTAAGCCACCATGCTCATCCAATGGTTGGCCAAGGAAATTCCAAACAAAAAAACAGCGAACCCCAACTTGTTGTCCAGCAATGCCCAAAGGACCGCCAAAAGAAGCAAGGCCGTCAATTGGTAAAGGCCTGTTTTGGCGCTCAGGGAAGCGGGATAAGAGGAGGCGCCGGTGATCCAAAGGAGGGAGAACAAGAGGGATAGGGCCGTTGAAATTTTCAGCCCGTCCCTTAACAGGATAAACAACAAGGCGCAAACCGACGAGGCCAAGACTGCCGCGAAAAGATTAGCCCGAAAAGGAAAATGCCCCAGAGGTGGAAGCGTGAAGAGGTGGCCCACCATCGTGTGCAAGGGATAGCCCGGCGGATGCGGAATGCCTAGGGTGACGCAGGCCGTCACGGTTTCCGGGCTGTCGTTAAGGTAAAAGGTCGGGTTAAGACCGGCGAGAGAGAAACTGAAAGCTGAAAGAAAGATGGCGGCGGGGATCCACATCTTCAGTTGGTTGGGCCGGGTGTTTTCCATGGGATAAGGATGATTTTAACGGGACAAGGAGGCTAATTCACGACAAAAGGAGATCGAGGAACCCTAGGGCGATCGCGGAGAATCGCCCCTACAAGACCCTAAGGGACTTTAAAACACCAACCGCATTTGGGCGTAATGGTTGAAGCTTTGGCTCAGGTCGTCCGCCGCGTAGGTGTAATCCAACCCGAAGAATCCGGCCAGGACGCCGATGCCTCCGGCCAGATGGTCGTTGCCGAAGCCGGCTCGCAAGGTTAGGAATCCCAGAGCCTTGTAGCCAGCCCCAAACTTGAACCGGCCGAAGGAATGGCTGCCGTCGTAAAAGGAAGTGTCGCCGAAGATATCGTCGATGTCCAGGTTGACCCGCAAATCCGGAACCATGTGCCAGGAAGCCCCCAGGCGCACGATGGTCGGGGCGGGATCCGTCACGACGCCGGCCAATTGCGAACCGGAACTGGCGTTGAGGCTGGCTCCCGCGTGGAATAAATCGAGGAGGGACAAGCCAAAATCCGTTTGGATTTCCTTCACCTTATAAAGAAACCCAAAATCAGCTCCCCATCGGGTAGTGCTTTGCTTGATATCGTCGCCCAAGTTGTTCAGGACGCCGGAATTCTCGGAAGTGGAGATGGCGGCGTAGGCGATATGGCGGTTGACGATTTTGAGGTTCATGCCGGCGGTTAAGGGCAGGTCCTTCCAGGGATCGAAGCTGTAGGAACCCATGAAGACCGTGTCCGAATACACCAGGGTCGAGAGAATGGCCAAGTCGTTGATCAATTTATCGATCAGTTCCCTCTTGAAGGCGTCCTCATCCACCGTCGGAACCGCGACCTTCACATGAGCCACAAAAGTCGGAAGATCCTCGGTCCCATTTTTCAAAGCCGCAATATCGCCGGAAACGGACGATTGCTGGGCGCTCGTCAAGGTCGCGTCGATGCCGGCCTGCAGGTCATTCCTCAAGACCGCTACCGCGCTGTTGACCTCCGCGCCGCTGGTGCTGGAGTTATAAGGCAGCGGAATGGAATCAAGGATCTGGGTCAAGGTTCCCTGCTGAAGTTCCAGGAGGCCGTGGGTGCTGTTGTAGATTTGGATTCCCAGGTTGGGCGTCACCTTAACCGCCACATTGAGGCCGGCCCCGGCTTGTACCGCTTTGTCGGCGAGGTGGTTGACCACGTCCTGGATGGAGCTGAGCCCGTCGGTGATCTCCGCCGAGTTGTTGGTAAACAGCCCCTCACTCAGGTTCTTGAAGGCCGTGTCCGCCTGGAAATTGATGTTTTGGACGTAGTCAATCACCCCGAAGGTGTCGTTGGAAATGTTGAGACCCAGGCTGAAGGCCTCCACGCCGAAGGGGGCCTGGGAAAGAAGGGCCGGATTATAGGAAGCGGCGTTGAAAAAGGTGCCGTCGGCCCCCACCGCCCCGCCCATGCCGTTATAAATTAGGTTGAATTGCTGGGCCGGCAGTCTCAAGCCGATGGCCTGGGCTGAGCCGGAAAGGGCGGCGGCGGCGAGGATTCCCAAGGCAAGCCAGGTATTTCGGATGGTCATTTTCACTCGATACCCCTAGGTTTATTTTGAAAACAGCGTAAAGTTTATTATTTAATGGGATGGATTGGAATTTCAATAAAATCTTCGTCTTACTTACTGGTGGGCTCAAACGGAATATTGAAAAAAAGGATCAACCCAAATGCCAAAACCACTAAAATCCAAACAGATAGAATTTTAAGAACATTTTCCAACGTTAGCGGAAGTTTAAATTCTTTACTCGCGATAAAAAGAGTCATCGAAAGTAAAACCAAAAAGACAATCACCAGTCCTTTGTGCTGCCACATAATCATGAACGGAAACAGAAGAAAGAATGAAAGTCCCGAATTATGGTTCAATTTTGCCTTCTCCAAAAAACGAAGAATAAGGTGGCGTCTCGGCTTCCTGTCATTCCGAGGGGCTGAGCCGATAGGCTCGATTTGCGACGTGGGAATCACAGGTTTTGCAGTAGGCACTAAAGTTTAACAAAGATTGCCACGGTCCAAACCGCCCCGATTGGGGCTGGCCCTCGCAATGACAGATAGCATCTTTTCAAATCGAGACACATTCAATGGTTAAAAAAGAATGGCCTTGAGTTCGGCGGGGATATTCTCGCGGATAAGCTTGAGA
>CAZUXW010000012.1:0-56624 GCA_964624625.1 uncultured bacterium
GCCGTTTGATCAAGCAAGATTACGATAAGGCTTTCGAGAAGGTGGATGTGATCGCTACCCCCACCGCTCCTAATCCGGCTTTCCGATTCGGGGAGAAAACCGGCGACCCCCTGGCCATGTACCTGGAAGACGTATTCACCGTGTCCATCAACATCACCGGCATGCCGGGATTGTCCGTGCCCTGCGGATTGTCCAAAAGCGGATTACCCATCGGATTGCAGTTGATCGGCAAGCCTTTTGATGAAGCCACCTTGCTTCGGACAGCCTATGCTTACGAACAGGCGACGGACTGGCACAAACAAAAACCTTCGCTGCGCGAAGGTTAATTAGGAATGAGGAGTTTGGAGTTAGGAATTAATTACAAATTCCTAATTACCAATTACTAATTGGAGTTGAGATGCCTGTAGAAAATTACGAACCAGTCATAGGACTCGAGGTCCATTGCGAGCTCAAGACAGCTACCAAGCTGTTCTGCGGCTGTCCCACGACCTTTGGGTCCGACGCCAATACCCAGGTTTGCCCTGTTTGTTTGGGGCTGCCGGGGACCTTGCCGGTCATGAACAAGAAGGCCGTGGAATACGCGGTCAAGATCGGCTTGGCCCTCAATTGCCAAATCGCCAAATACTCCAAGATGGACCGGAAAAACTACTACTATCCTGACCTGCCCAAGGCTTATCAGGTTTCCCAATATGACAAGCCCCTTAATTTTGGCGGTCATTTGGACATCATTACCAAGGACGGCACGAAACGGATCGGCGTTACCCGCGCCCATCTGGAAGAAGACGCGGGTAAACTCATCCACGCCGGCGGCAAGGCTGGACGCCTTGATTCCTCAGACTATTCCCTGGCCGACTACAACCGCGGCGGCATTCCATTGGTGGAGATCGTATCCGAGCCCGATATCCGCAGCGCCGATGAAGCTTATGCCTACCTGACCTCCCTCAAGAGCATCCTGCTATATATTGATGTCTCCGATTGCAACATGGAGGAAGGCTCGCTCCGCTGTGACGCCAACGTCTCCATCCGACCCAAGGGAACCGAGAAGTTCGGCACCCGCACCGAGATCAAGAACATGAACAGCTTTAAGTTCGTGAAGCAGGCCATTGAGTACGAGATCAAGCGCCAGGCCGCCTTGCTGGACAAGGGCGAAAGGGTGGTCCAGGAATCCCGTCTTTGGGACGTGACTGAGAACAAGACGAAGACCATGCGCTCCAAGGAAGAAGCCCACGACTACCGTTATTTCCCCGAACCGGACCTGGTGCCGATCATCCTGCCGGAATCCTACGTCCAGGACATCCGGAAGAGCCTGCCGGAATTGCCGTCGGCCAAACGCGCCAGGTTTGTTTCCCAATATGGGTTGAGTGATTACGACGGAGGAGTTTTAACCTCTGAGCAGGAGTTGGCAGCCTGGTTTGAGGAAGGGGCCAAGCAGACCAAGAATGCCAAAGCCTTTTCGAACTGGATGATGGGCGATATGGCCGCCAAGATGAAGGAACAGGACAAGGAACTCAAGGACCTCAAGTTCGACCAGAAGAAGCTCTGCGAATTGGTGGAACTGATTGACGCTGGAACGATTAATTCCAAGCAGGCCAAGGAAGTCTTCGCCGAGATGTTCGACCTGGGCGTTTCACCGGCCGAAGTGGTGAAGAGCCGCGGCATGGCCCAAGTTTCCGACCCCAAGGCCATTGAGGGCGCGGTGGATAAGGTTTTGGCTGAAAACCCGGCAGTCGTGGCCGATTACAAAGGCGGCAAGCAGGGCGTCATCGGCTTCCTCGTGGGCAAGGTCATGCAGGCCACCCAAGGCAAGGCGAACCCTAAATTGGTAAATGAGATTCTTAAAAAGAAACTCGATTCGTAGGCCCGGTTGAAAAACTCCCCCATTGAAAAGTCGATTTTCGAGGAATTCCTAGGGACCAAGGGCCTTCCTTCATCCGATTTGGAATATTCAGGACATTCCTATGTTCGGTTTAAGGTTGATCAAAAAAAAGTCAGTGTCCTATTGTCGGAAATCACCTATGAAGGAAAAAGAGAAGAAGGAAGCCGTGAAAACGGCATTTTGTCGGACCGGCCAGCTCATAAAATTCGTTCCGTGCTGACGCGCCACTTGAAAAATGAGTTCAAGGACCAAAAAGGGGAAGTTTGGCTTTTTTTATTTACCCACCAAGCCCCTTTAAGCGGTTTCGGGCAGCTGGAAAAAGAACTGCCCGAGATCGAACAGTTGGTCGTGGATTTTTTAATGAGTAAAAGGGACGTGGATAAAATCATTATTTTTGAGAAGGGCCAAAAAGAAGCGGCCCTTGAAGTTTCCAGAGGTTAAAAGGCCTTATGAGTCCCATCAATTTCGGTCCTTCCGACGTCCACAACCCCCGTGGAACACCCTTTGGCGGCATGGTGCCGGAAAGCTTCTGGCTGACCAAGGCCCTCATCTTTGACTTCGACTGGGTCCTCCGCGATTCCACCAACCAGAATTACAACAAGGAAGATTTTCCCGAGCCCACCCCGGTGCAGGCGCTGAAGCTTTGCTACCGCCTCTTGAGGGGTTTTGAGGTCCGAATCGTCCTGACGTCCAATCTAAAACAAAGCAGGGTGGTCGAGGAATTACATCGGATGAACTTGGCGGAGGATTTCGACAATATCCGCTGTTTCGAGGATGTGACCGAGCTCAAGCCCAAGACGGAACTTCATCTTTTATCCCTCGACATGATGGGGGTTAAGCCGGTCCGGGCTGTGGCCTTGGAAACCGATCCCTTGGGGGTGCAGGCGGCCAAAGCAGCGGGGCTCTTTTGCGTGGGAACACCGGAGCTGGCCGGTGTGGCGGATTTCACGATGAATTCGTTCATTGAGAAGCCGTTGATTCATACCTTAGAGACCATCGACCGCCAAAAACGGGAACAGCTTAAGATGAAATAAAAATCTAAAATCTCGTTTGCCACAGATGAACACGGATTAACACGGATAATCATTGATTTTTAAAAACCTAATATTTTTTCATCTGCGTATTTCATTGTTGCGTGTCATTTGCTGGTTGAAACCAAGATGTATCTGTGTTCATCCGTGTTCATCTGTGGCTAAGACAGCCTTGCACGAATTCGTGGATCGGCTTCTCGTATTGCCTCGCGACGCTCGGGAAATCGTTGTGGTTGATTCCCTTCACTTCGATCCATTGCTTGGGTTCCGCCGCCCCCGCGAACACCTTCCGGCCTAAATCAATGGGGATGATCGTGTCCTTCTCCGCGTGAATCATGAGCAAGGGACAGGTTCTTTGAATCACGTATTTTTCAGTTTCAAACTTGCTGTGGATCATCGAGGGCGCGATCAATAGCCAAGGGTTTCTCAACCGACTGACGGCATAAATAGAGGGGAAGGCTCCTTCCAAGATGAGCCCCGCAGGCTTCGTTTGGGTCGCCAGCCAGGCCGCGATGGAAGAACCGAGTGAATGGCCCCAGATGATGATGCGGTCGTCCTTGAACCCTCTCGCCTTAACCCATTGGTAAGCGGAAATGGCGTCCTGATCCACCGATTCCTCGCTTAACCCCGCCTTCTGGCTTCCGCCGTAACTGCGGTAGTCGAAAATGAGCATGTCGAATCCGAAGTCGTAGAAAATTCTTGAAACTTCCGCCAACTGTGAAACGCAATCGGCATTGCCGTGGCAATATAAAAGGGTAGGGCGCTTGGGATCTTTTACTGGATGCTGAATCCACCAGCCCGTGAGCGTAACTCCGTCGGACGAGGGGAAAGAAACATCCTGGAATTCCAATCCATAGTTTTTGGGGGTCACGCCGGTCAAGGGAACGGGATGGAAGATCAATTTGTCCTGCAGGGCATAATAACCCCCGAGGATTGATAGATAGGCCAAAATGATAGGGATCAAAATGATGCGGAATTGTCGCATGGCGGCTTCTTTCGGGAGGGGTTGAATTCCAGGCGAGTTTAACGGAAAGTTGTCGGGTTCATCAAGGAGGATAGCATGGCGCGGAATTTTCACAAAAACATTCCCCTGGAGTCAAAACCGAAATCCCAGGAATGGGGATGCATGGAATGGCTGATGGAAGATTCCCTTTCGCCGGGATCGGACATGAGTGTGGCTCTCATGGTCCTGCAAGGGGAAAAAACGGCGCCCCGCCACCGGCATCCAAACTGCAACGAGTTCATTTACGTCATCGAGGGCTGCGTGGAAATCACGATGGATGGCAAGGCGGTGATCTTAAACCAGGGAGATTCGGTGATGAATCCCGCTGGTACCATTCACTCTTTAAGGAATCCCGGGGAAGAGGACGCCAGGATGTTGGTTTCCTATTCCGAGGGAGAGCGCATCTACGAAGAGGTCTAGTCCTTCCAAAGCTTTCTCAGCAGGTAAGCCGCAAGCTTGGGTTTGCGTTCCCTCGTGAAAACACCTTTATAGTTCATGCCGTTGGGACGGTGGGTGGCCTGGGCGGTCTTGAAGTCCGAGAGGTTCCAGACATGGGCTCCGGCAACATAGGCCTTTACTTTGATCACTCCAAGATATCGTTTAATCATCTCGGTCTGGTATTCCTCGCTGAACATCGCGGGTGGATTGGCGTGGCTTCCAGGAAGGGCGTCGGCGCCGAATTCGGTGACTAGGACAGGCTTTTTGAACTTGCGATGGATAGCGTCCAGGTCCTCGGAAAGGCGGGGGATAGCCTTGTCGAGGTCGCCTGGTTCCGTGTACCAGCCGAAATAGCGGTTCACGCAAACCACATCCAGAAATTCAAAAGATTTCTCGGCGGCCCCCAAATAACTGACCAAGGTGACGGGCCTGCTCTTGTCCAAACCGCGGGCCAAATCAGCCAAATTCTTGAAAAACCCCTTGGCTTCGGGCCGGTGCGAGTGGGGCTCGTTCGCCAAACTCCACATGACGACGCAAGGATGGTTTTTATCCCGTTCGATCATTTCCCGGGTGTATTGGCGGCAAAGATTCAAGCGTTTGGACAGGCCCCCTTTCTTAAAAAAGAGGCCGACGGCGGGAGTTTCGCCGATGACCAGAAAGCCCAACCGATCCGCCATGTCCATATCCTCGTCCGAGTAGGGGTAATGGGTCGTCCGGAAGGAATTGGCGCCGATCCAGAGCATATGGCGGTAATCCTTCCGCAAAACGGACGGGGGCAAATAACGGCCTGTTCCAGCGTTGTCCTCATGCCTTCCGAAACCCTTCAGAAAAATCGGCTTTCCGTTCAAAAGGATTCGGCTCCCTTTAACGCGGATGGTTCGAATGCCGACGGGGAGTTTGACTTGGTCAATGGTTTTGCTTTCTTTTTTTAATTCCAGTTTCAGTTGGTAAAGATGAGGCGAGCCGGGAGCCCATAATTTGGCTTGGGGGACTTTTAAAAGATCGGCGGCCTTCCCGGATTTCAACGGAGCCTCAATCGATGTTTCCCACCCAAATCCTTCCAGAGTTAACCGTAACGAAGCGGGGCTGGAAGCATTGGCCTGGACCGCCACGGAAACGCCACCTTCCTTGCCGGTGATTTCGGTGGTGATGGTGACATCCTCAATGGATTCCTTGGGAGTGGTGAATAAAATCACGGGCCGCTGGATGCCGCAAAAGGGAAAGAAGTCAAAGGATGCCGGAGGATTGAAGTTGTTGTTGAAGGAGTCCAGAGGGCCGGGGGGCACCTTGCCGGGCGGCACCCGGTCGGGTCGTAAGAAGCCCTCCACTCGAACAACCAGGAGATTAGCGGCTTTTAAATGTTTCGTAATCTCAAAATGAAAGGGGAGATGTCCGCCTTCGTGGGTTCCCAGTTTCCTTCCATTGAGCCAGACGGCGGCGAAGTAATTGACTGACCCAAAGCGGATAAAAGATTTTCCCCATTTTGGACTGGGGTGAAAAGAGAACTTTTTTTGGTACCAAGCGGGTCCCAGGTAATCCCGAAGGTCCGGCGCCTGTTCATTCCAACTGGCGGGAACCAGCAGGGACCGTTCTTTTCTAAAGCCCTTGGACCAGCCTTTTTGAAGTCCCTGGTTCTTTTGGTCTTTTCGGAAGTCCCATTTTCCTAAAAAATCTGTTTTTTGGCGGAAGTTGTTGTTTTGGGGGTAAAGCATGTTCTCTTTCGGGCTTGGGTTATTTTTTCTTCTTCGCTGAGGGCTGAGGACGGACAGCGGAGGGCTGCCTTTTCTGCGGATACTTGCTTTCGTAAGGGTTCAGCATGTTTTGGTAGGAGGGATTCTTCCAAAGATCTTTTGATTTTTTGGACTTGCTGGGTTTGGGTTTCATCACTAAAACAACGCCGCTGAGAGGCTGATGGCGCCGGTTACGGTGACGGCCGAAAGCAGGGTGGTAATAAATACCACGTCGGCGGCGAAGGTGGGCTCCTTATCGTACTCAATTCCAAATAGGACCGTAGCCACGGCGGTGGGGAAGGCGCTGGAGACGAATAGGACCCGGGCCAGCAGGCCGTGAAACCCCATCAGGGTGATTAATAGGAAAGCGATGAAGGGGCCGATCAAGAGGCGGGTTCCCACGGTGATCCATAATTCCTTGGGACGCTGCAGGGAGATGCCGCCATGGCCCAATTGGGCGCCCAGCGTTAAAAGGGCGATGGGCGCCATGCCGTCCGCCACCCATTTCAAGGGCGTCATGCAAAAATCCGGAATATCCATATTCAAGCCTCGGAGCACCATCGCCAGGGCCAGGGAATAGAGAATGGGAAGCTTGAGGATTTTGACAGCCCCGGTGCGCCATTCGCTCCAACCGCCCGAAATTAAAATCCCTAAAGTATAGGTCAGGATGTTCATGGTGGTGATGGTGATGACCTGGATGGCGACTCCCTCGCCCCGAAAGGCCAATTGCACGACGGGGATGCCGTAATTGGCCGAGTTGAAGATCATCACGGCCAGGGTTGCGGCGGCGGCCAGGTTGGTTTCGAACTTCATGGCGCGGGTAATGCCGACCATAACAAGAAAGGTGAAGCAGGCCAATAAAAGGTTGAAAAGGACGGTCATGGCGATTTCCTTGTCGCCGGGTTTGAAGATGAGCAGGCTGTAAAACATGAAGACGGGGATGAAGATGTAGAAGTTAAGTTTGGAGAGGGAGGCCAAGTCGATCGTGTAGTACTTCGCGAGAAGATAACCCAGGCTCATGACGATGAAGATGGGAAGGATGACGTTGACGGCGATGTAGAGGAACAAAAATTTTAGTCCTTAAAATATTTTTCGAAGGGCCGGGGAGTTATTTTACCGTAAGTTTTCCGGCGGCAAGGGGAAACATTTATCTTCAAAAGAATCGCTTGAATCGGCTATACTTTGCTTCCAGAATGAACTTTTTCCCTCACACCCAAAAACAAACGAATCAAAGGCTTTTGAGCCTTTCAGGCCGGGGGTTGGATGTCTAAAGACAAGCGACACCATTTTCTAATCGTTTTCCTAACCGGAAGCGCTGGGGTCCTCTTGGGCCTTTCCCTCATCCCGACCGGTGAAAAACCCAACTTGCTCGGCAAAATTGGTTCGGACCTCGCGTTTTTCCTCTACAGCGGCTTCGGCCTATGCGGTTGGATATTCCCGCTGATTCTTTTGCGGTTTGCCGTGGCGAGGTTTAAGGACGATCCCCTGGTCAAGCCCGGTTTGAAAATCCTGGGACTGCTCCTGGGACTGGTCTCCCTTTGCTCCATCATCCGGGTCCTTTTTCCCAGTGTTCAAATGTTCTCGCCTTCCCAAATGCGTGAAGGCGTGGAATGGGGCGGCCAGCTGGGGATGTTGGTGGGGGACCATATGGAATCGGTCCTGACCCGTTTTGGGACGGTGGTCATCTGCCTCATGACGTTGGTCCTCTCGGCTTGGTTCCTGGAGAAGGAAGACCACTTGGTGAACCTGGCCAGGGGAGGTTGGGAAGGGAGCTCCAAGGGTTTGGGCTGGTTTGGCGAGCATGGATTTGAGGCTTTTGTCCTGCTCCACGAGAAACTGTTGAAGGTTTTCGAGGATTGGAAGTCGGGCCGCCAAGCCAAAAAAGTCGCGGATCAAGCCCGCCAAAAATTAGCGAGCCAGGACAAATTTTTAAAAGACCCGGGAGGGGAAGAAACGGCGCCCCGGACCGCCAAGCCCGTCACGAAAGCCTCCTCCATCGCCCCGGTGAAGACTCTCAAGCCCTCCAAATCCAAACCGCTCTTTACGGGGGAGGCCGAGACATTTGACGAGCCGGCAGCTGCCGGCGAGTCCGAGGGTGACGAGGAGGATATGGTGGCGGCGGCCATGGCGGAAGCCAAGGCGGGGTCGGACGCTAATCCCATGACCTTGAAACAAAAGATGGAGGCCGCCAGTATCGAAATGGCGGACGAGGACGAGGCCAGTGCGGACGAGCCGGCCAAGCCTGCCCGCGTGATCCGCCAGTGGCAATTGCCCACGGCCCATATCCTCAAAACAACGGAGGAGGCCAAGGACCGGGCCGCGGATGACTTTGAGGGTATCAGCCGGACGATCAAGGAAACCCTCACGAACTTCGGAGTCGAGGCCAATGTGGTCGGGGTAAACCCAGGCCCCACCGTGACCCAATATGAAATCCAGCCAGCGCCGGGTGTCAAGATCACCCGGATTGTTTCCTTGGCTGATGAGCTGGCTATGTCCCTCAAGTGCGGGCAGGTCCGGGTCGTGGCCCCGATCCCCGGCAAGGCGACGGTGGGGATCGAGGTGCCCAACCTCATGGGCCGGGTCGTGACCTTGAAGGAATTGATCGCCCAGGACGAGTTCTTGGCTTCCCGGAAAAAACTGACCGTAGCCCTGGGCAAGGACATCGCCGGAGCCACCTGTTACGCCAGCCTTAAGGAGATGCCCCATGTGCTGGTGGCGGGATCCACCGGCTCCGGCAAGAGCGTTTGCATGAACACCCTCATCGCCAGCTTGATCTTTAAATACACCCCCGAGGAACTGCGCATGGTGCTGGTGGATCCCAAGCGGGTGGAAATGACCATCTATAAGGGGCTGCCCCACCTGGCCCTGCCGGTGATGAACGATTCCAAGGAAGCCCACTTGGCCCTGAAGTGGCTGGTCCGGGAAATGGAAGAGCGTTACGAGATGCTGGCCCATGTGGGAGCCAGGGACATTGACACCTATAACAGCAAGATCCAGCAGAAAAGGGAAGCGGGCGAGTCCGACGCCCTCCCCATGTACTACATCGTGGTTTTGGTGGATGAGCTGGCGGACCTGATGATGGTGGCCAAGGACCAGGTGGAGGATTCCATCACGCGGCTGGCCCAAATGGCCCGCGCTGTCGGGATCCATCTGGTGCTGGCCACCCAAAGGCCCAGCGTGGAAGTCATCACCGGCATCATTAAGGCCAATTTCCCCTCCCGCATCGCCTTCCAGGTTTTTTCCAAGGTGGACTCGCGGACGATCCTCGACATGAACGGGGCGGAAGCCCTGCTGGGCCGGGGGGATATGCTCTACCTGGCCTCGGGCGCCCCCAAACCCTTGCGGCTCCAAGGGGCCTATGTTACGTTGGAAGAAATCGAGCGTTTGGTGGATTTTTGGAAATCCCAGGGCGGACCCCAATATTCGGCTGATTTGGCCGTCTCCAAATCGAAGGACCTGGTGTCGGAGGATAGTGAGGACGAGCTGTACGATGACGCGGTGGAAATCGTGATGAGGGCCAAGCAGGCCTCCACCTCGCTGCTGCAAAGGCGCCTGAAGGTCGGCTACAGCCGGGCAGCCCGCCTGTTGGATGATATGGAAATGCGCGGGGTCGTCGGGCCTGCGGACGGCAACAAACCCCGGAAGATTCTCGTCCAAATTCCCGGACACGGCAACGACGCCCCGATCCCAGGCGAGGAAGAGCTTGATGAAAAAATCGATTAAAAATCATAAGCGGAATTTAACCACCAAGACACCAAGGCGCCAAGTAAGCCGTTTTATTTCTTCGTTTTTGAAAATTTGTTCTTATTGTCTTTGTGTCTTGGTGGTGAGCTTGAATCAGCCGGTCTTGGCGGGGACGGACGTCAAAAAAGAACTGACCGTGGCGGATGTTTCCAAGAAGGTGCAGGAGGCCCAAGTGGCGGCCCAGGACGCCCAGATGGATCTGAGCATGGAAATGAAGGACACCTTGTCCGGAGCCCAGCAAAAATCCAAGGGAACGGTCAAGATGAAGTTCCCGGACAAAATATTCGTCCACTATACCCAGCCCTCCGAGCAGTTTCTGTACGTCGGGGGGAGCCTGACCCAAATGTACCAACCCGACCAGAAAACCGTATACCGCCAGCACAACGGTAAAGGAAAGGACGCGGCCCCGGTTTACCTGGGAATCGGTAAACAGCTGAAAAAATACATCGAAATCAGCAAGGTGACCCTCGCTCAAAACTCCGACAGCGAGGTGGTTCTACTCTTTATCCCGAATGACAAGATGACGGCTGGATTTGATAAGATGCGGGTGAGGATCCACAAGAAAGACTGGTGGCCCTACCAAATCGAGATGGAGACGCCGTCCATGAACACCAAGGCGATTTTTTCAAATCTTTCTTTCAACAAGAACCTGAAGGAAAGTTTATTCCAATTCACAATGCCCCAAGGGGTCCAAGTGGTGGAAGGGTCGGTTTTTTAATGAGCCTAGGATCAGACCTTAAGGCGGCGCGTGAATCCCGTAAGATCACTTTAAGCGACATTACCAAGCGGACCAAAATTCCCGAGAAGTACCTGGAAGCCATCGAGGAAAATAATTACGATGTTTTCCCTTCCCAGACTTACGCCAAGGGTTTCATCCGGGCTTACGCCAAAGTCGTGGGCATCGACCCCGCGGTGTTGACCCGCCAGTTCAACGCGGAAAATCAAAAGGTGGAAGTGAAGATCGAGACGAAAAACGCCGAGGCCGACTTGGAAAAGGCCTTGGGCTGGAGGCCCACCCTGTCCCGGCCCCCTGTTTTCCGGCGCCAGGATCCCTCGGGCGACCTGAACCTGGAAATGGTGGAGGATGAATTCTCGGAGCCTGTTCCCAGGGAACCCTCCGCCCTTCGCCCCAAAAGCATGGGCTTCTCCAACCGAAAATGGGGAAAGTGGGCGTCCCAAACCCTCCTGATTTTGGCCGCGGCGGCCCTCCTCGGCGGCGGTTTTTATTTTGGCCGAAAATTATTCTCGAAAATATCCTGGGGCTCGGAAGCGAAAAGCGCCGCCGGTCCCGGCGCCGATTCGGTCAAGGTCGCGGACAAGTACCAGCACCTGGTGCTGAAGGCGCTGGACAAGTCCTGGGTCCTCGTCACGATGGATGACGGCCAGTCCAGTTCCGAGGCGGACATGGACCAGGGCGAGGTCAAAACCTATCAGGCGGTCAAGAATTTCACCCTGAAGCTCGGCAACGCGGGCGGGGTGGACGTTCAATTCAACGGCAAACCAATGGGAATCCTGGGGACGGCGGGACAAGTGGTGGAAATTAAGCTCCCGCCGGATCCCGAGGAACAAACCCAGGCGAAGGACGATCATTCCTAGCCGCCGACAAGCCGCGCTTTGCATCGATTAAGATTGTTGTGTTGGAAGAATCGTTTTTTATTTAATCGTTGTTCATCGGTGTTAATCGGCGGCTAAATAATCCGGGGGACTCAATGGCTGACACCTATTCATTCGACGTGGTTTCGGAAGTGGACCTTCAAGAAGTCGACAACGCGATCAACCAAGCCATGAAGGAAATCACCCAGCGTTACGATTTCAAGAACAGCATCAGCAAGGTCACACTGGCCAAGGCCACGAAAGAATTGGAGATCGTGTCGGATGACGAGTCCCGGCTCAACGCGGTGCGGGAAATTTTGATCAGCAAGTTCATCAAACGAGGCATTTCCCCCAAAGCCATGGATTTCCAGAAGTTTGAGGCGGCCTTCAGCGGGACCGTCAACCAAAAGGTCAAGATTGTGAGCGGCATGCCGATGGAGGCCTGTAAGGACATCGTGAAGCGGATCAAGGATTCCAAACTGAAGGTTCAGGCCTCCATCGTGGACGAAAAGGTGCGGGTTTCGGGAAAGGCGAAAGACGACCTGCAGGCCGCCATGCAGCTTCTAAGAACAGCCTCCGATATCAAAATAGCCCTGCAGTTTAATAATTTCCGGTAAAAGATAACCTTGCCCCTCACCCTGTCCTCTCCCGCGAGGGGGAATGAATAGGTCTTCCATTTTGCAGTTTGTAATGTCATTAATCGTCAAGAGGCCCTATGAGTAAAGAAAAATCCTACCCGCCTCTTTCGGAAATCTACCGACGCGCTTGGGAATCCTGCCTGGCCCAATGGCCGATTTTCTTCATCCGATTCGTGTTTGTGATGTTGAACGTTGGCGCCCTTCTATTGTGCCTTTTTTTGGTTTGCTGGCCCCTTGTTCAGGCCCTATGGAAGGGGTTTAAGGAATCAGGCGCCGGGAATTTTCCAGCTTTCCTCAAGGGGATGGACTATTCCAGCGTGATGCCGGATCCCAATTGGATCTTCATGGCGGTGGGGATGGGCCTGTTGTTTATCACCTGGTGGAGCCTGTTGGACGCGCTTTTGGATGGGGCTGTTTACGCCTCCTTAAGGGGCCTCCAAGAAAAAGGAACAGCCTTCTCCCTGACCGAGTTTTTCAAGGATGGCATGAGGTACATGGGGCCCATGATCGGCCTCCAAATGTTTTGGTTCCTGATGGTGGTGGGCGTGATATTGGGCGGTTTGTTCCTTATCCTCTTATTGGCATTGCTCCTCAAGGCCCTTTCCATTCCTTGGTGGGCCGGCCTTATTCTCGCGATTCCCGGTGGTTTCGCGGCGATCATGATTTTCATCGGACTGGCGGGATTCGCCATCATGGGCGGCGCCTACTTAATGGAAGGGCAGGGCGTCCTCCAGGCTCTGAGGAGTTCTTTTAACAAATGCGTCCAAGGCTATGGCAGGGTGGTCTGGGGAATTTTTTTGGTTTGGCTGATCTATTTTATTTTTTCCTTCGCTTTTCAGGCGGTCATGGGAATATTCGGGAATATTCCCATGATCGGCGTTTTTTTCATCCTCTTGGAGTTCCTGGTGAACCTTGCCCTTTCCATCGGCATTTGGGTTTTCATGCCGGCCTTGGCCGTGGCCTTCTCGCTGGAAAAGGAAGCCTGAAAGTTGAACCTCATTCCCGTCCGGGGGTTTGTCCTGGAAGCCAGGTCTTTCGCCGAGGCGGACAAGATCGTCCAGCTTTACACACTGCAGCTGGGCAGGATCAAGGCCATTGTGAAGGGAGTCCGGAAACCCAAGAGCAAGCTGTCCTCCGCCATCGATCTCTTTACCGAATCCGGATTCTCCCTTCATAAGCGGCCTTCCGCCGATCTTTACCTCTTGACCCAGGCCAAGGTCGTTAACTCCTACCCGGAATTGAAAAAAGACCTCAAGACCATTACGGCCCTCCAGGTGCTGGCGGACCTTCTCACCCAATCCCTCCATGATTCCGAACCCCACCCGGAGGTTTATTCCCTGTTGCGGGGAACCTTGGAGGGTCTGGGAAGGAAAGGCGCGGAACCGGAGGCCCTCTTGACCTCTTTCATTTTGAGGTTCCTGGACCTTTTGGGCAATCCCTTGGAATTGGCCGTCTGCGTGGAATGTGAAACGGTCTTGCGGGGAAAAAACGCCTTTTTGATTCCCCACCGGGGCGGCGCCCTTTGCGGGGACTGCTGTCCCACGGGCCCGGCCCGGTTGAAGGCCTCTCCCGTGGAGTTGGAGGTCCTTAAAAAATTAAAATCCCTGCCTTTGGGGAAGGTGGAAGTGCTAAAAATGAAACCCTCGTTTCAAAGGAGGGTATTTTTGACGGCGCTGGAGTACCTGGAAAGAACAATTGAAAAAAAACTGAAAGCGGTGGATTTTTACCTGAAGATGGTGCCGCTGGGAGATTCGGAATGATCATGGTCCTGATGGGAGTCTCAGGATCGGGAAAGAGCACTCTCGGAAAAAAACTGGCGGAAAAACTTCACTGCCCGTTCATCGAAGGCGATGATTATCACTTTCCCGAGAACAAGGCGAAAATGGCGGGAGGAACCCCCCTGGACGACAGCGACCGCCTGCCCTGGCTTCGGGCCCTGGCGGTTGAAATAAAAAGTTGGGAGGCTCGAAAGAATGACGCCGTGGTGGCCTGCTCCTCCTTGAAGAAAAAATACCGAGACCTATTATCCCAAGGGGTTCCCGTCCGGTGGATTTACCTGAGGGGAACCAGGGATTTAATCCGGGGCCGGTTGGAAGGCAGGGGAGGGCATTTTATGGGCCCTGCCTTACTGGAAAGCCAATTCGCCGATTTGGAAGAGCCGGTTGGGGCGATCGTCATCGACATCGACGGGAAATCGGATAAACTGATTGAAAAGATCCTGGATCAACTGAAGAAAACTTGAGGAATGACCATGTACATGGAAGGTTCAACCAAAGGATTATTGTCCCTATTGGCCGCAATCCTACTGGTGGTTTCAGTGGCTTTTTGGCCCCAAACCAAGTTTGTCGCCAGGTTTTTGTATGATTTACTCATCATGAACGCATTAGATGGCATCCATTACCTCGTAACCTCCCTCCAACAATATTGGCAGCTTCACAATCCCTTGTCCCACTAAGATAAAAAAGCCTAAAAATCCTTGATTTGAAAAGACTTTTGCCTATACTTGACTTTCTTGTCAACTATGAGCAATTTAATGCCAAGGGTTTTAATCTTTTTTAGGTTCGGGAGAGGTTCGGCTCAAAATGAAATTTTCATCCACCGAGGAATATGGCCTGCGCTGCATGCTGCAAATGGCCCGCAAGGGGGAAAAGGGAACCACGACCATCGTGGAATTGGCCCAGAAGGAAAATTTGACCCCCGCTTACGTGGCGAAAATCATGAGCGTCCTGCGCAAGGGTGGATTGGTCCAAAGTATCCGGGGCCAAAGCGGGGGATATCAATTGGTCCGGGCGCCCCAGGACATCAATGTCAACGAGGTCCTGGAATCATTGGGCGGCAAGTTTTTTTCCCGGGAAGAATATTGCTCCACCCCCTCGGGGGACCATAGCGTCTGCATCCATTCGATGGACTGCGCCATCCGGTCCCTGTGGATCGGGCTGTCCAACTCCATGACGGGGTATTTGATGAAGTGTAAACTATCCGACCTGGTCATGACCGAGTCGGAAATGGAGAAATTATTGAGCCGATCCTCCGACCAGGCGCTGTCGCAAGCGGCGGGCCATGGAAGCGGCAAACGTTGAAACGAAACCAGGTGAATCCATGAAACCCAAAACCCAGGAACAACCCCTCGAGAAGGCGACCCAGGAAGAGTACCAGTTCGGCTTCGTGACGGACTTTGAGGCCGACTCGGCCCCGCCGGGGTTGAACGAGGACATCATCCGCTTCATCTCCAAAAAGAAAAACGAGCCGCCGTTTCTTTTGGAATGGCGCCTGAAATGCTTCCGCCATTGGACCAAAATGAAGGAACCGGCCTGGCCGAATGTGCATTATCCCAAGATCAACTACCAGGACATCATTTACTATTCCGCGCCCAAACAAGGTCCGAAAAGCTTGAACGAGGTGGACCCGGAAATCCTCAAAATGTTCGACAAGCTGGGGGTGCCCTTGCAGGAAAGGGAAACCCTCGCCGGCGTGGCGGTGGACGCGGTCATCGACAGCGTGTCGGTGGGTACGACCTTCAAGAAAAAACTCGGGGAGATGGGCGTCATCTTCTCCTCCTTTTCCGACGCGGTGCATGAGCATCCGGAACTGATCGAACAGTACCTGGGAACGGTGGTGCCCTACAACGATAACTTTTTCGCGGCCCTGAACAGCGCGGTTTTTACCGATGGATCTTTTTGCTACGTGCCGAAAGGGGTCCGGTGCCCCATGGAACTTTCCACCTACTTCCGCATCAACGCGGCCAAGACGGGCCAATTCGAACGCACCCTCCTCATCGCCGACGCGGGAGCCTATGTCAGCTACCTGGAGGGCTGCACCGCCCCCATGAGGGACGAGAACCAACTCCACGCGGCGGTGGTTGAGTTGGTGGCGCTGGACAACGCGGAGATCAAGTATTCCACCGTCCAAAACTGGTATCCGGGGGATAAGAACGGCAAGGGCGGGGTCTACAACTTCGTGACCAAGCGCGGGGCCTGCCGCGGGGTGAATTCCAAAATTTCCTGGACCCAGGTCGAGACTGGTTCGGCCATCACTTGGAAATATCCCAGCTGCATCCTTCAGGGCGACAACTCGGTGGGGGAGTTTTACTCGGTGGCCGTGGCCAACAACATGCAGCAGGCTGATACCGGAACCAAGATGATCCACGTGGGCAAAAACACCAAAAGCACCATCGTGTCCAAGGGCATCTCGGCGGGGAAGGGCCAGAATACTTACCGGGGCCTGGTGCGCATCCAGCCTGCCGCTGAAAACTCCCAAAATTACACCCAATGCGATTCCCTCTTGATGGGCGACCAATGCGGCGCCCACACCATTCCCTACATTGAGGTGAAAAATAACAGCTCCCGGGTGGGACATGAAGCCTCCACCTCCAAGATCGGGGAGGATCAAATCTTTTATTGCCGTCAGAGGGGTTTGTCGTCCGAGGACGCGGTGAACCTGATCGTGAACGGTTTCTGCAAGGAAGTGTTCCGGAAACTTCCCATGGAGTTCGCGGTGGAAGCCCAGAAGTTGTTGAGCGTGAGCCTGGAAGGCTCGGTCGGCTAAAAGAAGTTCGCAGTGCGCAGTTCGTAGTTTTGAGTTTTGGAAGAGTTTTTGATCTTGGATCAAAAACCTTCATTAATTAAAAACTAAGAACTGCGAACTTAAAACTCGACGGGAGTCGAAAATGCTAGTCATAAAAGGTTTAAAAGCCAAAGCTGAAGATAAAACAATTCTCAATGGCGTTGACCTGACGGTCAATGCCGGGGAAGTCCACGCCATCATGGGCCCCAACGGGTCGGGCAAAAGCACCCTGGCCCATGTTTTGTCGGGCAGGGAAGGCTATGAAATAACCGGCGGGGAAGTTTTGTTCGAGGGCAAGGATCTGTTGGCGCTTTCTCCCGAGAATCGTGCGAGAGCCGGCATCTTCCTGGCCTTCCAATATCCGGTGGAGATCCCCGGGGTGAATAACACCTATTTTCTCAAGGCGGCCCTGAACGCCATCCGTAAATCCCGGGGCGAGGAAGAATTGGACGCGGTGGATTTCCTGGAACTGGTGAAGGCGAAGCTCAAGCCCCTCAGGATGGATGAGACCATGCTGCAAAGGGCGGTCAACGAGGGATTTTCCGGCGGTGAGAAAAAGAAAAACGAGATTCTTCAAATGGCGGTCCTGGAACCGAAATTGGCGATATTGGACGAGACGGATTCGGGGCTGGATATCGACGCCCTGAAGGTCGTGGCCGATGGGGTGAACGCCCTTCGAAATAAGGACCGGGCTTTTCTCCTGGTGACCCATTACCAGCGTTTGTTGGATTACATCGTTCCGGACAAGGTGCATGTGTTGGCCGGCGGAAAAATCGTTAAAACCGGCGGCAAGGAATTGGCCCTGGAACTGGAAGCCAAGGGCTATGAGTGGATCACGGGAGCCCAAAGGGCGGGGGTTTAACAGGCGTTCGAAATAAAGAATTGGTACGCCGATCAAATCCGATAAAGACCGATCGGGTTACATTACTAAGAACCTATCGGCTTTGATTGGTTGTTATCGGCGTACAATGATTTTGAATTTCGAATCTGATTTTTTTGATAGGAATAAATAATATGGACGCGGTTCAAGTCAAGAATTTATACCTGGAGGCTTTTTCCGATTGGGAAAAAACCGCCTTGGCCAAGGATCCCTTTTGGCTCCGGGAAACCCGGGAGAAGGCTTTGGCCACTTTCGGCGAGGCAGGTTTTCCCTCGTCCCGGGATGAGTTTTGGAAATACACCGACCTGGATCCCTTTTTTAAAATGCCCTTTGACCTCACCGGCGACCGCCAGCCGAAGGCCGCCGTGGTGGCGGAATTGAAATCCTTGGGTTTTGAGGTGGACAAGGCTCATTTGATGGTTTTCGTGAACGGCCATTTTTCCAAGGACCTGTCCAGGCTCCAGGACCCGCAAGACGAGGTGAAGCCCCGAAGCTTGATTGAAAACCTGGCGAACGGCCCCCTGAAGCGCTATTTCAGCCACATCCTGCCCTTTGAGAACCGCCCCTTCGCCGCGTTGAACTACGCCTATTTCACCGACGGGCTTTTCCTCCATGTTCCCAAGGGGAAGCGGTTGGAGAAACCCCTGCATGTGGTTTACCTTTCCACCAACTCGGGACATTCAACCCAGTCCCACATCCGGAATTTGATCTTGATGGAGGAGGGTACCGAGGCGTCCGTGGTGGAGCATTACTGGGGCAACAACTTGAAGCCCTATTTCACCAACGCGGTCACCAAGGTTTCATTGGCCAGGGAAGCCTCGCTGGACCACACCAAAATCCAGCAGGAAAGCGCCTTGGCTTTCCATGTGGGAGCCTTGGCCGTTGACCAACAGGAAGGCAGCCGTTTGTCCTCGCGGACCTTCTCGCTGGGGGGGTCCTTGGGCCGCAACGAGGTGGAAACCTCCCTCTCGGAGAAAAGGGCTGAATGCCTCCTGGAAGGCCTCTACTTGGTGAAGGGAAAACAGCACATGGATACCCGCACCTTTATCGACCATTTATCGCCCCTCTGCACCAGCCAGGAAACCTTCAAGGGCGTCTTGGACGGCGAATCAACGGCCATTTTTGACGGCCGCATCCTCGTGAGGGAAAACGCCCAGAAAACCGACGCCCGCCAATCCAACAAGAACCTCCAGCTCTCCAAGGAATCGAAGGTTTATTCCAAGCCCCAGCTCCAAATTTACGCCGATGACGTCAAGTGCTCCCATGGTTCGGCCACGGGCCAATTGGACGAGAAGGCCCTCTTTTACCTGCAGTCGCGGGGGATCGGGAGGGAAGAGGCGAAGCGGATCTTGGTCAACGCCTTCGCCGGGGAAATGGTGGACCGGGTTGCCTCGGGGTACTTAAAAGCCCCTCTCCGCCAAATGGTGGCGGATTGGATGGGTGGAAAACCATGAAAACCAATACGAGGCCAAAAAACCGAAAGCCGGCGCCAAAAAACCAAGGCGCCAAGAAAATCTTTAGGTTTGATGTTGAGAAGATCCGGAAGGATTTTCCGATCTTGAGGGAAAAGGTTCACGGCAAGAGGTTGGTTTACCTGGATAACGCCGCGACAACCCAAAAACCGCTGGAGGTCATCCAGTCCCTGGACCGCTACTACCGGGAATATAACTCCAATATCCATCGGGGACTGCACCTCCTCAGCGAGAAGGCCACCGCTGCCTACGAATCGGCGAGGGTCAAGGCGCAAAAATTCCTGAACGCCTCCGACGCCAGGGAAATCATCTTTACCCGGGGAACCACCGAGGGGATCAACCTCGTGGCCCAGACCTGGGGCCGCAAAAACCTGGGCGCGGACGATGAGATCATTATTTCCGCCATGGAGCACCATTCCAACATCGTTCCCTGGCAGATGTTGTGCGGGGAAAAGGGAGCCAAACTAAAAGTCATTCCCATCAACGACGCCGGTGAATTGGTGATGGAGGAATTGAAGAAACTTTTCACGGCTAAAACCAAGCTCCTGGCCCTGACCCATGTTTCCAACGCCCTGGGAACCGTGAATCCCATCGGCGAAATCATCCAATATGCCCACGCCCGGGGTGTGAAGGTCCTGGTGGACGGGGCCCAAGCGGTTTCCCATTTACCCGTGGATGTCCTGGCGCTGGATTGCGATTTTTATGTTTTTTCCGGCCACAAGATCTATGGGCCGACGGGCATCGGAATTTTGTACGGAAAATACAAACTGCTGGAGGAGATGCCCCCCTATCAAGGCGGCGGCGACATGATCGCCTCCGTGACTTTTGAGAAAACCCTATTTAAAAAACCGCCCCAAAAGTTCGAGGCGGGAACCCCCCATATCGCCGGCGTTATTGGTTTGGGCGCCGCCCTCGACTATGTCGGGGAAATCGGATGGGGAGCTATCGCCGCCCATGAGCATGATCTTCTGGTTTATGGGACCGAAAAGCTGAAGGCCCTGCCAGGCCTTCAATTAATAGGTACGGCAGGACAAAAGGCGGGGGTCTTGTCCTTTACGTTAGGGGAGATTCATCCCCACGATATTGGAACCATTCTGGACCGCCAGGGAGTGGCGATCCGTGCCGGCCACCATTGCGCCCAGCCTGTGATGGACCGCTTCGGGATTCCCGCCACCGCCAGGGCCTCCTTCAGTCTTTATAACACCCGGGCCGAGATCGACGCCCTGGTCAAAGCCATTCGTAAAGTCCAGGAGGTATTCTCTTAATGTCGGAATACAGCGATCTTTACCAGGATCTTATTCTGGACCACCAGAAAAATCCCCGAAACTTCGGGGAAATGGAAGGGGCCAACCATCACGCCGATGGGTTTAATCCCCTCTGCGGCGACAAGATTTCCTTGAGCCTGAGGACGGATGAAAAGGGAGTGATCCAGGATATCCGCTTCAAGGGCTCGGGATGCGCCATCTCCAAAGCTTCCGCCTCCATGATGACGGTGGCCTTGAAAGGCAAAAAATCCGAGGAAGCGGAGAAGCTATTCCATCAGTTTCACGACATGGTGATGGGAACCGGAGACGCCAAGCCCCCGGCGGACCTGGGCAAGCTCAAGGTTTTCGCCGGGGTGAAGGAATATCCGGCCAGGGTGAAATGCGCCAGCCTCGCCTGGCACACGATGGAAGCGGCCCTGCACCAAGAAAACGCGGTTATCTCTACCGATGATGGGGTTGAGCCATGAGAAAAGAAACAGCCGGAATTTTCACCACCAAGACACCAAGACACCAAGTGAAAAAAGGATTGGGGACAAAACCGAAAATAGAATGCCTTGGTGCCTTGATGCCTTGGTGGTTCAATCGGGGGTGGGCAGTATGAGCTACGATCTAGTCACCGTTGTTCGAGACGCCAAGGCTACCACGATTCCCTATGGCACGGAGACGATGGTTTTCAAGGACGAAAAAGTTTATTTGACCCAAACCCTTGGCGGAAGCTTTACCGTCCAGAGGGACAACGGCCAATTGGTCCGTGTGGAGGGCAAGGACGCGGATGCCCTGGGCAAGGAGATCCCCGAGGAAGCGAAAGTCTTTAAGATTAATTATGACGATTCCGAGCCGGTGGACGATAAAACAGTGGAGCAGAATGTCTGGACCCAGCTTAAAACTTGCTATGATCCGGAAATCCCGGTGGATATCGTGGAGTTGGGGCTTATCTACGGCTGCGTGATTAAATCCTTGCCCGAGGGGGGGAAGAGGGTTGAGGTGGTGATGACCTTAACCGCCCCAGGCTGCGGAATGTCCGGGGTGTTGAAGACCGAGATCGAGCAGAAGCTGGGGCGCATCAAGGGTGTCCGGGAAGCCTTCGTGGAAGTGACCTTTGAACCGCCTTGGAACCAGTCCCTCATGACCGAGGCCGCCAGGCTTCAACTGGGGATGATGTAAAAAATACTCTCCGGCTCCCTGTGGGAGCCGATATGGTTTTGGAATGATGAAAACCTTTTTCATTTTATTGATCCCGGCTTTCCTATCCCTTTCCGCGGTGATCCCCTCTTCCGCCGCTGCCGCGGCCACCGGAACCGTCATCCGGGTCATTGACGGGGACAGCCTGCTGGTTCGTGAGGGAGGGGAAGAGGTCAATGTCCGGCTCATCGGCATCGACGCTCCCGAGGCGGAGGACAATCCCAAGGCCGAGGCGGACGCTTCCAACCAGCACGAAACCTTGGCGACCGTCATTAAAAATGGAAAGGAAGCGGCTCAATATTTAAAAAGACTCCTCCACCCGGGAGTAACGGTGACCTTGGTGACGGACGTCCAGTCCAAGGATATTTACGGCCGGTTATTGGCTTATGTCTATCTCCCGGACGGGAAGTTATTGAATGAGGCGATCGTCCGGGCGGGTTACGCCGTGCCCCTCGTCATTGAGCCTGACACGCGCTTCCGGAAGAAATTTCAATCCGCCTATGAATCGGCTTTGAAGGCTAAAAGGGGCCTGTGGGCCAAACCCATCCCGGGGGGGCTTACGGCCGTAAAGCGCCGGTCCTCCAAGGGACGCTACTATTATCGGCGGAGGGTAAGGGCTACCCCTGTCCCTGGTCCTCAAACGGATGTGACGGACCAGAAAGATGTCTCGGATCAAAAGGAGGTTTCGGGGAAGCCTGGACGATTCAAGTGACAAACTCCGTCCCTGTCCAAGGCATCGGCCGACGGATGGGGCCTACATTTTGGTGGGAAGTTCCAGGGGTTGACTATAGAATGACTCCGCCTCAAGCCGCTTATCCAACGAATGAGACCCGCATGACCGACTTCAACTGGAAATCCCTCTCGCAACTGATCCTGGTGAAAATTATCGGCGGCGTCTTGGCGGTCTTGTTCCTTCTGCTCGCCTCCTTTTTCCTGAGCTATTGTTTTATTTCAGTCGCCAGCACGGTCAAGGGCAAGGACGCTAAAATCGCGTTGGTTTCCGGCCAAATCAAAAATCACCAGTCGGCCTGCCGCTTCGGGGGTTTTTTTCAAACCACGGTCGAGTTGGACAAAAAGAAGACCGAGAAAATAATCTGTATTTATCCCGCTTGGCCTGACATGCTCCAGCCCCTGCCGGGGGACCTGATCCGGGTATGGCCAGCGAACCAGCCGGTGGTCGGGGCCGTCCCCGTTGATGGCTGGGGATGGTTTATTATCGGCACCTTAATGGTGGTCGGATTTATCCTGGTGGAGTTCGCTTTTTTGGCTTTGACCATCCGTTAGTTTCTTCAGGTAAACGCTTTTCAATGAAACCCCGGCCATTTTTCCTTATTTAGAACCATATCCAAAAATGAGCGGTCGTGCCAGACCGGTCCTTTCCATCCGGAGGTAAGTTCTATAGGGGTTCAGGAAGGGCAGCCTTTTAGCTTGCGAATAGCGGTTAAATCCCTTATTTTCATCACTCTAACCTCGTTTTCGAAATCCACCTCATCCGTTTGGGGTATTCCAACGATCTGATAGGGAATTTCCATGGCGCTTTCGTTTCAAGAAATCATCCTCACCCTCGACCAATATTGGAGCAGCCAGGGCTGCGTTATCCAACAGCCTTACGACATGGAAAAGGGCGCCGGAACCTTTAATCCCGCGACCTTTTTCCGCGTGCTTGGACCAGAACCTTACCACGTGGCCTACGTCGACCCCTGCCGGAGGCCCAAGGACGGCCGTTACGGGGAGAACCCCAACCGCATGCAGCATTACTACCAATATCAAATCATCCTCAAACCCTCGCCGGACAACATGGTGGAAATGTACCTGGAAAGCCTTGAACAGATCGGCATCCGCCAGGACGAACACGACATCCGCTTCGTGGAAGACGATTGGGAATCGCCGACCCTGGGCGCCTCAGGTTTAGGCTGGCAGGTTTGGATGGACGGCATCGAGATCACTCAATTCACTTTTTTTCAAACCACCGGCGGCCTGGAATTGAAGCCCGTGTCCGGGGAAATTACCTTTGGACTGGAACGCATCGCGACGGTCATCCAGGGGGTCAACAGCGTTTGGGACCTCCATTACGGCGGCAAGAATATTACCTACCGCGATATTTTCCACCAAAATGAAAAGGCCTTTTCGGCTTTCAATTTTGAGCACGCCAACACCAAGATGCTGTTAAGGCATTTCAAGGATTACGAGGGGGAAGTAAGGCGCCTTTTGGAGTTGAAGCTGGTGGGCCCGGCTTACGATTACGTGATCAAGGCTTCCCACACCTTTAACCTACTGGATGCCAGGGGCGCCATCTCCGTGGCGGAGAGGACCAACTTCATCGGCAGGGTCCGGGCCATGGCCAGGGGAGTGGCGGGGGCTTACGTGAAGGAACGGGAAGAACTGGGTTTTCCCCTGATGAAAAAGAGTTGACCACGAAGCCACGAAGGTCACGAAGTTTAGGCGGGAAGATTTGTATTTGTTGAAAATTTAATTGTTTGCTTCGTGGCTTAGTGAATTTCGTGGTGAGAAATTTTTGATGAGGCGGTTTTTTTGGAACATTTAAACATCTTAAAAGACGCCGTGTTGGAGATTGGCTGCGAAGAGCTGCCGTCCTCCTATATACGCCCTGCCATGGATCAAATGGTGGCGGCGGCGGAAGCATCCCTGCGCGACCACCGGATTTCCTACCAGCGCCTCTATACCTATTACACTCCCCGCCGCCTGGCTCTTTTCTTTAAGGGGCTGCCGGAAATGCAGCAGGATACGGCTAAGGAAGTGACGGGTCCGCTGGTCTCCATCGCCTTTGACGCCCATGGCCTGCCGACCAGGGCCGGCGAGGGTTTTGCCAAGGCCCAGGGTGTTTCCGCCGCGTCGTTAAGGCGGGTCATGACCCCCAAGGGGGAGGTTGTGGTCGCCCTTAAAAAGGGCGGGGGCCGCCTGACTTCCGAGATCATGGCGGAGGTTTTCCCCGAAGTGATCAAAAAAATCCGCTTTCCCAAGGTCCAGCGCTGGGGCAACGGGGACTTTCAATTCGCCCGTCCCATCCGTTGGATTTGCTCGGTCTTCTCCCGCTCGGTTATTCCCTTCGAAATCGCGGGACTTTACAGCAGCAGGGAAACCTATGGTTTAAGGGCCTTGAAGCAAGGCCCCTTGGATATCGTGGAAGCGGGGGATTACCTGGACGTCCTGCGCCAGGCGGGAGTCATCGCCGACCCGGACGAGCGCCGGAACCTGATCTGGAACAAGGTCCAACAGGCCGCGTCGGAAAAGGGCGCCCAAGTGCAATCCGATCCGGAACTGTTGGACGACGTGAATAACCTGGTGGAGTCACCGGACGTGATCATGGGCTCCTTTGACCCTAAATACCTGGAATTGCCCGACCGGGTCATCGTGACGGCCATGAGGGAGCATCAAAAATATTTCGCGGCCAGGGACCAAAATTTCAACCTGTTGTCCAATTTCGTCGGAGTGATCAACGGGACCCCGAGGGACAAGGGGGTCGTGGTCCGGGCCAACGAGGGTGTCCTCAAGGCGCGGCTGGAGGACGCCAAATTCTTCGTGGCCGAGGACATGAAAACGACCTTGGAAGATTGGGCCGGGAAAACCAACGGCATTACCTGGCTGGAAGGCATGGGGACCATGGGGGATAAGGCCCAGCGTCTTGGCAGGCTCGTGAGAAAAATCGCGCCCCTCTGCGGACTCTCCAAAGATTCGTCCAAAGCCGCGGAGGAAGCGGCGCTTTTGTGCAAGGCGGATTTGGCCACCAACATCATCCGGGAAAAGGAATTCAACAGCCTCCAAGGCTATATGGGCGGGGTCTACGCGAGAAACCAGGGAAAGTCCGAGGAAGTATCCAAGGCCATGATGGGCTATTACCACCCCCGCTTCTCGGGAGACGCCCTGCCTTCCACGCCCGAGGGAGCCCTGCTCAGTGTCGCGGACAAGCTGGATACGATAACGGGCTGTTTCCGGGCCAGGATCATTCCGACCGGCTCCCAGGATCCCTTCGCGCTCCGCCGGCAGGCTTTGGGAATATTGCAGATCCTTTTGGCCAACAAATACGCCGTATCGCTCGAGGAGCTGGTCAAGGCTTCCCAGTCGATGTACAAGGGAAAAGGGAAGCCGAAGGAAAAAGAGGAGATTCTGGAGTTTCTCAAGGGCAGACTGCAGTCGGTTTTGGAATCCAAAAATATTCCTTACGATGTGGTGAACGCCGTCGCGGCGACGGAGGCACCCAGTTTCCTGGATCTCATCGAGAAAGCGCAGACGGTCCACAGGTTCAAGATGGACAAGGATTTCCAGGAACTGGCGACGGCCGCTGGAAGGGTATTGCGGATCCTTCCGGAGAAGCCATTGACGGTCAAACTGTCCGCGTCCCTGTTGAAACTCAACGAGGAAAAGGGGCTTTTGAGGGCTTTGGAAGCGGTTGAAAAAGCCGTCGCCATTTCCCTGGAAAAAAGGGATTACGTGGACGTCCGCCACAACCTGCAGGATTTGGTCAAGCCTGTCCATACCTTTTTCGAGGGAGTGATGGTGATGGACAAGAACTTAAAAATTAAGAATAACCGTATCGTCCTCCTCCAGCGGACAGCGGAGGTCCTTTTGGCCCTTTGTGATTTTAGAAAGCTCGTATACGCCTCGGAAAACACCACGCCGTCCCATTGAAGGGGCGGCCTTAAAATCCCCTTAAACCTTTGAAATTCCCCCGTCCGAATCCCCTTTATTTTTAAGCACTGTCGTTGCAAACAAAAGGCGGTTTGCTACAATAAGGCCCCTTTGGACGACCGTCACCCGCTGTCCGTCGTCCGCTGTCCGCAAGACGTTAATGAATCATCACTTTGTTAACTTTTAGCCCCGGTAAGGGGTTCGTTGTGAGAGGTTTCGTTTTAAATCCCAGGAGGAATCACATGCCGAAAGCCGCCAAGAAAAAATCGTCTTCAAAATCCACGGGGAGCTCCAAGACCAAGAAGTTCGTTTACTTCTTCGGGAACGGCAAAGCCGAGGGCCACGGCACCATGAAGGACGTATTGGGCGGGAAGGGCGCGGGATTGGCCGAGATGACCAACGCCGGAGTGCCGGTACCCCCGGGATTCACCATCTGCACCGAGACCTGCCGCATCTATTATGAGAGCGGCAAAAAGATCCCCGCCGGGATTGAGAAGGAAATGGAAGCCCACCTGTCCCGCCTGGAAAAGTCCCTGGGCAAGAAATTTGGAGACCGCAATAATCCCCTGTTGGTTTCCGTCCGTTCCGGGGCCAAGTTCTCCATGCCCGGCATGATGGACACCATTTTGAACCTGGGGCTCAATGACGATACGGTCAAGGGCTTGATCGCCTCCACCAACAACGAGCGCTTCGCCTACGACAGCTACCGCCGCTTCATCCAAATGTACGGCAACGTGGTCATGGAAATGGGCAAGGAAGTTTTCGAGCACACCATCGGGCACATGAAGGAAGAAAAGGGCGTCAAGCTGGACACCGACTTGTCCGCCTCGGACCTGAAGGAAATGGTCGAGAAGTTCAAGGGCCTCATCAAGGAAAAGACCGGCAAGGCCTTTCCCCAGGATGTCATGGACCAATTGCGCGGCGCCAGGGACGCGGTTTTCCGCTCCTGGATGAACGACCGGGCCATCTATTACCGCAAGCAGAATGACATTCCCGCCAGCATCGGGACCGCCGTCAACGTCCAATCCATGGTGTTCGGCAACATGGGCGACGATTCGGGAACGGGCGTGGGTTTCACCCGCAATCCCGCCACCGGCGAGAAGAAATTCTACGGCGAGTATCTCTTGAACGCCCAGGGAGAGGACGTGGTGGCGGGTGTCCGCACGCCGCTTCCGATCGCGAACCTGGAAAAGGACATGCCCAAGGTTTACAAGCAGCTTTATGACACCACCAAGAAGCTGGAAAAGCACTACCGCGACATCCAGGACTTCGAGTTCACCATCGAGAAGGGCAAGCTCTTCATGCTCCAGACCCGCACGGGAAAGCGCACGGCGGCGGCGGCGGTGAAGATCGCCATTGATTTGGTGGGCGAGAAACTGATCACGAAGGAAGAAGCCCTGCTCCGCGTGGAGCCCATCCAATTGGACCAATTGCTCCACCCGGTGTTCGATCCCAAGGCCAAGAAAGACGTCATTACCAAGGGTTTACCTGCTTCCCCCGGCGCCGCCACGGGCCAGGCGGTTTTCACCGCCGATGTGGCAGTGGAATGGAAGGAAGCGGGAAAGAAAGTCATTCTCGTCCGCTTGGAAACATCCCCTGACGATATTCACGGCATGGACGCGGCGGAGGGCATCCTCACCGCCCGCGGCGGGATGACCTCCCACGCGGCCGTCGTGGCCCGCGGCATGGGCAAGACCTGCGTGGCCGGCTGCGAGACCATCAAGGTCGATGAGCATGGCCGCAAATTCACCGTCGGAAGCGTCACCGTGAAGGAAGGCGATTGGATCTCCCTCAACGGTTCCACCGGGGAAGTCATCAACGGCAAGGTCCAGACCATGGACGCGGAGCTGTCCGGCGATTTCGCCACCCTGATGAGCTGGGCCGACAAGGTCCGCACCCTCAACGTGCGCGCCAACGCGGATATTCCGCGCGACGCCAAGGTTGCCCGTGAGTTCGGCGCCGAGGGAATCGGCCTGTGCCGGACCGAGCACATGTTCTTCGCCGAGGACCGCCTGCCCCACATGCAGGCCATGATCCTGGCCACCGACGAGGCGTCCCGCCGGGAGGCTTTGAAAAAATTGCTGCCGATGCAAAAATCCGACTTCCTGGGATTGTTCGAGGCCATGGACGGATTCCCGGTCACCATCCGTTTCCTGGATCCTCCCCTCCACGAGTTCCTTCCTAAGCGGGAAGAGCTGATGGTCGAAGTGGGTAAAATGGAAGCTTCGGGAAAAACCACGACGTCCAATGAAGTGATCAAGAAGGCGTTGGAATTGGTGAAGGACGGCGGTTCGGACCTGGACAAGGCCAAGAAGCTCCTTCAGCGGGTTGAGGAACTGCACGAGTTCAACCCCATGCTGGGCCACCGCGGTTGCCGTTTGGGGATCACCTATCCGGAGATCACCGAGATGCAGACCGAGGCCGTCATTGAGGCGGCTTGCGAGCTGGCGAAAAGGGGCAAGAAAATCATCCCCGAGATCATGATCCCCCTGGTCGGCGACGTGGCCGAGCTCAAGAACCAGAAGGCCATCGTGATCAAGAAAATCGAGGAAGTGATCAAGAAATACGGCGTGAAGCTGGAATACATGATCGGGACCATGATCGAACTGCCCCGGGCGGCCGTGACGGCGGATAAGATCGCCGCGGAGGCGGACTTCTTCAGCTTCGGGACCAATGACTTGACCCAGACGACCTTCGGATTCTCCCGCGACGATACCGCGAAGATTATCCGCTACTACCAGGACAACGGCATTTATGAAAAAGACCCCTTCCAGGTTTTGGACCGCAACGGCGTGGGCCAGCTGCTTCAGATGGGCGTGGCCAAGGGACGCTCGGTCAAGCCGAAGCTGAAAGTGGGGATTTGCGGGGAGCATGGCGGCGATCCGAACTCGGTGGAATTTTGCCATATTTCGGGTTTGAACTACGTTTCCTGCTCGCCTTACCGGGTGCCTATCGCCCGTTTGGCCGCGGCTCAGGCCGCCCTGAAGAACTCCAAAAAGGGCGCCAAGGAATATTCGTCGAAATAAACAGCGGGGGGGCGGAGTGATCCGCCCCCTTTTTTGTTCTTTCCTAAGGCTTTAACGTTTATCGGCCTGGGGAGGCACTAAATCGTTTCTCGTTTCACGCCTAAATATTTGTGTTATAGTATCGAGGCTTTCCAGGGTTTTTGACGTTTGCCTTCTGAAAATTACCTTATCGGGGACGCGAACCTGTTATGAAACAACTGAAAGTTATAACTTTCCTTTTGCTTGCCGTGTTTTTTTCCTCCTCTCTTTTCGCCTCCACCAGCGTCACCAGCCTCTCGAGCGACACGGATTGGTACCAAAACGGAAGTCCCTATATCCTCCAGGGGAAAGTGGTTGTCCCTAAGGGATCGACCCTCCGTATTTATCCCGGAGTCCAGGTTCTATTCCAGGGCGCTTCCTCCTTGGAAGTGGACGGAACTTTGGAAGCGGAAGGTTCGGCCTCGGCTCCGGCCGTCTTGAACATGATCGAGGGCGGCCTTCAAAGCGAGCTTTTCATCAACGGGGGCGAAGCCCATCTCTCCAACGTAAAAATCTTGAGCGGTGTCTTCCTGGCCAAGGACGCCAAACTCACCTTGGAAGCCTCGGAAATCACAAAAGGAAGCGGCGTTTACCTTCAAGGGGCCACCACAGCCCGGTTAAAGAACAATAAAATTTACGGGAACGCCACCGGTGTGGTGCTGGACGGCCCGGTCGTCGCCACGCTCAATTTCAACACCCTCGTGCAGAACTCCTACGGGTTGGTCTTGAAAAGCTATTCGGATTTGGTTTTCACCAACAACAGCGTCCACGATAACCAGAGGGAAGTCGTCAACAACACCCCCGCCTTGAAACTGGGGGGGAATTATTGGGGATCGACCGATGCCAATGCCGTCCACAACCGGATCCAAGGCGCGGTGGACTTGAGCCCCATGAGAAGCTTGAAGGATGTCCTCCGGGTTTACGTCAGGACCCAGCTGCCCCTGATCACCGCCAAGATGTCCGCGGCCCTGGTGGCCAAGGAAAAACAAGAGGCCAAGGAAGAAGCCCTTGCCCTGAAGAAGATTAAAAAAGAACAAGCCGTCGCTTCCAAGAAAAACGAGGCCCCTGAGGCCCCGGTCGCCGCAGCTCCCGCCGAACAGGCGGCCCCCGCCGAGCCTGCCGAAGCTCCCGCGGTGGAGGAGGCCCCGGCAGCCGCTGAAGCCCCTGTTGAAGTGGAGCCATCCTCCCCGGCTTCCAAAATTGTGAGCGTGAAATCCCTTCCGCCCGCTCCTCATCAATTAAAACCCTTGGCCAACCTGCCGCCGGCTCAGGAGGTCGGATCGACCCAACCAGCTTCCAGTTCCTCTCCTGTGGTGGAAGCCCAGCCTTCCGGTTCATTGAATCCGCCGGTCGTTCCCGCGCCGCCGACTGCGGCCTCTCCCGCAGCCGCCGCTCCGCCCGAGTCTTCCGCTCCTCCGTCTTTGGATATGGATCTGATGCCGCCCCCCGGAATCTCTTCCGCCTCGACCACGACGCCCGCCGCCGGGGCAGCCCCGCCGGCTTTGGACACGATCACCATCGCGCCACCCTCGTTGGACGCCTCCACTCCGCCGTCCGCCGCGAATAACGCCGCCGTTCCTCCGCCTCCAGACCTGAACGAACAGATGACTCCCGCCGCGAACGCCGCCCCGGTTGTTCCGCCGCCGCCGGTGAGCGCCAATAACACACCGGCGGCGGTCCAAGCGCCTCCTGTGCCGATGAACGTCACCCCCACGGCCGATCAGCAGAACGCCGTCAAAAAATTGGACTCGGTCAGCGGTGATATCGACGGCATGCAGCCGCCTCCCTTGGATTTAGGTCCGGATCTTTCAAATCCCTCGGCCTTTGATGATATGAGCGCGGTCGGAAAGCCTTCCACAAAGGATGCCGGCGCCAAGAGCGCCCCTGCCAGTTCCGGCTTGGCCATTCCGCCTATCAAAGACAGCGATGTCATGCCGCCCAAGGATTTGGACTTGCCCCCCATTGATGACCTGGGCAATATCAATCTCGACTCAAGAAATAAATAACAGCAAGCCGCTAATCGACGCCAATCGACGCTTTTGAATCCCCCAACACAAAAAGTTCATCGTTTAGTCATTTGGGTAAAAGGTTTCATCTTTTAAAGCGTAAATCCGCGCTAATGAGCGGCTAAATTTTAGGAGCTCTGATGCCTATCCAAGCGGCCATCTTCACTGTCGGAGACCGTTATACCGTCGGCCAATCCAAGGATGAGGCGGGCGACATTCTCAACGCTTCCTGCCTGAAAATGGGCTGGGAGATCGTGGTCCGTCAAGCGATGGGGGACGCGGAGCCGGATTTGGTCCAAACCCTGGTCACAACCGCGGACAGCGGGACGGTGGACGTTATTTTTACCGTGGACGGCATCGGGGTCCAGACGAAGGACCGGGTGCCGGAAGCCATGTACCAGGTGTGCGAAAAATGGGTTCCCGGCTTGTCCGAGCTGATCCGCAATAAGGCCTATGAAAAGACCCCTCTCGTGGCCCTCACCAGGGGCGTCGCAGGCGTCCGGGGCAAGAGCCTGATCATCAATATGCCCGGATCCCCCACCGCCGTGAAGGATTCCATGGATGTGTTGCGTCCCGTCCTGCGCCAGGCCGTGGACATGGTCAAGGGCACCCCCGCTTAAGGAAAATTCGAATAGTCACCACCAAGACACCAACACACCAAGAAAGGATTTTTTGATGTCGTTGCGAGGAGCGAAGTCCGCGACGCGGCAATCTCAGGTCTTGGGTGGTTTTAGATGTTTGAGGATTTTTGTCATCCTTTCCTTCTTTTTGCCGCAATCCTTGCTGGCTGGTGCCAATGAAAAATCTCCCATCCATTTATCCCCGGTGGAATCCATGAAAAATCTCGAACACAACCAAGACTACGTGGAGCTGTCCACCTTTCCCGGCGTCCACATCAACTTAAAATACGCCACCACGGACAATTTCATGGGAATGAATCTTTACGGCCCTGTGACCCAATGTTTCCTCCATAAGGACTCCGCCGAGAAGTTCAAGAAAGCCATTGAGAATTTGGAGAGGGCGAAGCCAGGATGGTCCTTCATCGTATTCGACGCCCTCCGTCCCAGGTCCGTCCAATGGAAGATGTGGGACCATGTGAAGGACACGCCCCAAAGGAAGTATGTGGCCAACGCGGAAATCGGCTCGGCCCATAACTACGGCATGGCCCTGGACTTGAGTTTGCTGGATGAAAAGGGAAGGGAAGTGGACATGGGAACGGGTTTTGATTCCTTTTCCCCCGTCTCCGAACCCCGCTTGGAAGTGAAGTTCTTAAAAGCGGGGAAATTGACCAGCCGGCAATTGGAAAACCGGCTGATCCTTAGGAACGTCATGACGAAGGCGGGCTTTCTTCAGCTGTCCCATGAATGGTGGCATTACAACGCCCTGCCGGAGCCGGAGATCCGCAAGAAGTACAAGATTGTTGAATAGTGTTGGGGGAGGCGGTGAGGCCGCCGTTAATTCCAAAAGACTTATTCCGAATACCTAAATCGGAAAAGGCTTTTAAAAACCCTCATCGGGGTAGGCTTCCTGGTCCGTCGCGGGTTTCTTTTCCTGTCCCTCGGTAACCGTCTCATCCTCGCCAGGGGTGACGACGGCCGTTGGGGCCGCTACAACCGGCTGGGAGTCCATTTCCAAGATATCCCCGCCCGTGGGCGAGTTGGAGCTTCCTACACTGGTGTCCTCGCCGGAAATGCCGCCCCCGGCCCCCGAATGAAGATTGCAAAGCTTGGTGGGCGCCGTTTCCTTCTTGAAAATCTCATCCCTGGTGCGGGGACAGCGGGCGCTGGCCAAGAGGCCCGTATCCAGGCATATTTTCCTTTTGACGAAATCCGCGTCGGATCCCTTGGGAGGCTCGAAATCCCTCGGCGGTTTGCCGGCGGTGGCCGTTTTCATGAATTCCGCCCAGATGGGAGCGGCGGTCTCTCCGCCCGTTTGCTTCTTGCCAAGGCTTTGGCGCTCGTCGTAACCCACCCAAACACCGCAGGAAATATCAGGGGTGAAACCGATGAACCAGGCGTCCACGTTGTCGTTGGTGGTTCCGGTCTTTCCCGCCGCGGGATAGGTGAAGCCCAAGCGCCGGATAATGCGGCCCGTTCCGTGGTCGATGACGTCCTTCATGGCGTTCACCATGATATAGGCCACCCGGGAATCCAAAACCTCCTGCACCACGGGCGTGTTATTTTCCAAAACGTGCCCCGAGGAATCCTTGACCGAGAGGATGCCGAAGGGCTCCACGCGGACGCCCTGGTTGGCGAAAACCGAGAAGGCCTGGACCATTTCGCTTAAGACGACCTCCGATGTGCCGAGCCCTAGGGAGAGATTTGGCTTAATCGGGGTCGTGATGCCGAGCCTTCGGGCCAGGCTCACGACGGGCTGGATGCCCAGCTTTTCCAAGAGCTTAATGGTGACCACGTTGATGGAATACATGAGGGCTGTGTGGAGGGTGGTGGGGCCGCGGAATTTGGTCGAGAAGTTCACGGGCCGCCAGGGTTTTCCCGTGGTCGGGTCGGGATATACGACGGGGGAGTCGAGGAAAACATCGGCCATGGTAAAGCCGTTCTCGATGGCGGCGGCGTAAATGATGGGCTTGAAGGAGGAACCAGGCTGGCGTTTGGCCTGGATGGCGCGGTTGAAGACGCTCTTGCGGTAGTCGATCCCGCCGATCATGGCGCGGATAGCGCCGGTGTGGGGGTCAATGGCGAGCAGGGCGCCTTGGATGGGCTGGGTGACAGGAATATTCGTCATGCGGTTTTTGCGGGCCATGATTTCGGCGTTCTCCAAGCCCTTCGAGAGGGCCCTTTGGGCCGCTTCCTGGAGCTTAAAATCCAAGGTGGTGTAGACGGACATACCGCCCTTATATACGGCGTTGGAGCCGTAGCGGGCTTCCAGCTGCTGGCGGACATACTCCACGAAGTAAGGCGCGTTCTGGACCTCGATCTTTTTCAACTCGATGGGGGTGTTCTTGGCCTCGGTGGCTTCTTGGAGGGTGATGAAGGATTTGTCGGCCATGGTGGCCAGGACCAGGTTGCGCCGGCTCAGGGCCGCCATGGGATGTTTGTAGGGATCATAGTCGTTCGGGGCCTTGGGGAAGCTGGCCAGCATGGCGCATTCGGGCAGGGTTAATTCTTCGACATGCTTGCCGAAGTAGGTCCGCGCGGCCGACTCCACGCCGTAGGAGCCCTCGCCGAAATAAATCTCGTTGAGGTACATCTCGAGGATCTGCTTTTTCGTGTAGTTTCTCTCGATCTGGAGGGCCAGCAGGGCTTCCCTTATTTTCCGGGTCAGGGTCTGTTCGTGGGTTAGGAAAAGGTTCCGGGCCAACTGCTGGGTGATGGTGCTGCCGCCCTGGATCCGGTTGTGGTGGGCGATGTTATTGAGGAAGGCCCGGAGGATGCCCAGGGGATCCACGCCGTAATGCTGGTAAAAGCGGTCGTCCTCGATGGCGATGACCGCGTCCTGGAGGGTGGAAGGGATTTTTTCCAGGGGAACGATGGTGCGGGACTCCAGCCAAAGCTGGCTGACAAGGTCGCCGTTGATGTCGAAGATACGGGTGGCTTGGGAAGGCTTAAATTCGTTGAGGTTGGTGATGTCGGGCAAGTCCTGGAGCTGGGCGTAAAGCACCCCGCCCAGGATGCCCACCAGGGCGAAGGCGATGGCGAAGGCTCCCTTGAGGAAAGCGAGAAATGGGCTTTTAGCTTTTTCGATCGGCAATGCATATCCTTAAAAAATGAAGATTTTAGCCACCGATTAACACCGATATAGGATGATTTTGTTATAAAAAATTAATATTTTTATTCGGAAAGTTCCATACCTATCTTCCATCCTCCAAACATTTTCATCGGTGTTTATCGGTGTTCATCGGTGGCTAAGCATTCGATTGGAGCGTTTCATTATAGCCATCGGGCCCACTTTTCAACAGTCCGATCCTCCTTGTTTTGCTATCATGTGCCCCTATGAAAACCACTTTTTCCAAAACTCCGGAACAACAGCTGGAAGAAATCCTCAAGGGAACCACCGAGGTCATTTCCAAACATGAGCTCCTGGAGAAGTTGAAGGAATCCCACAAGGAAGGCCGCCCGCTTAAGGTGAAGTGGGGCGCGGACCCATCCGCCCCCGACATCCATTTAGGCCACACGGTGGTTTTGCGCAAGCTCCGGACCTTCCAGGATCTGGGCCACACCGTCCAATTCCTGATCGGCGATTTCACCGCCATGATCGGCGACCCCACCGGTAAGTCGGCCACCCGCAAACCCCTCACCAAGGACGAAGTGGACGCCAACGCGAAAACTTACCTGGAGCAGGTTTTCAAGGTTTTGGACAAGGAAAAGACGGAAGTGCTCTACAACAGCCAATGGTGCCGTCCCATGTCCTTTGAGGACGTGATCCGTCTGGCCTCGCGCTACACGGTGGCCCGTATTTTGGAGCGCGATGATTTCACCAACCGGATGAAGGAGCAAAAGCCCATCAGCCTGCATGAGCTTTTGTATCCCTTGATCCAGGGATATGACTCGGTGGTGATGAAGTCGGACGTGGAGATGTGCGGCACCGACCAGAAGTTCAACTGCCTGGTGGGGCGGGCCCTGCAGGAAGAGGAGGGCCAAAAACCGGAGGTCATCGTCGCCATGCCCCTCTTGGTGGGCCTGGACGGCGTCAAGAAGATGTCCAAGAGCCTCGGGAATTACGTCGGGGTCACGGAGCCTCACAATGAAATGTTCGCCAAATTGATGAGTGTCTCGGATGACCTGATGTGGGTCTATTATGAAATTCTTTCCGATTTGCCCGCGGCGGACTGGCAGGACAAGAAAAAGAAGGTCGCCGCGGGGAACTACCATCCGAAACAGGCGAAACAGGAACTGGCGGAGGAAATCACCAAACGTTTCCACGGCCCGGAGAAGGCCAGGGAGGCTTGGGATTATTTCGAGAACCGGCACAATATGGATCAGTCGGTGGATTATAAAAAAGTGAAAGTGGCCCCTGGCTCCCATAAGGCGGCGGATTTCATGCTGATGGTTGGAGTTTGCAAAACCAAAAGTGACGCCAAGCGGTTGATTGACCAGGGGGCCGTGGAATGGGTTAATGGAAAGCAAGAAAAACGGAAAATCACCTCTTTTAATGAACTGGTGGAAATTGCCGAGGGGGAAGCGGGCCTTATTCGTTCGGGTAAAATTTTCCTGAAAATTGTCACCCAATAGGCTGGTTTTCGCCTTCTGTCCTTAAAACATTCCTCATTTTTTGTAGCCTTCCTTCCTAAGCCTTCGTATAATTTCCCATAACAAAGGTCCTCTTTTTTGCGGCGTTCGGCAAAAAAGCGGCCTTTTGTCGTTTTAGGGGCAAATGAGGTGGCGGAAAATCCCGTCTTTTGCGCCTCGCGGTCCCGGTTTTCCCGGGTCCAGAGCTTGAAAAACCGAAAAAAGTAAATAATTTTATAATTATTTACAAACCAAACGAGGTTGATGAGATGAGCGGTCACAGCAAATGGTCAAAAGTGAAGCGCTATAAAGGAGCCCTGGACCAAAAAAGGGGTCAGGTCTTTTCGCGCCTTTCCAAAGAAATCCAATTGGCCGCCAAGAGCGGCGGTGACCCTGATACCAACATGAAACTGCGCACTCTATTATTGAAAGCCAGGGAAGCCAGCATGCCGGCCGACACGATCAAGCGCGCCATCAACAAAGGGACCGGAGCGGAAGCCTCCGCGGCGCTGGAAGAATGTCTATATGAGGGTTATGGGCCTTCGGGAGTCGCCCTTTTAGTGGAAGTGGTCACGGAGAGCCGAAACCGCACGGCGGCGGATATCCGCTCGATTTTCGCCAAGCACAACGGCAACATGGCCCCGTCGGGTTCGGTCGCTTTCCTATTTGTTAAAACAGGATTGATCACGGTTAAAAAAAGCGCCATCGGCGAGGATGAGTTGATGGGGCTGGTCCTGGACGCGGGCGCGGAGGATTTAAAGACCGATAAGGGGGATGCTTACGAGGTCGTTACCTCGCCTGAGGCATTTGATAAGGTTAAGAAGGTCCTGGAGGACAAAAAAATCCCGATGGACAGCGCCGAAATCACCATGATCCCCAAAACGACCGTTCCGCTCGACGATAAAAAAGCCGGCTCGGTATTAAGCTTGTATGACGCCCTCGACGAGTATGAGGACGTGCAAAACGTCTACGCTAATTTTGAGATCAGCGATGAAATCATGGCGAAGCTTGAAAAATAAATCTTTTTCCCAGGTTGGGAGAAAGATCATCTTGGGCATTGATCCGGGGCTTGCCCGGATGGGTTACGGAGTCGTCGTCCTCCAGGGCAGCCGGATGACGGCGGAAGAATATGGAACCATGACTTCCGAGGCCCATACGCCCCTGGAGCAAAGACTGGTGGTTCTTTTTAAGCAGTTGGAAAAGATTCTTAAAAAAGCGGAGCCGGACGTGGTGGCGATGGAAGAGCTGTTTTTTTCCCGCAACGTGAAGACGGCCATCGCGGTAGGGCAGGCCCGGGGAGTGGCGGTTTTGGCCTGCGGGCTGGCGGGGGTTCCGGTGTACGAGTACCGCCCCGTGGAAATCAAGCAGGCGGTGGCGGGGCACGGCGCCGCCGATAAGGAGCAGGTTCAAAAGATGGTCAAGATGCTGTTGGGGCTTTCCGAGATCCCCAAACCCGATGACACGGCCGATGCCTTGGCGATCGCCATTACGCACGCGCAGTGCTCGGGAACCAGGCTCTCGGAAGCCGTTAAAAAGCTCTCGCGGGTTTCGGTTGAATCAAGGTTTTTGAAACGATAGGAGACATATGTCCATGAAATGCAAGAATTGCCGCAACAAACTTTTTGAGAGCGCCAGGTACTGCCCCGAATGCGGCTACCCGGCGGACGAGAAATTCAACGTGACGACCGAGGATTTCCTGAAGGACACGGTGAACAAGGGGAAGACGGAAAAATTAAGCCCCGACAGCGGCCAGCCCTTGACCCTGTTGGAACACCAGGGCCACGAGTACCTTTGGGATGACGAGAACCTGGGGGTTTGGGTGGACAAAAGCGTCCTGGAAGCCATCGACCGGGAAGCGGCCCAGGTGGTTTTCGAGAACCTGGTCGAGGAAGACCAGAAATACTTCAACCAAGCCAAGGAGCACATCAAACTCAAGGCCTCCGGCATGACGAGCCCCGTCACCGCCAACGAGCTCGATGAGCACCATTACAAGGCCTTGGTCATTGACGAGGACTTCGAGAGCAAGGGAATCTGGCTGGACCAGGCCGTCATTTCCTTCTGGTACGCGGCGACCCAAAACAAGGAAGCCCCGGCCCTGACCCAGGTGGAAGAACTGCTGCATATCTTGGTTCACCTTAAATTCCTAGAAGACTAACTCCAATTAGGAATCAGGAATGCGGAATTAGGAATTGACCTCGGTTAAAAATTCCTAACTCCTAACTCCTCGTTCCTAATTGATTCGAGGTGGGGTTTGATCGCATTTCTGCAGGGCGTCTTGACGGCCAAGTTTCCGGACCGGGTGGAGTTGGACGTGAATGGCGTGGGCTACGAGGTCTATGTCTCCCAAAAGACTTTGCAATCCCTGCCGCCGGTCGGAAAAAACCTCCTGCTCAAGACTTACCAGCATGTCCGGGAGGATGTCCTCCAGCTTTTTGGGTTTTTGAGGGACTCGGAAAAACAGCAATTTTTACTGGCCCTCGCCGTCTCGGGTGTGGGGCCCAAAGCGGCCATGAATGTCCTTTCCACCCTCGCTCCGGAAGCCTTCTTTCAAGCCATCCTTCACAATGATTTAACCGTCCTCCGGTCCATCCCCGGAATCGGCCAAAAGACCGCCCAGCATTTGGTTTTGGAATTAAAGGATAAGGTAACCAAATTGACAGGGTTAGGGGGAATGGAGGCGGAGAGCCCTTTTAACGTTGAATCCAAGAATATCTCCGATGCCCTCCAGGCCATGATGGCCCTGGGTTATTCGGCCGCCGAGTCCCGCCGGTCGGTATTAAACGCGGTACAATCGCTTGGCGAGAAATCAACAGTTGAAGAAATTTTGAAATCTAGTTTAAAATCTATCGCCGCGCCCTAGGCCCGGCGAGTCCAGGAGACAACATGAAAAATTTCAGCCTTCCCCGCTTGATGATCGTGCTGTGGTTCTTGAATTACACCATCTTTTCCATTTTCAGCTATGTTTGGGGAAATGGGCGCCACGCGATCATGGATTTCGTCGTTTACGCCTCGATTTGGGTCGCGGTGGAGTTGATTTGTCTTGGTTGGATTGAGGATGTGGCTTAAGAAAAGCTTGTTGAAGAGATTGCTTCAACCCTGAAGAGGGCCGAAACTTGAAACCTTTTGAGGGCGGCAGTCGTCGAATTAGCAGATGGGGTAGGGCTGGTTTCCGTGCTTGTCCTTGGCGCTTCAGTAAAATTTTTAAGGAGAATTTAATGAAACGAATTCTGAGCTTGTTGGCCGTGTTTTTCTTATCGCAAGCCTCGCTGTCTTTCGCCGCGGTGGTGGAGGATTGGTCGGCGGTTGTTTCGGGACAAAACACCGGAACTTACCAGGATAGCAATGGATCAAAAGCGGAGTTCGTGGTGGACGCTGGTCCTAAGGGGGGCCAGAAGGCCCTGAAGATTACCGCCACCAAAGCCACGGGCGGCTACGTGGGGGTTTATCACACGGCCACCTTGGACCTTTCCAAATCGGCTTCCTTCAAATTTTCGGTAAAATCGACCGTGGCCGGCGATGTCCAAATGGCCATCACGGACGCCTTTAAAGTCCAATACATCGCCAAGTTCCAGGCCACGACCGCTTGGACCGAAGTCAATATTCCTTTCGCGTCTTTTTCGAAGGACCCCTATTACACCCCGCCGGACGCCATCGCGGGTCATCCCTTGGATATGAGCAAGGTTGGAAATTTAAATTTTTCCCCCCAGGTGGACGGGACTTCGGTTCTCTTGATTGGGCCGATTGAATCCGCTGGAACCGGCTCGGCTTCCCCCGCCGCTTCCACCGGAACCGCGGCGCCTGCCGCCGCTGCTCCCGCCGCTTCCACCGCCGCTTCCTCGGGCCCCGGCGTGGCCATCCTTGATTTCGCCGGGCTTGACTCCAAGGCCGCCGGAACCTTCCAGGACAGCATGGGCTCCACCTTCGTTTTCGCGGTGAAGGACAACCCGAACAAGAAGGGCAAGCAATACCTGACCATTAATTTCGACATGAAACAAGGCGGCTATTGCGGCATGTGGTGCAGGGCCGGCGGGACGGATTGGAAGGGCGCGGACCTCTCCTCCTCCAAGACTGTCAATGTCACACTCTATTCCAAGGAACCGGTTGTCTTGGGGCTGGCCTTGAAGGACAAGGGCAACAACCAATATGTGGCGGAAACGCCGGCAACGAAGGGCGGCAAGTGGGAAACCGTGGCGGTCCCGTTGGATTCCTTCAAACTGGACCCCTATTACACTCCCCCGGACGCCGTCAAGGGAGCGCCGAAAGATTTCAGCAAGGTTTCGACTTTCAACATCCAGCCGAAAACCGTCGGCAAGATGACGATCGCTGTGGAAAGCGTGGTGGGTAAGTAAACACCTCCTCGATTTGGATTAGGTTCGTTGAATCCCCGGATTTCTATGGAGATCTGGGGATTTTTTTTAAAGCCCTTCGTCGTTGACGATGGGCCGGGGGGTAGGTAAACTCACCTCCTTCCCGCAGGTCTCGTTCGCTGGGGTAGCTCAGTTGGTAGAGCAACTGTTTCGTAAACAGTAGGTCGCCGGTCCGATTCCGGTCCCCAGCTCCATTTTCCGCTCCTTCGCAAATTTTAAAGTTTGCGGGGAAAGTCCCCTGAAGTCTTGGCGGAGGGGGACTGTGATAACTTGCCGGCTGAGATTGGCAAGGCATAAAAGCCCAGAAGGAATTTCCTTCTGGGCTTTTTTTTTGACCGGAATCGGACGGCGGCTTGGACCGCGGAATCCAAAGGAGATACCATCCTCCCCAATGACCGAAGGCAATTACCTCGGTGATTTTAGCCATCAAGACCGGGATGCCATGGGTGAAACCTGCGGGGGCCGGGGTTAAACCGGGGGATTTATTTTTTGGCTTCGGATTGGAGACGGTCCAGGTTTCTTCGGGCGGGTGTCACGTTGACGGGAGACTTCAAGGCCCCCTCGAAGGCCCTCTTGGCCTCCTCGGTCCTGTTTCCCAAAGCCAGGTAAACCCCCAGTTCATTATATAAGTGCGCCGCCGGGACCCCGAAATGGAGGGCGTTTTGGATCGCCCTGAGGGAATCGGGATAAATCGTGGCAAAAGCGATATCGCCGTAAGCCGCCTGGAGGTTTACCTGGACATGGACCTTTTCCCATCGAATGGATTCCAAAAGGGGATCTCCCTGGGCGGAAGGGACTGATTGGGTCAGCTCGCGGATGATGTTGGTCCGGAGCCCGTGGGATTTTCGGGCGATGATATCCCTGCCTGCCTGCTGCATTTCCTGGTTGGTTTGAAACCATTTGGAAAGAACGGCGCTGTTCCCGGGTTCCCGGGGAAGGATCGCCAGGACATCGCCCCCATATTGGGCGGAGTCATCGGAGGGAAGTTGGGTCAGGACGGCCTGGGAAAATCTTTGGCGCAAGAAAGGCGTGTAGTTGGTGTTCACGATCACGGCCATCCAGCGGATGTCCCTGGGGCTGATCCCCTGGTTGAGGGCGGCGTCAAAGCCATGGACCGCGATGGTGAGGGTCCGGTCCATGGTATCGGTTTCCAGGTCCTCCAGCACGGCGCCTGGTCCGTAGAGGGCGGCGTAATCGCGGAGCAGCCGGTAGGCGGCCCAATTTTCTGCGGACTTGATGTTGACGCTCCAGCGCTGATTGGGCTCTCCCCAAGCCTGTGGATATTTTATGAAAAGGTGGCGGTAATCCAAACAAGTGGAGGCGAGGATGAGGCCGATGGCCGGAAGGAAATGGATGGATCGGGGATTTCCCCGGCGGGAGACTAAAAGAATAAAACCCCAAGCGGCCGTTAAATAGCCCAAGGGCCAAAAAGCCACAATTCGGAAAAACTCAACCGAGTTGGTGCAAAATCCCGGCAGGAGGGCGAGTGTCAGCCCCACCAACAACCATTGGGACAGGGGGTGCTTTCGATATCGGAAGCATTCCAAAAGGCCCAAAAAGAAAAAGGAGGCGGTGAGAGGATTTAAAAAACCTCCCCAAATAGGGCCATAGTCCCCGCCCACCAGTTGTCCCCAGAAAATCCCCCCAAGGTAAGAAAGCCGGCCGGACATCTGTCCCGATAAAAATTGGTCCGGGACCCCCGAGGATAATCCCCGGAAATAGTTGCCCGAGTTGCCCTTGAAGAAGCCCGACGCGAGGGGAATCAAACCCAAGGCCACGGGGAGGGCGAAGGCGAAGACGGGAGCCGCCTCCCGCCTTTTGAGCCCCTGAGCCAACACCGTGAAGGAGGTTAGGGCGGCGACCGCCAAGTAAGCGGGATAGGTGTAAAAACCCAAAGCCACGCAGATCCCCAGGAGCGCGGCGTTCCTCAATTTAGGGGTAGGCCGATCCTCCCTTAAGAATGACCCCAGGGCGAGGAAAGTTAAAACTTCCCACAAGACCATCAGAACGGAGAGGTGGGAAAAACGACAGGTGTAGGCTGGCCAAAAGGCTCCCGCGATCAAGGCGGCCAGCAAGGCGGAAAAATTTTTAGAAAAATATTCCCTGGCGCCAAGGTACGCCATTGCCAGAGTCAAGGTGGAAAGGACCGCTGGAAACAACCAAAGGATCCCCAGGCTTATCCCGAAGGATTTGAAAAACAGGGCTTGAGCCCAGGGATAGGCCGGCAAGTGGTCGCAGTAAGCGTAAAAGGTATTCCACTCCCAGGTTCTTAAGATTTCGAGGGATTCAAAAGCGAGGAGTCCCTCATCCAGTCTGGGCCAAGCGGAAAGGGAGTCCACACGGAAAAACCGAAAGAAGAGAGCCGTCAAGATGACCAGGACGAAAAACCATGACGCGGGTCCCTTTTCTTGACCCGGGCTTTTGAGGAGGGGAGGGGTTTCCCCGGCCGCCCTCCAATGGGCCGCGATCCCGATCGACAAGGGCAGAAGAATCAAGGCGGCGAAGATCCACAATTTGAGGATCATTCCCTGGCGGGAATAGGCTAAAAGGGCGTTTCCCGCCAGGAATAAAATAAAAAGGCCCCAGGGGTAAATTCGATCCTCAATGCCGGGAGGGACGCCCCTGGATAGGGACGCGCTCAATTGGGAGGAGGACCCGCGGCTTTTTTTAGGGTAGGGAGGCACGGATTAACCCCTCCTGAGGTTGGTCGTTCCGGTCAAGAGTCGGGGGCCCCTCGGCGTTACCAGCAGCAAAAGGTATAACTTCCCGCTGGTATTGAATGGCTGGAGCCGGTGGATAGGAACATTGGTATAAATGTTATCCCGAAGGGCAACTTATTAAAATTGTTATTTTCCGGGGCAGGCGGGAAATGGAATAAACGTTAGGCCCGAAAATTCTAAAAGGGATTTTTAAAATTGAAATAAGGTTAAGGAGTCCCTTTGGGAATAGATCCGGGATTTTCACCCTTTTCCCGCGGCGGTGGATCGTTGAAATGGTTGGGCGATAGCCGCCGGAACCCGGGGGGCCCAAGGCTTGAATGATTCAAACTCCTCAGATTCCGATACTTATATCCCCTGATTTCGGTGTTTTAGGCCTATTTCCTTGACAAAGGGGGGGGAGGTTTTTAAAATCCCTTTCCCTTGTCCCCCTTGGGCCAAGGCAACCATGAATCCCCGGGGACCCTGGGTTTATTCACATTAAAACCGCATCAAAGTAGATCGAGGAGGAATTGTGTCAGTTAAGATTCGCTTGAAACGCATGGGAAGCAGCAAGAAGCCTTATTATCGTATCGTGGTTCTGGACGCCCGGGATTCGGGTAAGGGCCGGAGCGTGGAGTACCTTGGAACCTATAATCCCAAGGCTAAGGATAACCAGGTCATGAATTTCAAAACCGAATCCGCCACCAAATGGATCGAAAAAGGCGCGACCGCTTCCTTGGCGGTGATGGGACTCCTGAAAAAAGCCGGTGTGAAGGTTTAATCCGCGGTTGGCGGTCCGCCGTCAAAAGTTTCCGGCCGAGTCCGGGAGCTTATAAATGAACGAGGAAGAAGGAAGCGATGAAAGAATTAATTGAGTTTGTGGCGAAGTCGTTGGTGGATAAGCCGGAGAATGTGGCGCTTCAACAGAGGCTGGAAGGTAATTTGACCGTCTTGGAACTCCGCGTCTCCAAGGAAGACTACGGCAAGATCATCGGAAAGCAGGGCAGGACCATCAAGGCCCTCCGCACGCTTATTTCCGCGTCTTGCGCAAAGCATGGGTTGAAATATTCCCTCGAAGTCGTTGAGTAACCACTCCGCCCAAAATCCCGAACCGGCCCCCAATGATTTTATCGTTCTGGGAACCATTGTCCGGCCCCACGGCCTGAAGGGCGAGGTCAAGATTTCGCTGGCTTGCTCCGGGTTGGACCGATTTAAGTCCTGCTCCTCGCTGCGGCTGGTGAAGGACGGAAAAGAATTAAAACCGGTCTCGATGATGCGTTCCTTCGCCCATCCGGACGGGGATGTGATCATCCGGTTTAAGGAAGTGGTGGGGGTGGATGAGGCCGAATCCCTTCGAGGGGTCTTTGTGGCCATCCCCGCGGCGGACCGGGCGAACCTCCCGGCCGACTCGTTTTATTTGGATGACCTGGTCGGCATGGCGGTGGTAACGACCGCCGGCGACGACCTGGGCCGAATTGAGGAAGTGATGGACGGCGTGGCGAACGGGGTGTTCGTCATCCGTAAATTGGAAAAAGAAACCCTGCTTCCGGCCTTGAAATCCTTGATCCGGGAAGTGGATTTGAACAACCGCCGAATGGTGGTGGAATTACCGGAAGAGATCGATGCGGACAACGAGGATTGATATTCTGACCCTCTTCCCTGAATATTTTCAGGGACCCTTCACCGTGAGCATGGTGAAAAGGGCGGTCGCGAAAAAAGCCGTGGACATCCGGCTCCATGATTTACGGAAGTACACGACGGATAAGCACCACACGGCCGACGACGTTCCTTATGGCGGCGGCGCGGGGATGGTGATGAAGCCCGAGCCCCTGGTGAAGGCCTTGACGGCCCTTCAAAAGGGCCGGAAAAAAGCGAAGACGCTGTTCCTTTCGCCCCAGGGCAAAAAGTTCGACCACGCGATGGCCCTGGAATTGTCCAAGGAAAAGTCCTTGATCCTCGTTTGCGGCCACTACGAGGGCCTGGATGAGCGGGTCATGGATTGGATCGACGCCGAAGTGAGCCTTGGGGATTACGTGCTGACCGGCGGGGAGCCGGCCGCGGCGGTGATTGTGGACTCCCTGGTCCGCTTCCTACCGGGTGTGGTGGGAGACCGCCAATCCGTGGAGAAGGACAGCTTTTTTAATGGATTATTGGACTATCCGCACTATACTCGTCCCCGCGACTTTAAGGGAATGAGCGTGCCGGAGGTTTTATTGTCGGGCAATCACGCCCGGATTGAGCTTTGGCGTAAAAAGGCGTCCCTGAAGAACACTCTGGCGAAAAGGCCTGATTTGTTGGACGGAGCCTCGTTGTCCGAGGAAGATCAAAAGCTTTTGCGTGAAGCGCGAAAAGAGCTGGAGCCAGGGTGATCCTATCCCGGCCTAAAAGTAAAATGAAGGAGCAGTTGAGTCATGAACGAGACCATTCGAAGAATTGAAAAAGCCCAAATCATCCGGAAGGCGGTCCCTTTCCGGGTCGGCGATACGGTGAAAGTTTCCCTCCGCATCAAGGAAGGCGAAAAAGAACGCATCCAGGTCTATGAGGGAGTGGTGACCGGCATCCAGAACGCCGGGGCCAAGATGCGCTTCACGGTCCGCAAAATTTCCTACGGCGTCGGGGTGGAAAAAACCTTCTATTTCCAATCGCCCATGATCAAGGATGTTAAGACCATCCGGGCCGGCAAAGTCCGCCGGGCCAAGTTGTTCTACCTGAGGGGCAAGCTGAACAAGAAGGACGCCCGGATCCAGGAAAGCAAAAAGGGGATCCAAGTCCCCTCCGAGGGAGCCGCCGAGTCGGCCCCAACGGCAGCGCCGGTCGAGGCTTCTCCCGCCGTCGAGGCCCCCAAGGCCGAGAAAACGGAAAAAGCTTAACGACAAGGGTTCCTGGGATAAGGTCTCAGGTTCCAGTTAAGATCTTTTCAAATAAAACCAAGCCGTTCTGGACAACCAGAACGGCTTTTTTATTGGAGCCATCAACTTGAACCTCCCCCCGTTCAAAGGTAGGATACTGGACGTCGGTTACCAGCCGTTTGGTTTCACCCGGGGCCATGAGGCCCTTGAAGGGTCCCTGGTTCCAGTTGCCGCCAAAAACTCGCTTTAAAGAACGGTTATGAAAAAAAAGTCTTTCTTGGCGTCCTTGCGCTTTTGCGGTGGATTCGCGGTTCTTCTAATGGTCCTCCATGCAAGCTGCACCGGGAGCGGGGCGGTCAATCCCTTGACCCCCGCCAAGTCCTCCCAGCCTGATTCGGCATCCTCAGCCGATTCGGACGTCATTTACTGGTCCGCCTTTCCGGTTACTTTTACCGTTACCGAGCCCCTCAACGGGGTCTTTTTAGTTTCCAAAAACTTAGGGTGGGCCTGCGGAAATAATGGGGTGGTCCTGAAATACGACGGTGAAACCTGGTCCAAGGTGGATACGGGGCTGGCCAAAAATGAGAATCTGCTCGCCGTTACTTTCGCCAACGAGAACGAGGGTTGGATGGTGGGAAGCCACGGAACCATTCTTTCCTACAAGAACGGCGCCTGGAGCCAGGAAGCAACCCAAACTCAGGAAAACTTATATAGCGTGGATGTCACCCGTTCCAAGACGGTTTGGGTGGTGGGCTCGAATGGAACCATTCTGACCTATAACGGGGTCTCTTGGGGAAAGTTGGGGGCCTTGAGCGCGGAAACGGCCGGCGCCGCTCCCACCACCATCACGGAAGACCTTTATGGAGTGGGATTGTCCGATCAAAATAACGGATGGGCGGTCGGCGGCCGGGGAACCATCCTTCGCTACGACGGGCAAAAATGGCAGCTTTATCCCTCCAGTCCCTCCACTGAACGGCTTAACTCGGTCTCGGTGATCAGCGATGTCCAGGCCTGGATCGTAGGGGCTTTCGGGAATATCCTTCGGTATAACGGCACCACCTGGAACAAGATGGGGAGCGCCTTCTCAGGATTCGATTTGTACCAGATCTCCATGAAGGACGACAACAACGGTTGGGCCACGGGCCAGGACGGAACCCTCATTTATTACGACGGCAGCCGCTGGATTTCCCATCAAAAACCCGCGGCCAAACCGGCCCTGAACGCCCTTTCCTTTTATAAGGACTTGGGATTCGTGGTGGGGTCGAACGGAACGATCCTCAAATATCAGCCTAATGGGGAATTATCCAAGTTCTCTTTTTTATTTAAAGGGGAAGTCTCCAAAAAGCCCGTCAGGGCCAATCCTTTTTGGACGATTACCTATACCCTGATGAACCAAAGCCCCAAACCGTCTTCTTTCGCGGTTTTCGAGTTTCCCATGCCCAAAGGTTTTGAGCCTTTCCAGCCCAAAGCGACTTCCACGCCGACTCCGGCGGTTCCTGGGGAAACCGCGGGGCCTGCGGCGCCGGCCCCGCCGACCATGACGCCCACCGTGACTGGCACGGTGACTCCCGGCCCGGATTCCTCCCCCGGCCAAACCGCAGCCCATGGACCGGTGGCCGTGACCGGAGCCTGGAAAATGAAGGACAACAACTTGGATTGGGAAATTGGAACGGTGGCTTCGTCCGAAATGAAGACCGTGACGATTATCCTTCAGGAAAAGAAGGGCGAGAAAAAAGAGTACCCGGTCGTCTTGAAGGCCCTATTAAAATCATCGGACAGGGTATTAACGGAAGCCGCTCCGGTGACCCTGATCGCGGGAGAATCGCCGGTCCCGCACGGCCTTCCCTCCGGCCCCCTGCCGCTTCCCAAAGGCAAACCGGCCCCCCAGCATGAAGTTGATTTGGAAAAAGGCGGTTTAACCGATGTCCAGCCAACCACCACTCCAGGAAATTGAAGCCCAGGCCCTAAAAGAAAACTCCCCCGCCAAATCCCTGGAAAGGATCCGGGGTTTGCTGAAAGACGACCGGCGGGCCGGCGCCAGGCAGCTGCTCGCCAAGTTCGAGAAACGGGCGGCGAAAGTCGAAAAAGAAAACCAACGCCTGGAAAAACTTTGGGTTTACGAGAGGGAAGGCCTGTCCAAAGGATACCAATTCATCGCCGGCGTGGATGAGGCGGGCCGGGGCCCCTTGGCCGGACCGGTCGTGGCAGCGGCGGTGATCCTCCCCCCCGGCGCGCGTCTTCCGGGTGTGGATGATTCCAAAAAATTGTCCGCGGATAAACGCGACGGGCTGTTCGCCATGATCAGCCGGATGGCGGTCAGTTTCGGGGTGGGCCAGGCGAGCGTCCAAGAAATCGACCGGATCAACATTTACCGGGCGGCCCAATTGGCGATGGAAAGGGCCGTCAGCCTCTTGACGCCTTCCCCCGATTTTTTATTGACCGATGCCATGCCCCTTCCCAAACTTTCCAACATTCCCCAAAAACCTATCATCCATGGGGACGCGCTTTCGGCCAGCATCGCGGCGGCTTCCATCCTGGCCAAAGTCACAAGGGACCGTTTGATGGGCGAGATGGACGAAAAGTTTCCCGCTTATGGTTTTGGCGGACACAAGGGCTATGGTACGGAAGAGCATTTAAAAGCCCTGGGGGAACTGGGTCCCTGCCCCGAGCACCGTTTAACCTTCGGGCCTGTGATGGAAACCCTGGCCCGGCAATCCCCGGGCGGGCCTTTCGGTTTTTGGAAGGAAAAATTAATGGCCGCCGCGGCGCCCGGTGAGCTTCAGCAGGTGGGGCTTCAGATCAAAAGGGCAGCGGTGGAACATCTGACGGAAAGGGAAGTAGAGTCCCTTCGCGAATTGTTCAAGGCTAAAAGGCGTGGATGGGAATAAAGGTAAAATTTTATTACCGCCAAGGCGCCAAGACTCCAGGGGGGTTATCCTTGGAAAAAGAAACAAAAGAATCTTGGTTTTTCTTGGTGACTTGGTGTCTTGGTGGTGAAAATGAAAAAAGAAGCGTTAAACACCTACCAAAAAGGGAAAAGCGGCGAGGAAAAGGCCGAGGCCTATTTACGGCTGAAAGGGTATAAAATTATTGAAAGGAATTACCGGGTGGGCCAGGGCGAAATCGACCTAGTGGCTCAACGCGGCGGCCTGCTGGTGTTCGTGGAGGTTAAAACCCGCAGGGGGAAGCTCCAAGGCAGCCCTTTGGAGGCCGTGTCGCCCCGCCAGGTGAGGCGGTTGTCCGGCGCGGCGGCCTTTTACTTAGCCCAGCACCCGGAAGGGCCCCGAAACTGCCGGTTCGACGTCGTCACGATTGGGCCGGAACAAAATTGGCTGGGATGGCCGAAGATTCGGCATTTTGAAAACGCCTTCCAAGCGGCGGGAAATTTTAATGTTTGAAATGAGGATCCATGAAAACCCATAAGTTCAAGATTCCCGCCAAGACCCTCGCCCTCCTCAAGAAAATCGGACGTTTAGCCGACGAAAGGGGCGAGGCGGCCTACGCCGTAGGCGGATTCGTGCGGGACTTATTTTTAAACCGGCCCGGCATGGATATCGACATCACCGTGGAGGGCGACGGCATCACTTTCGCCGAGAAACTGGCGCGCCTCACGGGATCGGAAGTGGAGGCTTTCACCCAATTCGGGACCTCCATCGTCGTGATCCCGGGGTTCGGCAAGGTGGACGTGGCGACCGCAAGGACCGAAAGCTACCAGAAACCGGGGGCCCTGCCCAAGGTGACGAAGAGCGGGATTGTCCAGGACCTTTACCGCCGGGATTTCACCATCAATTCCATGGCCCTGAGCTTGTCGCCGGGGTATTTCCTGAAACTGCTGGATCCCTTTGAGGGGCTGGAGGATTTGCGCAAGGGGAGGCTCCGGGCACTGCACGAGAAAAGCTTCGTGGATGATCCCACCCGTATTTTCAGGGCGGTCCGGTTCGAACAAAGGTTTAAAAAGCGCATCGAGGCCAAGACTCAAAAGTGGCTGATGGATTCGGTGAAGGGCGACTTCGTCCAGAGGGTTTCCGGCGAAAGGCTCCGGAACGAGCTGCGCCTGATTTTTCAGGAACCCCGTCCGGAAAAGGCCGTGTGGCGCCTGGACGAATTGGGGATTCTTCCCCATATCCATTCCTCTTTGGGAGTTTCCCCCGCAGCCCAGAAGGTCCTTCCCCATATCGCCGCCGCGATTGGTTTTTTCCGGACCCATAAAATGCCCCTGGAGGAGGAAAAGATGGTTTGGTTCCAGGCCCTGCTTTTAAACCCCGATGAAAAACAAGCCGCGGCCCTTTCCAAACGGCTGATGATGTCCCGGGTGGAGCAAAAAATAGTATTCCAATCGGCCAAGTCCTATCCGGCCCTGCTCAAGACGCTGGAAGGGGAAGCGATGACCGCCAGCCGGATGTACCGCCATCTTTGTTCCCTCATGCCGGAAGTCCAGTGTTTCCTAATGGCCGCCGCTTCGCCGGGGCTCAAGAAAAAATTGGCGGCCTATTTCATCAAAATCCAAAAAGCCGTGCCCTGGGTGAGGGGAAAAGACCTTCAAAATATGGGGATCCCCCCCGGGTTCCAATATTCCTTTATCCTGCTCGAGGCCTTGAACGGCCAATTGGACGGAAAGTTCAAGAATCGAAGGCAAACGCTGGATTGGGTGAGGCAATCCTTCGCCTCCTGAGGGACAGTTATCGGTTGTCAGCCGTCTTTCCGGGGCATATAACTATCTGGCTTGCCGGGCCCCCGAAGGGTTCCAAGGGCATCGACCAATGACGGAGGATGGAATTTGAGCGAATCAAGAATTCTGGAAGGCCTTTTGCAGCTGGGGGTTTTGATATTTTCCCTCTGCCTGCATGAGTTCGGCCACGCCTGGGCCGCCAACCGGCTGGGGGACCCCACTGCCAAGATGCTGGGCCGTTTGACCATTAATCCGAGGGTTCATGTGGATCCCCTGGGTACCCTCCTTTTTCCGGCCTTGATGATTATTTTCCCCGGTCTTCCCTTGATCGGGTGGGCCAAACCGGTCCCGATCACGGCGGAAAACTTTCCCAAACCCCGCCGCGACATGTGCCTGGTGGCGGTCGCGGGGCCCCTGATGAACATTTTTCTTGGGATAGGCTCGCTCCTGGTTTTATCCCTTTTTGTCCAGGCCCATTTTTTCCAAATGGATCAGATCATGCAGATGAATGTCCTGCGGTTGTTGACCCTGTTCCTGATAATGAATTTTTATTTGGCGGTCTTTAATTTGATCCCCATTCCGCCCTTGGACGGTGGTTGGCTTTTAAAGGCGATATTGCCCGGCAAGTGGTCCTACAAAATGTCCCGGTTGGAGCCCTACAGCATCATTCTTATCTATCTCCTGCTGCGGTTTGGTATCCTGAATATCATCTTTATTCCCGCCGCCGTTCTTTTGGGCGCGGCCATGAATTGGGTCGGCCTGGGGGATTTCAGCGGCATGATGGGCATCTAACATTTTTAAAAGAGGCTTTCTTGCCTGATCCGAATCCAAAACCTGTCCGCTACCTATCCGGCGTCCAATCCAACGGCCGGCTCCATTTGGGAAATTATTTCGGGGCGATCCGCAACCATATCCTGCTTCAGGACCAGGGCGAGTGCTTTTACTTCATCGCCAATTATCATTCCATTACCACCCTCCAGGACGCCGAACAGCTCCGCCGGTACACCTTTATGGCCGCGGCCGATTACCTGGCCTTGGGTCTGGACCCGGCCAAAGCCCTTCTGTTCCGCCAAAGCGACGTTCCCGAGGTCACCGAGTTGGCCTGGCTGCTCAGCACCGTCACCGGCATGGGCCTGATGGAAAGGGCCCATTCCTACAAGGACAAGGTCGCTAAAGGGCTGGCTCCCAGCCTGGGTCTTTTCTATTATCCGGCCCTGATGGCCGCGGACATCCTGATCTATCAAAGCGACAAGGTGCCGGTGGGACAGGACCAAATCCAGCACATCGAGATGTGCCGGGACATGGCCGGCTATTTCAACAACACGTTTAAAAAAGAGGTTTTCAAGTTGCCCGAGGGCATCCTCAGCGAAACACCGAAAGTCATGGGCTTGACCGGGGGTAAGATGAGCAAGAGCGACGAGGCCAGCGTCATTCCCATCTTTGGAGAACCGGCCGAAATCAAGAAAAAGATCATGAATATCGTGACCGATTCCAAGGGCGTCAGCGAGCCCAAGGACCCGGATCAAAACGTGATTTACCTCCTCTATAAGCTGGTCGCCAAGCCGGAAGAGGCGGTCCAGATGGAAAAGGGATTCCGCCAGGGCGGGATGGGATACGGGGACGCGAAAAAATTGCTCCTGGCGAAATTAGAGGAAGTGTTCGGGTCGGAAACCAGGGAGCGCCGGAAAAAGATGGATGAAAAACCCGATCTGGTGGAAGATGTGTTGCTGACCGCCGCCCGCCAGGCCCGGAAAGCGGCCGCCCCAACCATGGCGTTAGTCTATGAAGCCGCCGGCTTACCCGTTTCAAAAATTAAGAGGGAAATTTCTTCCATATGATCCTGAAGGGGCGCTTGTGAGCGAGTCAAACCAAGACCAAAACCAGGCCGAGGCTGTTTCCGTTTCGTTATCCACGGCTGTCTCCACGGTGACCATCAAGGAAATCCTGGGGGCGGAGGACCAGCGTCCGACCTACCAGATCACGATTCCCTCCTTTGACGGCCCCATGGATCTTTTGCTCCATTTGATCAAGGAGCATGAGCTGGATATCTACGACATCCCCATCTCGAAAATCACCAAGGAATACCTGGCCTACTTGGAGATCATGAAGACCCTCAATCTGGAAATCGCCGGGGATTTTCTGGTGATGGCAGCGACCCTGATGCAGATCAAGAGCCGGATGCTCCTGCCGGTGGATCCCACGCCGGACCAGCCGGAGGAGGACCCCCGCCTGGAGCTGATGCGCCGCCTGGTGGAGTACAAGAAATTCAAGGACGCGGCGGACCAATTGCTGGACCTGGAAAAGCTGCGCAACCATATTTTGTCGCGCAAGGTTTCAATGGAAGTGAAGGAAGTGGGGGAAGAGGAGCATTTGGAGGAAGTCACCCTCTTCGGACTCCTGGCCGCCTTTAAGGACGTTTTGATCCACACCCAGGAGGACGTGACGGCGGAACTGCTCCGCCCGGAAATCACCGTCTCCCAAAAAATCAATGATTTAATGGACATGCTCCAGGTCCACCACAAGGTGGTGTTCCGGCCCCTGCTGGAAGCCTGCCCCACCAAGATCGAGAAGATCATCGTATTGCTGGCCCTGCTGGAATTGATCCGCTTGAAACTGGTCAAGGTTTTTCAAAACACCAATTTCGGGGAGATCGAAGTGTACCTGCTTCAAAACGAGGTTCCGGAAAACCCCGGCCCGGCTTAATAAAAAAACGAATAACCACAAGCCCCGTACAGGGCCGCGAAGTCCGCGAAAAAAACGACGGATCAAATTATTTGATTTTTGATTATCTTGAGGGCCTTACTTAGTGTACTTTGTGGCCCTGTAGGGGCTTGTGGTAAATAGATGGTTCCCTTGGAGGAATGGTTTAAATGGAAATCGAGAAACTCAAGCAAGTCCTGGAGAGCCTTTTGTTCGTCAGCGAGACCCCGCTCTCGGCGAAAAGAGCCTCCAATATCATCAAGGACACCTCGGTCGAGGAGGTCCAAAAGGCCTTTACGGAGCTATTGGACGAGATTAACCAGCTCAACCGCAGCTTCCAATTGGTCCAGATCGCCGAGGGATTCCAGATCGTGACCAGGCCTGAATACCACCGTTGGGCCAAGGAGCTTTACAAGATTATCTCCAAGACCCGCTTGTCGAAGGCGGCCCTGGAGGCTTTGGCCATCATCGCCTACAAACAGCCCGTGACCAGGGCCGAGGTGGAGGCCATCCGCGGGGTGGAAGTGAGCAACCTGGTTCAGAACCTCCTGGAGAAAAAAATGATCCGCATCCTGGGACGGGCCGAGACCGCCGGGCGCCCCCTTCTTTACGGCACGACCCACGAGTTCCTCATCCACTTCGGATTAAAAGACTTGTCCGACATGCCCAAAGTTTCCGAGATCCAGGAATTGGCCGGGGATAAACCCTCGCCCGAGTTCCTCAAGGAAATGGAAGGTGAGCTTCGCCGCCGGGAGTCGAAATTGGGGCTCGCTCCCGCGCCCGAGGACGAATCAACCCCGAACCAGCCGGAACCGCCCCCGTCGCAGGACACCGTTCCGGAGCAGGCAACCTGACAAATCAGTTCACCGCCAAGACACAAAGACGCCAAGTTAAAAACTGAAAATAATGATCGCTGTTTTACTTGTCGAACGGCGTTCTTGGTGTCTTGGCGGTGAAAACAGCGACTATTTGTGCGGCATTTGACACTGTATTACCCCTTGTTTATAGTAGCCCTGTCTTTGTTCCCCACACCCTTTCACGGGAGACTTTTTAAGTATGCCGGCTCCAACCCAAGCGCCCACAGCCCCTGCCAAGCCGATCGTAAAGCACCATCTTTTTTCACTCCGAATCAAGTTCATCCTGGTCCTCACCTTCCTGATTTGCGTGGTCATGGGAGTGGTGACTTGGCTGGTCCTGGACCAAATGCGCCAAACCCTCATCCAGCAGGTCATCGAGCGCGGGGAAGCGCAGGTCCGCAGCTTGGCCCTGAACAGCGAGGATCCGCTGTTACGAATTGTTTCCCAGGCGACCACCCTCCAAGGAGGGGTTGAAATGGGCGAGGACCAGATTATTCTGATGCAATCGGTCAAGGACGCGATGAAATTGGAATCCGGCTCCTCCGTCCGGAACATTCCCTCGGGTTTGCAGCCCTGGCAGGAGCAGCTTCTCCAGCAAAGCAACGTTTTGAATGAGGTGGTCCAGAAATTCTTGTGGCAGGACGCGGGTCTTTTGAAGACCGGGGACATGGAATACGCCCTTCTACTTGATAACAATGGAAAATACCTGGCCTACAGCGACAAGGACCGCGAACACCAGGAAAACAGCATGAAAAAGGTGATGGAGCATGAAACCTATATTCCCCGCGCGGGGTTGAGGCCCCTGGGGGAGGAGCCTATTTTGACCCAGGCCTTTCAGGGGGAGCATGGGCAGGTTCTATATGATATCGCCGCATCCATCCGGGAACGCGTCCAAAACCACCGGATCGGCGAGATCCATCTGGGCATGAACCAGAACACGATTACCAGGGTGGTGCGCTACGTGGCCGTGGCCATCATCCTCACCACGGTGGGCATCCTCCTGATCGGCATCATCGGCATGACGGTTTTCGTCACCATCCTCATCAAGCCCATCCGCCTGCTGGTGTCCGGTGTTTCGGCCATCGCGGCCGGCAATTTCGACCAAAATATCAACATCAAAAGGTCTGACGAACTGGGCGACCTGACCGACGCCTTCAACAACATGGCCAAGAGCCTGCGCGAAAAGGAGGTCATCAAGGGCGCCTTCTCCAAATACGTCACCAAAAGCGTGGTGGACCGCATCCTCCAGCACCAGGACGGACTGAAGCTGGGGGGCGAGAAAAAAGTCATCACCATCTTTTTCTCCGACATCCGGGGCTTCACCCCCATGTCCGAGGTCCTGAGCGCGGAGGAGGTGGTCCATCTGTTGAACGAGTATTTCACCGCCATGACCTCCATCATCTTCAAGTACGAGGGTACGCTGGACAAGTTCATGGGCGACGCCATCATGGCCGTATACGGCGCCCCCATCGACATGCCGGACCACGCCGAGAGGGCGGTGCTGGCGGCGCTGGAAATGAGCGAAAAGATGAAGGAACTCCAGGCCAAGTGGAAAATGGAAGGGAAGCGGGAAGTCAATATCGGGATCGGGATCAACACCGGCGAGGCGGTCGTGGGCAATATCGGTTCCAACGAGAGGATGGAGTACACGGCGATCGGGGACAATGTCAACCTCACCCAGCGCCTGGAATCGGTCGCGGAAAAGGGGCAGATCCTCATCTCCGCCGCCACTTATGAGCGCGTGAAGCACAAAGTCAACGCCACCATGCTGGATCCCATTAAAGTGAAGGGCAAAGCGGAAAAAGTCATCGCCTATTCCGTTGAGAGCCTGAAAACCTGAAAATCCAAAAATCCTTTTCACCACGAAGGTCACGAAGGGCACCAAGAAAGAATTTATTCCTGAAGTCTGGGATAATGGATTGATGTATCGTTTTCCGAAATTTCGATATTTTATTTCGCCGTCCTTGGTGCCGTTGGTGTCTTGGTGGTGAAATTTAGGAGTTCTTAGTGGCCGACGATAAAGCCCTCATCGTAAAAATGGCGTTCCTCTACGTGCAAAGCGCGGAATGGTATAAAGCTATCGAGGAGTATAAGAAGCTCCTCAGCTTGGATCCCTATGATCCCCACGTTTACAACATGATGGGCGACGCCTACGCCAAGAAGCAGGATGATAAGGACGCCT
>CAZUXW010000013.1:0-52998 GCA_964624625.1 uncultured bacterium
CCGGGATTTTTTAAACGAACCCAGTTCCTCGAAAGAGGGGCTGGGTTTTTTTATTGGACCGTTTCCAATTGATCCAAAATCCCCCTCAGCCTTTGGTCGCCGGGAAAGAGGGCGAGGGCTTTTTGAAGGCTGGTTTTGCTTTTTTCGATATCTCCTGCCTTTAAATACTCAAGCGCCGCCGATTCAAGAGCGCCAAAAGCCTCGCCTTTTTGCCCGGCCAATAGATTTCCCTCGGCTTTTTTCACCCATGCGTCCGCGAGCCAAACACCCTTTGGAATGAGGCTCAAGGCCCTCTCGTAAAACCAGTCCCAGCGGCTGAAATCATTTTTCATTTCCAGATAGTAGGCGGCATTGGTAAAGGGGTGGGAACAGATTCCAAGGAAAAGGCCGTTGATCGGCTGGGGATGAAGACTTTCCGGCTGGAGGTAGTGCTCCCAAAAATCATTTAAGGGGACGATTAAATCCCCTGCGGCCGCCGGCCGGTTGGATCCCATGCATTTGATGAGGATTCCGGAGGGTTGGAAATGGAAGGATTCGTGGTGGCGCAGATACATTTCCGCGAAAGTCCCGTTGGAAAAAGCGCAATAAAAGGGCCGGCCCAGTGAGCCCTGGCCCAACCGGTTAAAAAACAGTTCCTCGTTTAATTCACCGCCTGGGAAAATGGCGCCGGCGGGAAAGAGGTCCGGATTGGATTTTTGAATCAACGGGTATTCGTAAGGCCTGGTTAATAAAGGGGTCAAGATAAGAATAATATCGTTCCTTTTGCCCTCGACTTGTTTTAGATAAAGCATCGAAAAATAATCGAAATCCGTTTCGGCGAAATAGACGGAATTTCGCTCCATGGATTTAAGGCCCGCCAGTCCATATCCGCGGTATAGAAATTGTTTTTTTTGGTCATTGAGGCGGTGGTGGGACGCATAAACGAGAAGCGGAAGTCCCAGGCCCAAGGATAGGAAGAGGGCTTTTTTTGGGACGGGGCGCTGAAAATTCCCAACCAGGTTGAGGGTCGAATAGAGTCCGACCGCCGTGATCAGGCCAAAGGTCCAATTGAGGGATAAGAGGTGGTCATCGATGTGCCAAAACTCGATGGGGATGGCTTGCAAATAAAACAAGTTCACGAGGGTTGTCGTCGTGAATATTAGCAGGATGAAATATAGGGTTGTTTTATGGCGGGCGAGGGAAAGGATTCCGCTGGCGAAGAATACCCATGCCAGGGGATGAAATTCATGAAGCAGGCGCCGTAAAAGATAAGAAGCTTTTTCGGTTAGGGTTGATAGGGTGTAGGGTCCCGCCGAAAACAAGGTTTCCACCCTGGCGTAGCTTAAACGGAGGACCGAGGCCATGAATCGGTAGGCCGTATTGGGGCAGCCGAAGTTCAGCTCCGGGTACTGGCCGGCCCTAAGGGGCAGGTATAAATATAAGCTCAGGACCAGCGCGGCGAAGGAGGCGATGGTAAAAAACATCTTGAGGCCGCTGGGGCGTCCGACGGTTGAATGGGGAGGGGTTAGGCGAAAAAAAAGGAAAGCCAGCGCCGGCACTAATAGTGTTTGGGTAGGCCAATGATTGACCAGGCCGGCTGAGAACAAAAAAGCCAAAAAATAAATTTGGCCTAAAGGATAGGGACGGAAAGTTCCGAGTTGGATTAACCGAAGAAGGTTAAAGATTAAGGCCAGGTCGAGTACCATTTGCAGGATGTAAATACCGCCCTTGGCGGAGAGCGAGCAGCTCCAGTAATTTCCTGAAAAGGCGAACATCCAGGAACCTGCCAAGAGGGATAGGGGAAGGAATGAGGTTTTTGCCGCCGCTGGCGAGGGGCCGAGGCTGAGGAACAGGATCCGCAGGCCCCCCGCGAATAAACAAACGCCCAGTGCGGACAAACAACAGGAAAAAAGATTAAGGGTGAATGCGGGATTGCCGATCCCGAGGAGGGAAAATAGTCTGCCCAGGAGACTGTGGAGGGGATAGCTGGGGGGGTGGGCTATTCCCAGGGTCACGCAGGCGGTAATGGTTTCGGGAGAATCGTTTCGGAAAAGGGAAGGGTTTAAGGTGGGGAGGTAAAGGGCAAGAACGGATAAGAATAGGAGGGCCAGAAAAAAAGGCGCGGGAAAGCCGGGGCTCGGAATTCGTGGCGGAAATTTGGGCAAGGGTCGGCCCTTCGTGGTTGAGTTGAACTCAAATTCTTGTTTGAATTTTAAGCCATCTTTGGATAATGGGAAACAAGAACCTGTTTTTGTTCTTTTCGGAACCCATAAACGATCTGGACCTCCATGAAAAAACCAAAACCGAAAAAAATGAGGAAGGTTTGGGTCATAAAACCCCAGTCCAGGATCCACCAGTCCCGAAAACAGGTTCTGGCGGACCGGGCGCGAAGGCGCGAAGAAAAGGATCGGAACCTCTGGTGACGGTTCCGGAGCCAGGTTGGGTTGAGGGCCGCGGGTCTTGGCCGGGGGTTCCATCCCGAAACGGTTCAGTCATTTAGGCTTGTTTTTGCTGCTATTGGCCTGCTTTGGACCGGCGGGGAAAGTGGGGTAAAAACCCCATAACGAATTGTTTTTTATCAAAGAAACCCTTATATTTTAACCCTGCGCCGGATGGTTGGGGGCGAGGAGAGCCATTTTCAGGAGATAGATAATGAAAGTATTGAACGAAGTAGCATGGATGATCGGCGGACCCCAGGGAACAGGGGTGGACTCATCCGCGAATCTTTTTTCCCAGGCCTGCGCTACGGCGGGTTTGTGGGTATTCGGAAAACGTGAGTACCATTCGAACATCAAGGGCAAGCACAGTTATTTCCAAGTTAGGGTTTCGGAAAAACCGATCCATAGCCATGTGGACGATGTCCATATACTGGCGACTTTCGAGGACTCCACCGCCAGGCTCCATTCGCACGAAGTAGTAAAGGGCGGGGCCCTCATTTATGACCCGACCAAGATCATGTTGGACGATCTGAATTTAAAATCCGGAGTGATTACGCTTCCCATCGATTTCAACACCGTTATCCGGCATGTCGCCGAAGTGACGGGCATGGAATATGGGACGCTTTCCATCATGAAAAACACCATCGCGGTCGCTGCTTCCATGGCGCTTTTACGTATGGACATCTCCCAAATGGAAGAAACCTTGTCGCGCCTGTTCACCGGGAAAAAAGCTAAATTGGTCGCGCCTAACATGGCGGCGGTGAAAAAGGCCTATGAAGCGGTGGACGCCCTGCCGGATGAAATGCACGACCAGTTCCCATATCATCTTGAGCCGAAAAAAAACACGCCGAAGCGCCTTTTGATCAATGGCGCCCAAGCCACTTCCCTGGGCAAGCTGAAGGCGGGCTGCAGGTACCAATCCTATTATCCCATCAGCCCTGCGACCGATGAGAGCAATTATCTTGAAAGCCATCCCGAATACGGCATCGCGGTGGTTCAGTGCGAGGACGAAATCGCGGCCATGGACATGGCCCTCGGAGCCGCTACCACGGGCGTCCGCGCCTCCACCGCGACTTCCGGACCTGGTTTTTGTTTAATGGCCGAAGGCTTGGGATGGGGCGGAATGAACGAGGTTCCGATTGTGGTTTTCAATTATCAGCGCGGAGGACCCTCCACCGGTTTGCCCACTCGGAATGAACAGGGCGACCTAATGTTCTCAGCCTTTGGCGGACACGGTGAATATCCCAGGTTGGTCATGGCGCCTTCCACGATTAACGATCATTTTCAACTGGCATTCGAGTCTTTTAATTACGCCGACAATTTCCAGACTCCCGTGGTCATCCTCAATGATAAGTTCCTGACCCATAGCCTCGAAACTATTCCGCCGTTTAAAGAAGACCATTTATTGATTGACCGAGGCAGGCTGGCCTCCGCGCAGGAATTGGAAGTGGCGATCGCCGATGGAAAAGGGTTCCCCCGATTCAGGCCCGATTCTAAAACGGTAATATCCCCCAGGCCTTATCCGGGCCAGGAGGGAAGCCCCTATTGGATGACCGGGGATGAACATGATGACTATGGACACATCACCGAAAACCCGGAAACCCGCCGGAAGATGCACGAAAAAAGAATGAGCAAATACCGCCTCATGCTGGAGCGAATTCCGGAAGACCGCCAATTTACGCTCCAAGGCGACCCGAACGCCGACTTTACTATCGTCTGTTGGGGTTCAACCTATGGTGTGATCGAGGACGCTCTCCCGGTCTTAAAGGGGAAGGGGATCAATGTTAATTTTCTTTTCCTTCGCATGCTGCACCCCTTCCCCATCGCCTGCGAAAAGATCCTGAAAAAAGCCAAAAAATTAGTCATGGTCGAGAATAATTTCGGAACCCAGTTGGGGCATTTGATCCGCATGGGTACCGGAATTTTTATACCGGCTCAAATCATCAAGTACACGGGGAGACCCATGTCCTTGAATGAGATCGTGGATTCCATGGAGAAGTTTTCGAAAAAGCAGGTTGCCGCTGAAGTGGACCCGTTAACGGGAATGTCGATTGAAAAGGTGGTGTTGACCTATGGCCTCTAAACTTCAGACCCCATTGACGGTCGCCGCGTATAAAAGCGACGTCCATAACGATTGGTGCCCGGGCTGCGGCGATTTCGGGATCCTGCAGTCACTCCAGCAATCCTGCGCCGAACTGGCTCTTCCGCCCTGGGAGACCATGGTGTTCGCCGGGATCGGCTGTTCGGGAAAAGTGTTCAACTACATGGCCAGCCACGGGGTTCATACCCTCCACGGCCGGGTGCTTCCCTTCGCGGTCGGCGCGAAATTGGCGAATCCCGACTTGGAGGTGATCGCGGTCGGTGGCGACGGCGATGGTTATGGAATTGGGGCAGGTCATTTCGTGCACGCGGGCCGGCGGAATGTGGACATGGCCTACATCGTGATGACCAACGAAGTCTATGGTTTGACAAAGGGCCAGGCTTCCCCGACCTTGGGCAGGGGGCAGCAGACGAAATCCCTGCCGCTACCCAATACCAATGACGCCATCCAGCCTTTGGCTTTGGCCTTGAGCGCGGGATACACTTGGATTGGCCGCTGCTACGCTTTTGACGGGAAACACATGAAGGAAATGATCAAAAAAGCGATCGAGCATAAGGGCATGGCCCTCCTGGATGTCCTCCAACCTTGCCCGACTTTTAACGACCTCCATACGGCGGAGTGGTTTAACAAAAAAGTGAAGGGCCCCGGCGAGAATACGCAGGTTTCGCGGGTTTTCAATATCAACGAGGCGGGACACGATGGATCGGTAAAAGATCCGACGAATTTTGACGAGGTCTCCGAAAAGCAAAAGAAGGCTTTTGAGATGGCTCATTACCACGGCGAGCGTGCGCCGGTCGGGATTTTCTACGAAATAAAACTTCCGACTTACGTGGAGCGCATGCAGGCCCAGGCGCCCATGCTGAAAAAGTACGCGCCGGCGAAGGTGCCCTATTACGACGCCAGTAACTTGCCGACGACGGACTTAAGCAAGTCTTTCGAAGAATTTCTTTTTTAAACCGGATGCGTAAAACCCGAATCCCGGGATGGGGTTCGGGTTTTTTTATTTCGCCGCAGTTTAAGCAAGGGGATGGATGCCCAAAGTCATCGCGGTCATACCGATTTTTAACGAGGCGAAGACGCTGGAGAATGTCCTGGGGCGGATTCTCCCCAGGGTGGATAGCCTTGTTTGCGTGAATGATGGATCCACCGACGAAAGCCTTTTGATTTTGGAACGGTTCGCGGGGAAAAAAAGAAAGACCTATATCGTCAACCGGCCGCTGAATGGCGGCATGGCGGGCGCGCTCAAGTCCGGGTTCTTGTTCGTCCTCTACCTTCGAAAACTGGGTTTGGCCGGGGACGAGGATATCGTGGTAACGATCGACGCCGATGGCCAGCACAAGCCGGAATATATCGCCGAAATCGTCAAGTATTTTACCCGTAAAAAAGTGGATGTGGTTCTGACGAGGCGGGACTTCTCCGTTTACCCGCTTTATAAAATTTTGGGAAACCGCTTCCTGACTTGGACCAATTCGGCGCTGTCGGGGATGAAATATAACGATGTTGAGTCGGGCCTGAGGTTTTTAAAAGTTAAAACGCTGCGCCCGATTTTAAATTATTACACGGGCGCTCGTTATTCCTGCGCCCAGGAAATAGCCCTCATCTCGGCCCGCGCCGGATTTAAAATCGACAATGACTTTTTAGTGGGGATCGCCTATTACCGCCCCGGGACCACCTTGTGGGACGGCTTTATCGTTTTATTCATGAGCCTCCTGGCTTGGGTCCGCTTGTCGTTGAACTTAAAATCCGAAATCACGGAGGGGGACGGCTTGATGGAGAAGTCGTTTCACCGCTCCAGGTCGGTTTGGGAAGGCAGGGTTATCAAACGTAAAAAGGTGGGAAATGGATCTTAATCTTCCAAAGGTGGCGGCTTTTCTTTGCTGCAATAACATCCAGCAGGATGTCTTAAATAAAAATTACGAGCTAAGGGGTGTTTTCCAGGGGTTCGGCCCTCCCGGGTACCCCATGGCGGCGGAGTTCATGAGTTTCACCCGCTTTTATCATGAGGGAGTTGGGGAATTTCAAATCGACCTGTCCCTTTATAACGACAAAGGGGAAAAAATATCGGAATGCGTCCCGCGCAAACTTTTATTCGGTGAAATGCCGACACATGATTTAATCACGGCATGGAGGGTCATGTTTTCCGGTCCCGGAGTCTATACCTTTAAGGTTTTTTGCAATAACCTGAATTTGAGCGAAACCAAGATTTTTTGCCGTTAACCCCCTGTTACAGGCTCTTTTGTAAGTTTTATTTGTTAAACAGTTAAGATATACTAAGCGCCGTTTGGGGCAGGGTAGGGAATATAGGGGCGGTCCATATGAAAAGTATTATCGAAAAGGAAAAGAATTGGCCAAGAAAGTCAAAAGCCTCTTAACCACCGAACTTATTCGAAAACCCCTCTTTTGGCTCCTGGTCGTCTCGCTTTTGGGCGGGGCTTTTCGGTTTTACAACCTGGATTGGGACTTAAAACATTCCTTCCACCCGGATGAGCGCAACATCCTCGGCCAAACCTCCGGGATTCAGCCTGGTACGGGTTACCGGGTAAATTTTTTCGCTTACGGCCAATTGCCGGTTTATTTGTACCGGGCCACGGGTGAGCTTGTTTCCTCGCCCCAAGCCTTGGTTGATTTTTTCCGCGGAAACGCGGCTTACGCCCAAAGCGCCTATTGGCTTTTGCTGGCCCTTTTGTTTGGGTCCGTGCTCTGGTTCTTCTCGCGGGAAAAGCATAAATTGCCGGTTTTCGGGGCATCCGCCTTGATGTTCCTGCTGGCGCTCTTTATCAAGTTCAGTCCCAACCACTTCACTCGGTTCGATATTTTTAACAGCTGGTTTGGGGCCCTGGAGGGCTTGAGGTTCAACCTGGGCTTTTCCTCTGATTTTCCCATTCTCCCCCTCGTTTGTTTTGCAGTCGTTGCCGTCGCGGCTTTTGGAATTTCGGGATTAGGCTCCCACTTTCTTGAGATCGAATGGGTCGGTTTGCCCTTTTACGGGGCTTGCGGCGTGGTGTTGTTGTTGGGGGTTCTTCCCGGGTTCCTGCCGGACCAGTTCCATTTTCCCAAAGCCATTGCGTCCCTGGCCTTTACGGTATTGGTGGTGGCGGGGGGGCTTTGGTTCGCGTGGGCTTCCCGCTGGGGAAGGGTCTTGCTCGGAGTTTTGGCCTTGTGGACTTATTTCGCCACACGCCTTCACGGTGGCAACCAATATACGGGTTACGGCGAATGCATGATCATCGGCCGTTGGTGGGCGGCCCTCTTTTCGACCTTGACGATTTGGTTCATCTACCTGTTTATCCAAAGGGCCTATAAAAACACCGGGATGGCACTTTTGGCCGCCGCCTTTTTCGCCTTCGCCGTGGTGAGCATTGAGCAAACCCACTATTGCATTACCGAGTCACTGATTACCTTTATGTGCGTGGTGGTGGCTTATTGTTCCGCCGGGATTTTCCAGGATAAGGGGAGCTGGAAAAGCTATCTTTTGGCCGGCGCGGCCTTCGGAATTTCCATGGCCTCCAAAACCAGCTCGCTATTCTATATCGCGATCCTGTTGGTGGGACACTTGGCCCTGTTATCCCAAAAAACACCCAAGGCGTGGGAATCGGACGACAAAAGGGAAAAAAGCAAAAGAGGTTTGTACTCGGCCCTGGCCGCCTGTCTGCTGGCGGTCCTGCTCGGCGGTTTTGGGATGGTTGGATTAAAGCTGCGGGGAGTTGTTCAGGACCTGGTTTCCATGAATCTTCCCTTAGCCAATAAAATCGGCTGGGCCTTTTTCCTGTTTTTTGGCCTTCTGGGATTCGGCTTTTCACTTTGGGGTGTCATCGAGTTTAAGGTGCTGCGCGCGCAGATGCCCCAATGGATAAAATTGGCCGCGGCCTTGGGACTTTCCTTTTTCCTTTTCTGCCTCTTGTCCCCCTGGTCCCTGCTCGACTACCAAGGGTTCATGACCTCCCAAAATTATGAGTGGCACGTGGTTTCGATCGCGGACGCTTGTTATGTCCTCCAATTTAAGGACACGCCCCGCTACCTTTACCACCTCTGGAACCTGATGAGCGTCGAGCTTTGGTGGCCGTTGGGAGTCACCGTGGTTTTGGGGATGGTTTGGGTCCTGGGCAGGTTCTTGCTGAACCTCGCCTCGCCGGTTCGAAGCGGATACCTCATGCCCATGCCCTTTGTCCGCGGGAAAGGATTTAAGTTTTCCCTGGCGGACCTGATTCTTTTAGGCTGGTTTGTGGCTTATTTTGGGTTTATCGGCTCCTGGAATACGAAGTTTATCCGTTATATGGTTCCTTTGATTCCGGCCTTTTGTATATTTGGGGCCAGGTTTCTGACGGATTTTTTTATATGGCTCAAGCAACGATTCGTTTTCGAGCCTTACTTGAGAAAGGCCGTCATCGGGGTTGTCGTGGGATTCAGCTTATTTTATTCCATGGCCTATATGCATGTTTACCGTGTGCCCCACACCTGGATTGAATCCTCGGTCTGGATCTTCAAGAATGTTCCTTTAAATTCCATGATTTTAAAGGAAGCATGGGACGACGGCCTGCCCACCGGCGTGGACCACCAAATGGACTCGCGGGTGGAGGGCACCATGGGCCCCCAAAACTACCGGGAACACGACATCACCATTTATGAAATGCATGGTTTCCCAACGGATAACACGCCCATCAAGAAAAACTATTACGCCAACCTCCTGCCGACGGGGGATTACATCAGCATCGCCTCCAAAAAACTTTGGTATACCATTACCGATTCCTCGCCTGAATTCAGGCCCAATGGATTCAACGCCTATCCCGTCACCTCCCGCTATTACCGCTGCCTTTGGTCGGGGCTTTTTGGGTACAAAATGGTCGCGGAATTCCACAGCTTCCCGAAACTTTTCGGTTGGGAACACCCGGACGATATGGCGGAAGAATCTTTTTCCGTTTACGACCATCCCAGGGTCTATTTTTTCAAAAAAGTGGAGAATGTCTCCTCGGAACGAATTTTAAAGCTCTTGGAATCGGATGATTATGTGAAGGGGATTGACCGGGAGAAGATGCGGATGATCACCCCGGATAATGTGGACGCTTTTATCGCGGAACGGCATAAATATTTGGAGGATCACGGGCTTTTAAAGCAGCTGGAAGAGGCGGCCCCGGTTACCGCGGCGGCGCTTCCCGTTCCCTCGGCAAAACCGCCTCCCTCGAAGCCCGGTTTCAAACCGCCGAAAAGCCTTGCCGCTGCATCCGTTTCGGCTCCTGTTCAACCTACTCCCGAAATCGTGATCAACGCCCCTTCCACGGTTCCCGGCCTGCCGGACGCTAAAACCCTCCAGGTCTTGAAAAATTACTCCGAACATCCGGTGGTCGAGGACAACCTTTCCAACATTCCCCTGGCGCCGGAGGAAAAAGTCCCGTATCAATTGCGGGCTTGGTTCACCTGGTTAGGGTTGTTAATCGCGCTCGGGCTTTTGACGTTGCCCTTAACGCTTCGGGTTTTCGCCCCCATGCCCTCGGGCGCCTATTCCTTGAGCAAAATTTTAGGTTTCTTTTTGTTTGCGTGGGTTGTTTGGTTCTTGACCAGCATCCATTTTTGCCGGTTCACGGCGGGATCCTGTTGGACGCTTTTATTACTGCTGGCCTTTCTGTCCGTCTACGCCTACAAACGGGATTGGAAAAATATCAAGGCCCTCTATTCCCAATGGGGGAGGTCCTGGCTGATCCAGGAAGGGGCTTTTACCCTGGCTTTTTTCCTCTTTACCCTCGTGAGGATCTACAACCCGAATATCCACGATCCGGTGGGGGAAGGCTATAACGGCGGCGGGGAAGCTGGAATGGATTTTGGATTTTTGGCCTCGGTCGTCAGGAGCGAGTCTTTCCCTCCCCAGAATATGTGGATGGCGGGCCTGCCGATCGGCTATACCTTTTATTACGGACATTTGATGATGGGCATCCTCACGAAGACCTTGGGTTTAGTCCCGGCGGTGACCTACAACCTGGGCCTCATCACCCTTTTCGCCACTATTTTTTCCGGCGCTTTTGGCCTGGCTTACTCGCTCTCGGGAAGGCTTGTGAGCGGCTGGATCGCGGGATTTTTGTGCGCGGTGGCGGGAAATGTGGACGGTGCCAAGCAATATTTGGAGGCCCTTCACCAGTGTTTCACCTCCATGAGCCTGGCTCCCTTGGCGAACCATACTTATGATTTTTGGGGACCCACTCGGGTGATCCCCCCTCTGTCCATCAACGAGTTCCCTTATTTCAGCGTTTTATTCGGCGACCTGCACGCCCATACCCTGGCCATGCCCTTTGCCATGTTATTGATAGGGGTTTTGGCGTCCTTCTACATGTCCGCGGGAAGCCAGGTCTTCCATTGGGCCAAGGACTGGCTGGTGTTGTTGACCGCTGGGTTTTTACTGGGTGGAATCGCTTTTTTAAATACCTGGGAAGTGCCGACATGGCTTGTCTTGGCTGGAATTGTTTTGCTGGTCCGCCACTTATCCCCATTAAACGGAAAGGTCTTAACCCAGGGGCTCGCCCTGAGCTTTGGAGGCCTTGTCACGGCCTTGTTGTTGCTGAGCTGGTGGCTCGCGAGAAAACCGGCAGCCAATCCGCACGCGGTCGGGGGGACTACGGCGCTCCTGGTAGGTTTCGGGGTTCTCGGCCTTGTCGCGGCAGCTGGTTGGATGTATTTCCAGAAAAAAACCGGGATTGTCTCCAGGCAATTCCTGGTAATCGGGATCAGCCTAGCGGTTGTCCTCGGCGCGGCGGGTTTTTTGTGGAGTCCTTTCTTCGTAAACTTTCACCCCCAACAGAGCACCGTCCTTTGGGTTTTGCCGACGATTCGAACCTCACTCCGGAATTATTTCAATGTCTATGGCTCATTTTTGGCCGTTGTCCTATTGAGTTTTTTGGTGCCCTATTCCAAGGGAATTTTGGGTTGGATTGGAAAAGAGGGTGGGGCCAAGGGGAAAAAAGAACCGTTTTTGGACAAGTTTCTCGGGGCGCTGGAGGGGCTTGCTTCCCCCCGTGGCGCGGTTCAGGGAATGATGACCCTGGGCCTTGTCTCCCTGGCGGTCATTTGGGGAGCCTCCTGGGTCCATTGGACCGAACCGACGGAAAAAATGGTCTATTCCCGCCTGTTCGCGACGGCAGCCTTGGCTTTGTTGATATTGACACAGTTCCTGAAAAACCGGCTGGAGTCTTGGGTGGCTTTCATCACCGTCAGTTTGGTCTGGCTTGGACTTTTGGTCGTTCAAGGCATTCATTTGGTGCGGGACATGTCTCCCTCCCTGGACTTGGGTCTATTCTCGATCTTGTTTTTGCTGGGTTTTTTCCACCTGGGGCTGGCGGTCAAGGTTTATCAAAACCGGGGACTTTCGTTCGCCTATATCGTTGTTTCCTTTTTCTTTTTTTTAACCGCGGCGCTGGAAATTTTCGCCATGAGCGAGTATTTCGGGTTTGGCGAAGGGATGAGGAACAACTCGCTGTTCAAGTACGGCATCAACGCTTGGACTTTGGCTTCCGTAGGCGCCGGGGTTTTCACGCCGAGAATCCTGGAATTCCTGGTGGATTGGTTCGGGGCGGTCAAAAAAGAAACGCCCTCCTCAAGGAGGGTCCTCATGGGCCTTTCGGGACTGGTTATTTTCATTTTACTTGAGGTCGTTTTGGAAAGCTTTCTTCCCTCGTTTCACAACACCTTTGTCTATATCCTTGATTTCGTGGTGATCGGCGCGGTCGTGGCTTGGGTCATTGCCGAAGGATGGATCCGGAATGGAATCGTCAAAGCCATCCTGCTGGATTTGGCGCTGCTTTTAATGGTTTTTCCCTTGCTCCCGCTTTTGCCCACCAAGGTGGTCGTCGTTTTGAGCGCGCTCGGGGTTTCGGGAATATTGTTCGCGGGATTTGTGAAAAATTGGTTCAAGAATCCGATCGCGAAGGTAACCGCATTGGTCGCCACGAGGATCCTCGTGGGCGGAATGCTGTACTATTTATTTTCCACTGGAATCAACGGCTTGATCGGCTTGATTTTTGATTTGGCGATATTGGTCATGGCCTGGAGGATCGTCGGTAAAAAAATCAAAAAGTTGATCCCGGCCGTTGTGGCGCTAATCCTTTTCTTGGTCGCGGTTAATTTAGTGGCTTACTTTTTTCTTGCGCCCATTTTGGCCAGCGCCCTGCCTTTCCTTTTGAAATTCGCCGAGGACTTCAGCGCGGAAACATTATTCCTCCTGGTTTTAACCGCGATGGCCCTCATCGGCGGATACTTGGCGATGGAGAAGCGGAAGGACATGGGGCGGAGGATGGTTTCGGTCAGCTGGGGATCGCTGTTCGCGGTATTGGCTCTGATGATTTCCCTTTACCCCTACGCGGCGAGCATCCGAAAGTGCCACGGCTTTCTCAATTATTACCGCCAGCAATGGGGAGGGTTTGTGGCGAACCCCACCTTGAACGGCCTTTCCTATATCCGCCGGGTGAACCAGCCGGATGACGCGGCCATCCGCTTTTTAAATGAGCATGTCCCGGGCCAGCCTTGTTTGATGGAGTTCGTGGGGGCTGGCTACAACACCTGGGGCTCGCGTTTTTCCATCTTTACGGGAATTCCGGCCCTGATGGGATGGGATGGGCATGTGGGGGAATGGGTGGGCGCCAGGCTGGGCGACGATATCCGGAACCGCGTCAACGCGGTCCAGGAAATTTTCCAAATGACGGACGCCGCGGCGGCGAAAAAGATGCTGGACGCTTATGGCGTGCGCTTGGTGATGGTCGGTACGGTGGAGAGGCATGGCGCCGCCGAAAAGCCGGGTTATTCAGCCGAAGGTTTGGCGAAGTTTCAGGGTTTTTTACCGTTGATTTACAAGAATCCCCAAGTTGAAATTTACTATAATCCACCCTCCGTGAACTAACGGGGATGGGGTTGGCTTCGTCCGCCTGGCGTATTTTTTAATTTTCGTGGAGGATTTTGAATGGGTTCTATCCTGCTTTGGTGGTTTGTGGTTTTGGTCGCGGGTTTCGCGGCCTTTCCCATCACCTTTATTGTTTTAAAGAACCTGCCGGACAAGGGCTATTTCTTCAGCAAGATTCTGGCGTTAATGATGATGGGATACCTGACTTGGATGTTGGGCTACGCCGCCTTCAACGGCGGAACCATTCTGATCGCCTTTTTGATCCTGGTGGGTTTCTCCGGTTTGATTTTATGGAATTGGACCGGTGGTTTTTTCTTCGAGTTTGTTAAGAAAAACCTTTTGTCCTTTGTCCTGGTCGAGGGGCTCTTCCTTCTGGCCTTCCTCGTGGCGGGGGCCTACAAGATGAGAACCCACGACATCGCCGGCACGGAAAAACCGATGGATTTCGCCTTCATCAACGGCATCCTGTCCTCCTCGTCCATGCCTCCCAATGATCCCTGGCTTTCCGGCACCAGCATCTCCTACTATTATTTCGGATACCTCATTGTCGCGGTTCTCTGCAAGGTGACGCAGGTCAGTTCGGGCGAGGGTTTTAACTTGGCGGTGGCCCTGGTCTGGGCCTTGGCGGCCATGGGGGGCTTTTCCCTCGGCTACGCCTTGACCCGCCGGTACCGCTACTCGCTTTTCTCGGCTTTGTGCCTGGCCGTTTTCGGCAACATGGATTATTGGCACAGGGCGGTTCAAAGCTTCCAAATCGGGGACCTCCAGGCGCCCTACTATAATCACGCGGCGAACCCCAATGTCCCAGCCGGACTCACGGGATTGTTCAACTTCCTGCTCAGCCCTCTGGACCATAACTGGGATTATTTCCAGGCCTCGCGGATTATCCCCGTTCCCCCCAGCGACAAAATGATCAATGAGTTTCCCGCCTTCAGTTTTTTCCTTTCCGACCTGCACCCCCACGTCATGGCGATCCCTTTCGTGCTGCTGGCCATTGCCATGGCCTTTAACCTCTTGAAATCCTTTTCCCCCGGGTTGAGCGTTTTTTCCGGAACCAAATTATGGCAGTGGCTCCAATGGGGGCTTTTGATGATGGTGTTTGGGGGACTTTTTTTCATGAACAGTTGGGATTATCCAACCCTCATGTTGTTGCTGGGCCTTTGCTTGTTTCTCCAGCAGTGGTGGTCCAACGAGCCCTTCCTTGGGACTTGGTTTAAGGCGGTCGCCTTGGTCGGGATTCCCATTGTCCTCGGGTCGTTCGCCCTATACCTGCCCTTTTACCAGAAGTTCCAATCCCAGGCCCAGGGTTTTGGGTTGGGGGATGACCGTACGGACATTTATTATTTGTGGGTCATCTTCGGTTTGTTCCTGGTCTTGATGATTCCGGCCATCCTTGAAAAAGTTTCCCAATCGGCCAGGGGAGAAAGGGCCTCGCGGTCCAAGGGCAAGAAAAGTGAGGAGCCTCAATGCTCCGTTTGCGGCAAGGGCGGGGCGGGAAAGAAGTTTTGCGGATTTTGCGGCGGGGACCTGGTCCCGGCGGCGCCATCGGACGTTCTGCCGATGCCTGACGATTCCACCCGGGCACTTTTCGCGAAAACGACCGGTTGGATTTTTCCGGGGTCCGGCTCCATGAGGGGTTGGTGGATTTTGGGCGGAATGGTCCTGATCCTCCTGGCCGCCAACCTTCCGTCGATTAAATTGTCCACCCTTCTGTTGGCCGGGACCATGGTCTTTCTCTGCCTGCTTTCATTCGCCGCCAGGCTCGAGACCAAGGAAATGCTTTTTTCCACCTTGCTGGTGATGATCGCCTTCCTGCTCATCGCCGGCTGCGAGGTGGTTTTCTTGAGGGACCTATTCGCCGGATCGCTTTACCGGATGAATACGGTTTTTAAGTTTCATTATCAGGCCTGGATCTTGTTCAGCGTCGCCTCCGGACCATTTCTAAAATGGCTTTTGGAGAACGCTTGGCCCGGCTGGGCCACCTGGAAAAAAAGTCTTTGGCTGGGCCTGGCGGTTTTCGTGTTTTTGGGAGCCTTCCTCTATCCTGTTTTGGCCTTTACCTCAAGGATGAGGGGAAGCGCGGCCGATATGGTTACCATGGACGGGGCTGTTTTTTACGAGCATGTTTTTCCAACGGATTATCAGGCGGTCCAATGGATCAAGGCCAATATCAAGCCCTTGGGCGGTAAGATACCGGTTATTTTGGAGGCCTGGGGAGGCTCTTACCATCAGGAATACGCGCGTTTAGCCACCAATACGGGCTATCCAACGGTTCTCGGTTGGGATTTTCATGAGGTACAATGGCGTGGCTCGGGAGACAAGCCGGTGGTCCGGGGGCAAAACAGCGATGACACGATCATGCACCGCCAGGCGGATATCGACGCGATCTACACCTCCCCTGACCTGAACCAATCGCACGATTTGCTGAGAAAATACGGCGTGGATTATGTTTATGTCGGGGATATTGAGCGTCAAAAATACAAGGACCACCAAGAAAACCTGGGGAAGTTCTCCCAATTGGGGTTCGCGGTTCAGTCCTTCGGCAACTCGATTCTTTATAAGGTTAATCAGTAATCGGTTTTTAGCTTGGCTGTGAAAATGAAGCTGCTGGTATTACCCTGAAGTGAAAATAAATTGACGGAGGAATAGGCATGTTGAAGATCGGCGAACACGAATTGACGAAGAAAGATTTGATCGCGGCGGCGGTATTTGTACTGGTCGCCATTACCCTGGTTTGGGTCATGGTGGGCTCCAAGCCCAAGCCTACGGTATTACTGCCTGGCGCGGGAGACCCGGTATTGCTGCAGGGCGGAATTCCCGGCGCCCAAGCGGGCCAATTCAATTATCCCCGGGGGATCGCGGTGGACGGTGACGGCGATATTTACGTGGCCGACAGCCGCAACCACCGTATTGAGAAAATCAATGGCAAGGACGGGAAGTACGCCCTGGAGTTCGGGGGCTTTTTCAAGGTTGACGGCGGCGATCCCAAAAAAATCATCAGCACCGTCCCTGGAAAATTGAACGAACCCAATGACGTGACGATCGGTCCGGATAACATGGTTTACGTTTTGGACACATGGAACGGCCGGGTCCAGGTCTTCTCGCCCAAAGGCAAGGAAAAAAGGGTCTTTACGGCGGACGACGGGTTCTTCGCGCCCCGGGGAATCGTGGTGGATCCCAGCGGATTCGTGTTTGTGGCGGACACGGGAAAGCACCGCGTGGTGAAATTCGATCCGAAGGGTAAGCAGGTCCGCGCCTGGGGGACCAAGGGCGACAAAGAGGGAGAATTCAACGAGCCGATCGGTTTGGCCTTGGATCAGGCGGGAAACCTTTATGTGGCGGACCGCTTGAATTTCCGGGTTCAGGTTTTCAATTCGGACGGTCAATATGTCAAGGAATGGGACGTGAAGGGATGGTCCAAGGAACAAATTGACATGGAACCCCATTTGGCGCTGGATAAGGTCCACTCCCTCCTCTACGCGACGGATGGCCGCGGAAAGAAGGTTTATTGCTTCAAACTGGACGGGTCCCTTTCCTCGACCCTGGAGAATGACGCCCAAGGGCGTCCCTTGTTCATGGTCCCGATCGGCGCGGCGGTCGATAATTCGGGGAATTTGTACGTGATGGACGCGGCCGCGGCTAAAATTTTGAAAATAAAGGGTCAGTTTTAATAAAGGGTCCGGGGGCGTTGGAATGGCTAAAAAAGCGAAAAAGAAGAAAAACAAAAAAGGGTTGGGAAAAGGCACCAAGATATTTTTGGTGCTTTTGGGGCTCTTTCTTTTATCGCTGATTTTTTACGTCGTTTTTGACGCCGTCAACAAAGCCGTCAACGCCTCGAAGTCCGTTGCCGTAACGGTTGATTTGGACATGGGGGGGACGGGGGATGGTCCGGACCAATTTAGGGAACCTTGGGGCGTCGCGACGGATCAGTCAGATAATTTTTACGTGGCCGACTTTGGCGGCCAAAAGATAAAAAAATTCAACCCCAACGGCGACTTGACCCTGTCCTTTGGCAAGCCCGGAAAAGAATCCGGAGAGTTTGACCAGCCCAGCGGGCTCTTTGTCGATTTGAAGGGCAATATCTATGTCTGCGACACCTTCAACCACCGGGTCCAAAAGTTTGATTCGGAGGGGAATTTTTTAAAGGATTGGAACCACAGTTTTTTTGGCCCCCGTTCCATCGCGGGCGACAATCAAAACCGGATTTACGTGGCGGATACGGGGAATCATAAGGTTCAGGTGTTTGACGCCGATGGCAATTTCTTGATGGAATGGGGCGGTTTTGGAACGGGCGACGGAAAATTCAGGGAGCCGGTGGGAATCGCTGTCGACCCAGAGGGCTTTGTCTATATCGCCGATTCGGATAACCTTCGCGTCCAAAAGTTCGACTCCAAGGGAAAGTTCATCCTGGCTTTCAAGGTTTCCCCTTGGAAGGGTAAAAACGTGGAATCCCCTTATCTGGCGATCAACCAGGGATATCTCTACGCCTCCAACGCCAGCGCCGGGGCGGTATTAAAATATGACCTGTCGGGAAAGCTGCTGGCGATTTACCACAAAAAAGATCCCAAGGATAAGGATGGATTTTTTGCCGCCACGGGCCTGGCGGTGGACCGCCAAAACCGGCTCTACGTGGTGGAGCGGGGTCCTGGGAAAGTGGCGAGATTCTCCATCCCGCCGGCGCCTCCGTCAGCCCCATAATGCCAGCTTCCGCCCCGGGAAAAAAATGGGATGGACAGCTTGAAACCCTCGACGACCTCTCCGAGGCCATCCATTACAATCGTTGGATCTATGGAATGATGAGGCCCTTTTTGGGCCGCCGAATTCTTGAGGTGGGCTGCGGCATCGGCAATATGACGGGGCTCCTGGCGGATGGGCGGAAGGTCCTGGGTGTGGACATTCATTCCGGCTATATTGAAAAAGCCAAAAAGAACCTGAAAAACAACCGCGGCGCCTCTTTCCGCCGGATGAACCTGGAAAAAAAGATAAGCGCTTTGGGGGTCTTCAAGCCCGACACGATCGTTTGCATCAATGTTCTCGAACACATCCAAGGAGATGAAGCGTTTTTAAAGGAATGCCTGAGAATATTGCCTCCCGGAGGCCGTCTTCTCATCTTTGTCCCGGCGCTTCCTTATTTATTCGGGTCGATGGATTCCCATTACGGCCATTTCCGGAGGTATTTGAAGGGTGAGTTAAATCGAAAAATGACCGAACGGGGTTTTACAATTCTCCAGAGCCGGTACCTGAATTTACTGGGGATCCTGGGTTGGTGGTGGAACGGAAAAGTGATGGGAAAAACGATCATCCCCAAGGCGCAGATCCTCCTTTATGACCAGATCATTCGCTGGGTCGCTCCCGTGGAGAAATGGCTGCCCAGGCCCGTCGGATTGTCCTTGTTTTGCGCGGGACAAAAACCCCAGCGATGAGGCCCCAGGCCCGGCCGGAAAGGCATTTGAACTCGTGACCCGAAAAAGCCCGCACAAGACCATCATTGTGGTGCCGACCTACAACGAGCGCGGCAATATCGTCATGGTCTACCAGAAAATATTCAAGGCGGCGAAGCATTGCGACCTTTTAATCGTGGACGACAATTCCCCGGATGGGACTGGTCAAATCGCCGACAGCCTGGCGGGGAAGGACAAGCGGGTGCGGGTCCTCCACCGGGAGGGGAAAATGGGTCTGGGTTCCGCTTATATCCATGGAATGACCTGGGCCCTGGGCCAGGGCTATCGGAGCCTCATCGCCATGGACGCGGATCTGTCCCATGATCCGGCCAATCTGCCCAAAATGATGGAATTGATCAAAAAAAACGATTTGGTGATCGGCTCCCGTTATGTGAAGGACGGCGGCATGGTCAATTGGGGCATGGGACGTTTTTTGATCAGCCGACTGGCGAACACTTTTTGCCGTTGGGTTCTGGGCATTCGGCAGGAGGATTGCTCGGGAGGCTACAAGTGCTACCGGGCCGATTTGCTCCGGAAAATAGATTTGGGGAAAATATTCTCGCAAGGTTATTCCTTCCAAGTGGAAATTCTTTATCGGGCCTTGAGGGCCGGCGCGAAAGTGGCGGAATTTCCGATTATCTTCGTCAACCGCCACGAGGGCGAAAGCAAATTGTCGGCGGGCGAATTATCGGCTTTTGGTTGGACGGTCTTGAAATTGAGATGGCTGGCGTGGCGGGGAAAAATCTGACATTCCGTGGTATGGGGAATGGCGAGGAGAGTTCGTGATGGGTCGACCAATCAAAACCCTTTCGATCATCGTGCCGGTTTACAACGAGGAAAAAACCCTGCTGCCCTTGTTGAAAAAAGTCCTGTCGGTAAAACTGCTGGGCTTGAAAAAAGAGATCATCATCGTGAACGACGGATCCTCGGACGGAACGATCCGCCAGCTTCAGAAGCTCAGGATGCGGGACTGCCGTGTTTTCCATCATCCCCAAAACCGTGGAAAAGGAGCGGCGATTCGAACCGCCATTCCCCATACCACCGGGGACTACATCATCATTCAGGACGCGGATTTGGAGTATGACCCGGAAGACTATAAGGTGATATTGACGCCCCTGCTCCGGGGGCAGGCGGACGTGGTTTATGGCTCCCGGTTTAAGGGCACCCACCGGGCTTTCTTGTTCTGGCATTCGGTCGGGAATAAGTTCTTAACCTTTATCACGAACCTACTTTACAATACTATTTTGACGGACATGGAAACCTGTTATAAGGCTTTTCGGGGACCGGTCCTGCGGGGTTTGGTGCTCCGGTCGAACCGGTTCGATTTTGAGCCGGAGGTGACGGCCAAGATACTCAAAAACGGATTCAAGTTATTTGAGGTTCCGATTTCCTACGACGGACGGGGCTACGAGGAAGGCAAAAAAATCACCTGGCGGGACGGGTTGACAGCCCTCTCTTGTTTGGTCCGGTACCGCTTTTTTAATTAAGTGAAGTGTCGGACGTGAAGGTCAATAATCGAAAGTTTGAGAAATACCCTATGCCTTCCCAGGACGTCGCGAACCGCCAGGGCTCCTTTCAGCGTCTCCGCCACCCGGACTTTTTGATTTTTATATTGGGCGGCCTGCTGGGGGCCTCGATCAATTTTGGGGGCACCTATTTTCTTTACTCGGGCCTGGGTTTGAGCCCGGTGATTTCCTTCTTTGGCGGGACCCTGGCCAACCAGTTATTCCACCACTTGTACTACAACGTCGTTTACGTGAACCAGGAAATCCGCATCAAGACCCCCCTGGCGCTCCATTTGTTTTTGTACTTTTGCGTGGCGGTGCTGAGCTCGCTTCTTTTCGGCCTTTTCCTGTCAAAGTTGTCCTTACCCTTTGGCGCCGTCTTTTTCATGAGCCTTTTGATTTTGTCCCTCCTGAACGTGTTTTTGATCCGAATTTCAACCTTCAGCTCGGCGCACCTGGCAGAGGTCGAATACCGGGAGATGAACGACAGCTATTACGACGACCAAACCGACGAGGCGAAGGTCAGCCGCTTCCGGGCCTGGTACCACCGCTCGCGCTACGAGCGGATGACCCGATTCGTCGGGGAATATTTCCGCCCTGGGATGAAGATGGCGGACTTGGGCTGCGCCAATTGCTGGTGGAACGTCACCAGCCTTCCTGTCGTCGGCGTGGATATCAACGAGAAAATGCTCAAGTGGGCCAAGAAAAACAAGCGCCTGAAGGATTACAAGGTGACGGCCGATTTGTCGAAGACCGGGCTCAAGCCCAAGTCCTTCGACCTGGTCCTGATGAGCGAGACCCTGGAACATCTGCTGGATTTGAAAGGGGCCTTGGGCGAGGTCAACCGGGTGTTGAAGGACAAGGGGACCTTTTTAATTACCGTGCCCTATGATTATTTTTTGGGGCCTTTTTTCATCCTCTTCAACCTGAATTGCATTTACATGGGTTACGTGAAGGGGAGCCTTTACCACAAATACCGCTGCGGCCACATCAACCACTTCACCAAGAGCCGTTTGCGAAAGACCCTGGCGGATAACGGCTTCCGCCTGACCCGGTGTTTTGTCGTGAACGGTTTACTGCTCTACGCCGTGGCGGTCAAAAAGGACTAGTGGAGGCCGGTAAAAACAGGAAACAAAAAGGGCGGTCCCGGATGGGGACCGCCCTTTTTGTTTTTAACTCAGGAACTTTACTTCGAGTGTTTTCCGACGGGGAAAATAACCGTGTGGGACGAATGTTTCTTAACCTCGGGCGTCGGCACAGGGGTCAAGTCGACTTTCGGATAGTCCGCCGGGATATCCGACCGGTTGACGTCGGTAAAACCGTATTTTTGGGCCAGGTCCGGCTTCACCCAAAGGCGCATATTGTAACTGCCCATATCGGACCAGACTTCGCGGTAGAGCACCCATTTTTTCAAGTCGCTCCAATCGACCATGTCGGGCCGGGGATTGAAGACGGGGATGAAGTTGCTGAAGAGCCATTCCCGGAAGAGACCCATGTTCATGTCCGTTCCAGGGAAGCCCTTTTTGAACCAGGAGGGAACCCACCAAACGCGGAGTTTGTATTTGCGGTTGACGTAGCCGGCTTGACTCAGGATGGGGTAGGCCTGTGCGTCCGATTCGGTGCCGGTCATGATGATGGGGTTGTCCGCGGCGGTTATGGTCGCGGGATGATTACGTTTGGAAAAATCCTTTAACTGCCAGGCGAAGGGCCAGGAGCATTTATCCTCGATGGTCAGGGCCATGTCCGTGCCGCCGGTCTCGCCATAGGAAATTTCCCGGACAATGCGCTCCACTTCCTGGACGTCGGGGCCGGATTGCACGTAAACCAAGGGCTCCACCGGGTTGGCCTCGTGGTAGAAGCTCAACAGGATAGCCGAGTGAAGGGAATAGGAAAGCAAAAGGCCGAAAAGGACCATTGCCGCGATCCGGGCGCCTCTCCAAAGCTGCGCCGTGGGACGGGAGTCGAGGATTTGCCCCATGAAATAAGCGGTCAACAAGAGGGCCGGCAGCAGGGGATGGAGGATCAACCAGGGCATTTTTTCCCCGGCCCAGGAGAAAAGGGCCAAGGATCCGACATACCAATAGGCGAGAAAAAGCGGGAGGTTTTTACGCTTAAAGAGGCCGTAGTAGACCATCGCCACGCCGGAAAATAAGAAGGAGAGGAGCTCATTGGCGGGGAGCTGGACCAGATAGTAGTAAGGCGGCTCATCCCCGCGGTGGACATCGTGCTGCCCCCACCAATATTCCAATCCGCCGAAAGCGCCGTTATAGATCGCGTTGAGAAGGGCGTGCATCCGGCCCAGGAAATCACCTTGGGCGGAGCCGACCGTGAAAAAGGTCGTGAAGAGCAGGGTGAAAATGATGCCGAAAAGGGAGAGGGACCCGGTGAGGGCGGGGGAAACGTTCTTCAGCCAGAGCCAGCAAAAACGGAAAAGGAGGCCGAAGTAGGTGAACAAGAGGATTAAAGAGAAAAAAGTAGGCTGGTTCAAGTGAAGGAAAGAAGCCCGTAACGTGAGCAGGCAGACGATCCACCAGAGGATAAAAGCCGAGAGGTCCCATTTAATCCGTTCAATCCCCAGGTTCCTTATAATTTCCCAAAGGGAGCTTTCGGCCTTGGAAAGCTTAAGATTGGCCTGCCAGCGGAAGAACAGCTGGGCGACGGTATAGGTGAAGGCGCAAAGCAGAAAAACCCCGAAGACGATCATTCGATAGGATTCGGTTTTGGGGATGATCAATTGGGTCAAGACTCCGACGGCGGTCAGGCCGCCGGCGATGAAAACATCCGCCCAGGGTAAAAGGCGGATAAAAAGATAGGTGCCGATGACGGCGATCGTCAGGAAAATGGATTCTTTCGTGCAAAAGGCGACCGTAAATCCCACTGACGCGAGCCAAAGATCCAGCGGGAGACGGGACCGGTAATATCGGAAAAGAAAAACGACCATCATGAAAGTGGCCCCGGCGATATAGGCGTCTTCCCGGGTGAAACGGTCGAAATACATGAAGCTGGGAGAAAAGACAATCATGGCGGTGGCTAAAAAGGCCCCGGTCCTTCCCCAAAAGGGGGAAAGGAACATAGCCAGGACGACGGTTAAGATTCCAAAGGAGGCGGCCAAATAACGGGAGGTGGCGTTGGAGACGCCGAAAAGATAATACATCAGGGCGTTGCCGTGAAATTGGAAGGGACCGTGCATCATCGGGTTATATTCGTAATCCCCATCCTTAAATAGCTGGTAGGAATAAAAAGCGTGCATGCTTTCATCGTGGTGATGGGGCTTGTCGCCCAAATGGTGGAACCTGGTAAAAATAGTTATAAGAAGCAGGGCCATGTAAGCCAACTCGAGCCAGGAGAAGGAAAAGTTAATTTTAGCCGTGCTGGAAGGCTCGGCTGTGACTTCCCGGCTATCGCTGTCGGGCCGGGCTTGATTTTTAACGGCTTTTTGGACAGGGACTGGTTTGGCGGATTTTTCGGATTGGCTCTCGGAGGGAAGTTTTGAGCCGCATTGCTCGCAAAAGTTGTTCGAGATGGGGTTTTTAGTTCCGCATTTGGCGCATAGCTTAATTTCGGACATTCATAACTCCTTGGGTGGGTTGGAAAGACCAAAAACAATTCCGCTGATTCATATAATCGCTTTAAAAAATGACGGTAAACTATACCCAGCGGTGAAAGCTTTTGTCAACAAAGCGCCCGGTTAAATGCTTAGGAATCAAAAGGTTTCTCGTAAAACAATTAGTCCCGTGATTTGAGGATGGTTACCCTGGGTGAAAAAATGGATGGAGGGGCTCGGGGATAAAATGCGACAGTTCAGTCGTCAAAATCGGCACCGCGGAAAAACGCTTGAGGGGCGATTGGTTTTCGGGTTTCCCAGGTTCCGCTCCGAGATTAAGTTGATTCATTGGGGTTTTTTCTTGGTTTAATTTTAAACCCATTTTTTTCAAGTCCCGGTTAAACCATCAACCCCTCAAAACCACTGGGTCGTATCAAGTTGCAATTTATAAAAAGGGTTGATACACTTTTGTCACGCCCGAATAAAAGCGACGCCTAAATAAAAGATCTTCTTTGAAGAGAGGAGAAATTTGTGAATTCAAAACGATTTAATATGGTGGCTTCTTTAAGCGCCCTGCTTATTTTAACCCCGATGGCGGTTTACGCCGACCAGGCTGATTACGCCGCCGAGGTTTTAACGAAAGGCGCCGGAGCTCGTCCCTTGGCGATGGGCGGGGCTTTTGTGGCGGCGGCCAATGACGCGACGGCAGCCTATTGGAATCCCGCCGGTTTGGCCCTGATCGATGATATCGAAATTACCACGATGCATTCGGCCCAATCCGACCTTCAAAGCTACGATTTTTTGAATATCGCGTTTAAAACGGAATCAGCCGGTTCCTATGCCTTGAGCTACTTGCGGTTGGGCGTGGGTGATATCGCCCTCACGAATGCTGACAGTCCCAATGTTATCGGCACCACGACTTATTCGGATCAAGCGGCCCTCATCTCGGGCGGATGGAAATTGAGCAAGCAATTCGCGATAGGCGGAACCATTAAGCTTTTGAAAACCGACGCGGCCTCGGCCTCCGCTTTCGGATTTGGCTCGGATTTGGGATTGCTCTTCAAGCCCATCAAGGAATTGGCGTTTGGTATTACGGCCAGGGATTACACGGGCGGTTCTTATATCCAATGGCAGGGAACCACCACCAATCCAACCCAGGTTTTACAGCCCAGCGTGACCGTCGGCGTTTCCTGGACCGAGGAGTTTGGGAAGAGGCAGAACCAGGGAGACGCGCCTGTGCCAGTGAGCACCCTTTCCGTCAATTTTGACGCGGACACCCTTTACGCGGGCAAAGCCCTGAACAATTACCACTTTGGCGTGGAGTATTGGTACAAACAGTTTGTCGCGGTTCGGGGAGGGTTGGAAACCAAGGGCTTCCAGTTCGACAATGATTCCTTCACTCCCTCGGCAGGAGTCGGGTTGTGGGCCTACCTTTTTGAGATCGATTACGCCTTCGTCGCCAATTCCATCGGCGGGATCCACTACATTTCACTGATCACCCGTCTATAAGCGAAGCGTCTCGAATCATTAAAAGAGGGGATTTTGGAAAAAAATCCCCTCTTTTTTTGTTTTTTGTTTATTATATCAAACGCTGAAGGCTGCCATTTCTCTTCCTCTTGAGGTATTCATGAGAATTCAAAGGCCTCTTTTCGCCCTTTTGTTTTTGCTGGAATTGTTAACCTTGCCATTCCCGGTATCCGCTTCTTATCAAGTGGCCCCCTCCACGGGATCCGGCCTTCCTTACTCTCTTGAAACCAAAAATTTGCTCAAGCATTTATATAACAACCGCCGGATCGTCGGCGGCCAGGTGATCGCCCTGAAGGATCAGCCGGGGAAAAACTATAGCGGCAATTACATTGATGTCGGCGATTTGGGCGGGGTCAAAAAAGGGGATGTCTTCGCCTTGTTCACTCCCCAAGGTGAACCGGTCGGATTCCTCCGAGTGGTCGAAACCCAGCATTACACTTCCTCCTTCGAATTCGTTGAACTCACGGTTGACCCCTCCGATAATTTATCCGCCAAGAAAATAACGGAAGAAGTAAAAGGGCGTCTTCCGGAAAGCCTTTTGGTTTATCCTGACATGAAGCGCTTTAAGAAGGGAACCCAATTGGCCCTTAAAAAACAAAAGCCCCTGCCGCCCGGGATAAAATCAGCCTCCCAGCCGTCCTTGCCGCCTTTGCCCGGGGAAACCAGCGCGCCTTCGACAACGCCCTCCCTGCCGCCTTTGCCCGGCGAGAATGCCTCTGTTTCAACCGGATCCAGCCTGCCGCCTTTGCCTGAAACAGGAGCCGCTTCCACGGGAGGCTCGACCTTGCCTCCTTTGCCGATGGATAATAGTTCCACCCTTGGAGCCTCTCCCGCCGGCGGTCAGTTGCCAGCCTTGCCGACTGCGGACTCGGGAGCCGGCTTACCGCCTTTAAACCCGGACAACTCAAATCCCGGGGCTGGCCTTCCGCCCTTGGGGGGAGACTCTTCGGCCCCTCCTTTGCCAGGCCAGGATAATGGCCTGTCCGGCCTTCCCGCTTTACCGACGGATAACAGCCCCGCACCTGGGTCGCTTCCTCCCTTGTCCAACGACAATGGACTTCCGCCCCTTTCCAACACGGCGCCTGATTCCGGGTTGCCCGCCTTGCCGGGGGATAATTCGGGCGCGCCTCCTGCCTTACCGCCCCCTGGTCCCGGTGGAGTGGACTCCGGTTTACCTCCTTTGCCGGGGGCCGATTCCTCCATGCCGGCCCTTCCGATGGATAATTCCTCATCCCTGCCCCCGTTAGGCAACAATCCTCCTGGCGCTGATATGTCCCTGCCCCCGATCCCGAACAATGAGCCGGCTAATAACGGCGCGCCCCTTTTGCCGCCACAGTCCGAAATGATGCAGCCGCCCTCGCCGATGGCTGACAATAGCGGGCTTCCGGACTCCAGCGCGGTTCCTCCCATGTTGGACAGCGGGCTTCCATCCTTACCTGACGCGGGGATGCCTCCTCCTGCTGGCCTGGCCCAGGCCCCTTTGGATAACGGATTGCCCCCCATGGACAACGGTTCCGCACCGCCGCCCTTGAGCGGGGATATGTCTTTGCCGCCAATGGCCGACTCGGCCCTTCCGCCACCTTCCTCCGATATGGCCCTGCCCCCGATGGCGGATTCCTCTTTACCCCCGGTTTTGCCTGACGCCTCATCAACTCCCGAGCTTCCCCCTCCGGCGGTAGCTTCGTCTCTACCCATGGAGAATGGGCCCGCTTCGGCTCCCCCCTCATTGGATGCCATGATGCCCCCCCTGGCCGATAACTCCTTGCCCCAGGTTCCCGACGAAATGCCCCCCACGGTGGGTGCCGCGAATCCCTTTGCGCCCCCGGTTTTGGATAATACGGCGGGAATGCCCCAAGGCGCTATTCCCGATATCAACAGTCAGGCGTCCCTTCCTCCCAGCGGAGTTCCAGGCTCTCCGGACTTATCTTTTCCGCCCCTGGCTGCCCAAAGCGTCCCATCCGGGACTTCCGCTTCCAACGCGGCCAACCTCAGCCTGCCGGCGGTTCCTTCCGAGGTCAAAAGCGGGTTTTTGCAGGACTTGCCCACCCTTTCGTCGGCGAAAAAACCGGCCGCCTAGGTATCCACCGGCACTATCAGCTTTCCCCCATCTGGCCCGACAAACAACGATATAATGCCATTGTTTGAACTCAAAACTTTTAAGCACTTTCCAAATTCCGCAATTTTGTTTTTAAGGTTTAAGGATTTTTCATGCCTGTTTTAGTCCGCTATTGCCTGACGGCGATTTGGCCCCTGTTTTTCCTGGCCACGGGTGGATGGCTTTTCATCTTCAACCTCCTTTTTTACCTGATTCCATTTTTAAGTTACCTTTTGGAATTTCAAGCCGGAATCGTAAACTCGTTCCTATTGCTCCTCTACATTCAGCCTGGATTTTTGGTGCTGGCCATTCCCATTGGATTTTTAACAGCCCTGTTAATTGTTTACGGACGCTTGAGCGCGGACGGGGAGGTGATGGCGGTCGAATCCTGCGGCTTTTCCCTTTGGGTCCTGGTCTGGCCCATGATCGCCGTATCGGTCCTGTTCAGCGTTTTTTTGGTTATTTTCATGGATACCTTGCTGCCCTGGGGAAATACCTCTTTCTTGAAACTGGATTATAAAATCAAGACCGAACGTACCGCGATTTTTGTCAAGGAGAGGGTCTTCATCAACAGCTTTGAGGGTTATACGCTGTACGCGGACCAGAAAGACGATAAAAGCGACGCCTTGAAAAACGTGGTGGTGCAGGTCCTGAACGATAAGGGGAACCCTTACCGGATTATTTGCGCGGCCAGGGGAACCATCCACCAGGACCCGGTGAATTTTCACGTTTTGCTGGATTTAGGGGACGGTATCATGCAGCAAGTCGGCGCGAAGAAAAACCTCATGGATTTGGGGGAATTTTTTCAGCTAAAGTTCCGGTCCTGCCTCCTGGACTTGAGCGTCAACCATTTGCGGAATGGACCAGTCGATTTCAGCGATCCGCGTAATATTTCCATGAAAGAACTGGCGATAAGGATCAAACAAAAAAAATCCGAAAAACAGGACACCCGTTACGACGAGTCGGAATTCCACAAAAAATTCTCAATCCCTTTTTCGGCCCTTGCCTTCGCTTTTATCGGCATTCCGCTGGGGTTGATCGCGCGAACCGGTTCCTTTGCGGGGCCTTTTTTAGCCGTCATCTTGGTAGTGATCTATGAGTTGTTTATCATGTTCGGCGAAGCCGGGGGGCCCATGGGCGTCATTTCGCCTTTCGCCGCCATGTGGCTTCCCAATGTGGTCTTGATCCTCCTAGGAGCCGTTTTAATGTACGGGTTAAACAACAAGCATGATTTTTGGAAGGGCCGTTTCCGGACTAGAAAGGCTGCGCCAGGGCCCTCCGCCGGCCCCCATCCCCCGAGTTCGACCGCGCCCGAATGATAAAACCTTTGCGCCTGCCCCCCATGATCCTGCCGATTATTTTTTTCACCTGGTGGTTTTTCGCCGCCGCCTCCGGGGCTCTGGCCGATTTGAGTTTTTCATTGGGCGCCAACGTCCATGTCCAGGCGGACACTATTGAATATTTGAAGGACCAGGGGCTCGTCCTCGCGAAGGGCCAGGTCCATATCACGCAGGATCTGGTTCATTTATACGCGGACTCGGTCCGGTATGACTTGACGGCCCAGGACGTTTCCGCGGAAGGGCACGTGGTTTGGCAGGATGAAAACCAGGAAATCGAGGCGAAGAGCCTGGTCTACAACCTTCGGACGAAGGAAGGTAAGGCGTTTGACATCAAAACAACAGCCCCTCCTTGGATCAGCACGGGGAGTGAAATTGACATCAAGGACAAAAAAATCGTCATTAAGGATGCGGTCACCACCACCTGTGATTACGTCGAGGGGTACCGCCATTACTTCCTGAAGGCCGACCGCATCACCATCTATTCGGGGGATTATTTAGTGGCGGAAAACGTCGTTTTATATATTGGGAAAGTGCCTGTTTTCTATTTTCCCTTTTTCGTCCGGACGATTCATGATTTGCGGACGCCCTTTTCGATAGCGACCGGGGCGACGGATTACCTCGGCAATTATATTTTATTGACGACGAATTACTTCTTTAACACCAGCAATTATGGGGCCCTCTACACCGATTATTTTTTCAAGAAGGGGTTCGGGCTCGGCCTCCGGCATGAAATCGCCCTCAACAACGAATCGGTCCTGTCCCTTTACGGTTACGGTGTCCCCGAGAAGGACACCCCCCGGTTCCGGTGGGAGGGCCGGGCAAGAGGCCTTTGGGCCCTGTCCTCCAGCTTCCAAGGCCGGGTTGAGGCGGACATGCCGGGCGACAGTTTTTTTAGCCAGGATTATTCCGTTGCCAGGCGGGATCCCAGCCTGGTTTCGACAGTCCGGGAGTATGACGTGTCCACCACCTTGACACGCCAGCAATGGACCCTTGGTCTGTTGTTCCGGCGCCAAGAGTCTTCGGATTTTACGAACCCCGCCGTGATCAATGACAACTCGGGCAATCCGGTGACGACCTATTCCAATTTTAAGGAATCGCTCCAAAATTTGCCGCAGGCATCCTTCTCGCTGTTTCCCCAGCCCCTCATCGGTAAAAATTGGCTCAAATACGATTTAAGCCTGCAGGGGGACCATACCTACACCCAGGCGAATGATTATTACGTCAACCACGCCACGGGGGAGTTCGGACTGGGACAAAGTTTGCTGCTGTTTCAATCCCAAACCTTGTTTTCCCGCGCCGCTTGGAGCGAGCTGTACCAGGATACGGCGGACCTGAACTTGACCAATTCGGGGGAAACCCACTCGATCAATATCAATAACACCTGGACGGGAAGGTGGTCCGAATATTTCAACACCACCTTCAGCCACACCTTCACCCAAAAGCTGAATCATCTCACGCCCTTGGACCCGCCGGACGGAGTTCAATCCAACCTGCTCTCCGCCTCGATGGAATTCACGGAGGGATCCCTATGGAGGGCTCGAACCAGCACGACCTATGACCTTCGAAAGGAAGCGGGCGGCGACTCCTCGAGTTTTTCTTACTTACGGCAGGAATTCTACCTTTCGCCGACCCCCTATTTCGACTATCTGGGAATCGCGGATTATTCGATCAAGGCCAACGCCTTAAAGGATTTCAATACGGTCCTCAATTTCAAGAGCCCCCGGGACATGTGGCGTTTCCGTGTGTCCGGGAATTTCGTTGACCCGAACGTGAGCAACACGGGATATGTGACGGTGGGTCTTCCCGCGACGTTTGAGGTGGCGGGGGAGGTGGATTTCGCGTTTTTTACCAATTACCGGATTTCCGCCCTGGAGAGCTATGATTTGACCAACGCCAGGCTGGAGACCCGGAGTGTTAGTTTGTACCGGGATTTGCACGATTGGGAAGCGGAGTTGAACTACGTGGAAGACCCCATTCGAGGGCAGCAGGTGTTCTTTAAGTTAAACTTAAAGGCCTTCCCGGGACGGCCCTTGACGGTTTCGGACCAACAGCTCCAAAGCATGAATAGCCTTCGAAACCAGGGCTTGACGGGAGCCGCGAGCCAGTTTCAATAGGCCCCAGCCCCACTCCCCTTTGCTTTCGAAATATCCGCAACCAGTGGAAAAATCCGGGCCCGATGGGCGATAATAACGCCCCATGAAAAAGAACGAAATCGTCGTCCGCGGAGCCCGTGAGCACAACCTGAAGAATGTTTCCGTAGAAATGCCCCGGGACCAATTGGTCGTCATAACGGGCGTCTCGGGCTCGGGCAAATCTTCGCTGGCTTTTGACACCCTTTACGCCGAGGGACAGAGGCGTTATGTCGAGTCCCTTTCATCCTATGCCAGGCAGTTTTTGGGATTAATGGAAAAGCCCGATGTGGATTTGATCGAGGGCCTTTCACCGGCGGTGGCGATCCAGCAAAAGGCCGGCAGTAAAAATCCCCGCTCCACCGTCGGCACCACCACGGAAATTTACGATTATTTGAGGCTTTTATTCGCCAGGGTTGGAATTCCCCATTGCACCAAATGCGGCCGCCCCATCAGCCGGCAAACCGTCCAGCAAATCGTCGACCGGGTCCTGTCCTTTCCCCCTGGTTCCAAACTTCACATTTTGTCCCCTCTCGTTTCAAGCCGCAAGGGCGAATACAAAAAGATATTCGACCAAGTGCGGAAAGACGGCTTCGTCCGAGTCCGGGTGGACGGCGTCCTGAAGGAATTGGACGATGATTTGAATTTGGAAAAAAACAAAAAGCACGATATTGAAGTGGTGATCGATCGGCTGGTGCTAAAGCCGGAAATCAAAAAAAGACTGGCGGATTCCCTGGAAACGGCCCTGAAACAGGGCGGGGGAGTCGTCAAGATTTTGTCCGGAAGCGGCTCCAAGGAAACGGAGCATCTTTTTTCGGAGCATTACGCCTGCGTTTATTGCGGGATCAGCGTGGAAGAGCCAGCTCCCCGGAATTTTTCCTTCAACAATCCCCATGGCGCCTGCCCGGCCTGTACGGGAATGGGTTACAAAATGGAAGCCGACCAAACCCTCGTGATCGACGAGGAAAAATCAATCGAGGACGGGGCCGTGGATCCCTATAGCTCCCCGAAGGCGGTTTATTATCAAAACCTGCTGGACGGCCTCTGCCAGCATTTTAAGGTGAGCCCAAAAGTGCCGTTTAAAAAATTGCCCGAACAGGTCCGCAAGGCTGTTCTTTACGGCTCGGAAGAGGAAATGGAATTTAAGATTCGAAAAGGAAGCTACCAACAGAAGTTCTGGGGTCCTTTTGAGGGGGTCATCCCCAATTTGGAAAGGCGCTACCATGAAACGGATTCCGAGCATATCCGGGAGGAGATTGAGAAGTACTTGATCAGCAAACCCTGCCGATCCTGCAAAGGGACGCGCCTGAAGCCCGAAAGCCTTGCCGTCACCATCGGAGAGGTCAATATCATCGACGTCACACAATTTTCCGTGAAAAAGGGTTTGGTCTTTTTCGAGAAAATTAAGCTGGACGATAAGGCCCTGGCGATCGCGGGGCAAATCCTGAAGGAAATCAAAAACCGCCTGGTTTTCTTGAAGGATGTGGGACTTGATTATTTAAGTTTGGACCGGATGACGGCGTCGCTTTCGGGCGGGGAGGCCCAACGGATTCACTTGGCCACACAAATTGGAAGCGCGTTGGTGGGAGTCCTCTACATCCTGGATGAGCCCTCCATCGGGCTGCACCAGCGGGATAACGTCCGTCTTTTAAACACGCTCAATCACCTGCGGGATATCGGGAACAGCGTCATCGTGGTGGAACATGACGAGGATACGATTGAGGCGGCGGATTATATCATCGACATGGGGATTGGGGCGGGAGTGGAAGGCGGGGAAGTGGTGGCGGCCGGCAGCCTGGCCCAGATTCTATCGAACCCCAGGTCCCTGACAGGCCAATATCTTTCGGGCAAACGGTTTATCCCGGCGAAGTTAACCAGCGACAAGAAATTCGAGAAATTCATCACCTTGAAAGGCGCTTCCAAAAACAACCTGAAAAATTTAACGGTTAAACTGCCTCTGGAATCATTTTTAGCCGTGACGGGGGTTTCGGGATCGGGGAAAAGCACCCTTGTTATGGAGACCTTATACCCGGCTTTGCTTCACCAACTGTATCATCTCCGTACCCAGCCCGATGGTTATGAGGCCATTGAGGGGGTTGAAAACGTCGATAAAATAATCGAAATCGACCAATCCCCCATCGGCCGTACTCCCCGGTCCAACACTGCGACTTACACCGGCATTTTCACCCATGTCCGCGATCTTTTTGCCCGTTTGCCTGATTCAAAGGCCAGGGGTTATAAGGACGGCCGATTCAGTTTCAACGTCAAGGGCGGCCGCTGTGAGGCCTGTGAGGGGGATGGGGTCATCAAAATTGAGATGCATTTTTTGCCGGATGTTTATGTTCCTTGCGAGGTTTGCAAGGGAAAACGCTACAACCGAGAGACCCTGGAAATCCAATATAAGGGGAAAAACATCGCGGAAATATTGGAGCTCAGCGTTGAGGAGGGGCTGGTTTTTTTCTCGGCGATCCCTAAGATTAAAAAAGTAATGGAAACCTTGAGGGACGTGGGTCTGGGCTATATCAAACTCGGCCAGCCCGCGACCACCCTTTCGGGAGGCGAGGCCCAGAGGGTTAAACTTTCCACCGAACTGGGAAAAAGAAGCACGGGAAAGACGGTCTATATTTTGGATGAGCCAACCACGGGATTGCATTTCGCCGACGTGGACCACTTGATCAAGGTTTTAAAAAGGCTCGTGGAAGCGGGAAACACGGTGATTGTCATCGAGCATAATTTGGACGTGATCAAGACGGCGGATTTTATCCTGGACCTGGGACCCGAGGGCGGGGAGGATGGCGGTCAAGTGGTGGCCATGGGAAATGTTCAGCAAATCATGGACTCGGCGAAGTCGCATACCGGAAGGTTTCTCGCGGAGAAAATTAGGAAAGACCAAAATCGACTCAAAAACCAAGGTAAAATAGTTGTGGAAAGCGGAAATGCACGTTGACGGTTATTTAACAGGGGGATATACTTTTTTGAGGAAACACCTATTTTTTCGGCCTTTGTTCAACTTTAAGGGAAAATCAATGAATTTTCATTTTAAAAAGCTCTATTTAGCGTTGATCTTGATGGCGGGTTCCCTCACCCGTTTGGCTTTCGGCGCCGATACAGGGACAACGGGAGCGGTGGAACTCAAGATACCGGTTGGGCCAAGGGCGATAGCCATGGGCCAAGCCTTTGTCGCGGTGGCCAATGACGCCAACGCGATTTACTGGAATCCAGCGGGGTTAAGACAATTGGGCGGCGTTCACCTTACGGCCCAATATGACGTGTTTATTGAAACTGTCCGCTACCAATATTTCGCGGGAGCGACCAAGTTGGGCAATGACGCGGCGATCGGGTTGGCGGGAAAGTTGCTTTCCACCGGCAGTGAGAACGAGATCGACGCTGGGGGAAATCCAACGGGAAACACCTTCAACGAAAGCTACATGGATATCGATTTGGCCGGCGCCTACAAGCTTAGTTATTATTTTGACGTGGGTTTAACCGCGAAATATATTTCCAAAAACCTGGCCGGAACCACCGCCTCCACTTTCGCGGCCGATTTTGGGGTGATGTACAAAACTCCCATTCCCCATTTAACGGCAGGTCTTAACATCCAAAATATAGGGCCTGGTTTGAAATTTGTCCAAACAGCCGATCCCCTGCCCATGAACGTAAAAATAGGGCTGGCTTATAAGATGTTTGACGACAATTTCACCGTAGCCTACGACATGAATTTTCCCAACGATAACGCGGTTTCCGCGAATGTGGGGGGCGAATATTGGTACCGTGACACCCTGGTCGGGCGTTTTGGTTACCAATTCCAAGGCTCCATCGACAAAAACCAGGTTGGGATCGGCGGAAAAGCCGGGTTGTTTTTGGGGGCTGGCGTCAAAATAGCGGCGTTTAAGAACTTTGTGGGGTTGGATTATGCCTGGACTGACACTGGATTTTTGGGCTCCAATCACCATTTTGCCTTGGACTTTTATTTCTGAACGATATTGTCTTCCTCTTATTTTTCCCTATACTCCTTATCATTCGTGATCCGGGCGGTTTGAAGCGGTTGTTTTAGGTTTTAAGGACTTTCAAAATCCAGGGGTTGACCAATGAGTTCAGAACAAGAAATCTTCGACAAGTGCGGGCGTTCCTATAATCCTGGCGATGTTATTTTTCGCGAGGGCGACATGGGCAATGAAATGTACATCATTCAATCGGGCAGGGTCAAAATCACGAAACAATTGAAGGATGGGGTTGAAAAAACCCTGGTGATATTGGGGCCCGGAGATTTTTTCGGGGAAATGGCGGTCATTGACAAGGATGTCCGGTCGGCCAACGCTTCCGCGATGGACGCCTCCCGCTTGATCGCGCTGGATGAGGAAGTCTTTGAGATGCATATGCAGACGAACCCGAAAATCGTCAAAAAAATCCTGAAAAACCTCACCTCCCGGTTGCGGGAGGCGAATCAGCAAATCGCTAATTTGATGATCAAGGACTCAAACCGCCTGGTGGCGAACACGATTCTCCTGGTCGTCCATAAACACGGCCAAGAGGGTCCCGGCGGGATCACCATGGATATTAATTTTTCCGTGCAGGAATTAAGCAAAATGTGCGGATTGGATTTGCCCAAAACCCAGGAAATTGTCGACAAGCTCATCAAGGCCAAAGTGGTCAGCTTGTCAGGGGACACGATCGTCGTGACGAGCCTGGATAATTTGGAGAAATTCATCAAGTTTCTGGAAATGAAGGAGCAGTTTGGGGAGTAAGGTTGGCGCGATCAGGGCCCCGCAATCCTGTGGGGCTTTTTTTTTGCCTGGTTCACTTATTATAAAGAATTTATTTAATTTGAAATGGACAGGTGTTGGCTTGAAAGTTCATCCTGAATCATTTAAAACAATAAAAAGCTTTTAGACTCAAGTCCACCACCCGAGAATAAAATGATTTTGACCCAGTTAACGGCCCCAATCCAAAAAGATCTTAATCGGGTCGAACAAGCGATTTCCCAAACCCTTAAGACCGATAATTTGTTTATCCAGCAAATGGTGGACTATTTGTCCCATTCCACTGGTAAAAGAATCCGGCCGGCCTTGGCCATCCTCTCGGCCAAATATTGCGGTCATTTGCCTGCGGAAACGATCACGCTGGGCGCCGCCTTGGAGATGATCCATGTGGCTACCCTCATCCATGACGATATTATCGATAACTCGGCGGTTCGGCGGAAACAAAAGACCCTAAATTTTAAATGGGGGAACGAGATTTCCGTGCTGATGGGGGATTATGTTTTCGCATCGTCCTTTTATTTAATGGCGAAATCGCTTCCTAAAAACGTGATTAGCACCTTATCGGACACCACCAACACCATTTGCCGCGGCGAAATATCGGAGACCTTCAACCGGTTTAACGTTGGTTTGACCGAGGAGCAATACCTGGAAGTCATCCGGGAAAAAACGGCCAGCCTTTTCGCCGCCAGCTGTCAAACGGGGGCGATGTTGGCCGAAGGCGATGAGCCGACGGTGGAGCGTCTTTACCGGTTCGGCATGGGGATTGGGATGGCATTTCAGGTCATTGATGACACGCTGGATTTTGTGGGAAAACAATCGAAAGTGGGGAAGCCTGTGATGAGTGATTTAAGGGAGGGGAAGTTGACCCTGCCGGTCATTCATTGCATGGATTTGGGAACCGCAGGGGAAAAGAAGAAGCTTAAGGCGGCCATTTTGCGGAAGGTCAAAACCTCCTCGGATTTAAAATATTTAAACTCATTGCTGGTAAAATACAACGCCATCGATTATTCGGTTCAAAAGGCCAGGTTTTTCGTGGACGAGGCTAAAAAGGCTCTTGTCCAGTTGAACGGTAATCGGGATAAAAATGACCTTCTTCAGTTTGCCGACTTTTTGATCGACCGCGATTTTTAAGAGGGGGCGGCGGAAACGCGGGTGCGGCCGTCAGGTAATGCTTGAATTTTTCCGGTGGACTGTGTATAGAATAAGCAGCTTTCGCCTCATATCCTCGAACCCTGAGAGAAAACATGCTTGAACAGTATGGCTATGTTCTGGTCTTCTTAACGGCGGGCATAGTTTTCATTATGGGGGCCTTTATCACGGGCTGGGTCCTAAGCCCCAACGGCCTGCTCGGTTTAAAATACAAATATAAAAAAGAAATTCTGGTGGATACCTACGAGTGCGGGGTGGAAACCTACGGAACTTCCTGGTTCCGCTTTAACGTCAGCTTTTACCTCTATGCCCTTCTTTTCGTGATCTTCGACATCGAGACGGTCTTCTTGTATCCCTGGGCCGTTTCCTTCCGCCAACTGGGCCTTTTTGGTTTTTGCGAAATGATCGTTTTCATCCTGATCTTGCTGGTGGGCTTGGCTTACGCGTGGAAAAAGGAGGCCTTGAAATGGGAATAGGATTGAAGGGCTTAACCAGGCCGGAGATTGAGCAGATGGAAGGGGAGAGCCAAATTCCGGGCCTCTGGACCCTGGAAAAGGCCGTGGGGTTTATTTTTAAATGGGCCAGGAAAAATTCCCTGTGGCCCCTCCAATTTGGAACCGCCTGCTGCGCGATCGAGATGATGGCCACCGCCGCTGGCCGCTACGACATTTCCCGGTTTGGCTCGGAGGTTTTCAGGCCTTCGCCCCGGCAGGCCGACCTCCTGATCGCCGCGGGAACCATTACCGAGAAAATGGGTTACGCCCTAAAGAAACTTTATGAACAAATGCCGAAGCCGAGCTGGGTGATCGCCATGGGAAGCTGCACGATCGCCGGCGGTCCCTATTACTACGACTCCTACACCGTGGTGAAGGGAATCGACTCCTTCGTTCCTGTGGACGTTTATGTTCCCGGCTGCCCGCCCCGGCCCGAATCCTTGATCCATGGTTTGATGGCGATTCAAAAGAAAATTGAAGATGAGCCGATTTTCAGACGCAGGCGAAACGCTTAGGGTTTGACTTCCGTATCTCAACGCCAATAGCCGCATCCGGATGATCCGTTTTTAAAATCGTTTTAGAAAAAGGGTTTCTAAAGCATGACCAACGAAGATCTCAAGGCGAAAATTGATGCCGAGTTTAAGGACAAAATACTGTCCTCGGCCGTTTCGGGCCAAAAAGAACTCATCGTATTGGTTAAAGCGGATGCCTATGTCGACTTTTGCCGGGCTTTGCGGGACAAGGCCGAATACGCTTTCCAGCATCTATCCTGTTTAACCGCCGTGGATTATCCCAAAGAAAATAAAATCACCCTGGTCGATCACCTTTGGTCCTATAAATTCGCCCATCAGTTGACCCTCAAGGTGGACTTGGACCGGGCCAACCCCAGAATTTCCACGGTTGAAAATGTCTGGAAAAGCGCCAATTGGTTTGAAAGGGAAGTGTTCGACCTCTATGGAGTCGTTTTTGAGGGTCATTCGGATTTGCGGCGAATTATGATGCCGGAGGATTACACCAAGTTTCCTCTGAGAAAGGATTTCACCGATGACGGATTTATTGTTAAGCCAAATTAAAGTCGGCGGTGAATCCCAGTTCGGGACCGACGAGTATGTCGTCAATCTGGGGCCCCAGCATCCCGCGACCCACGGCGTGTTGCGCCTGATCGTCAAGTTGGACGGGGAAACGGTCAAGGAGACAACCCCCGTTTTGGGCTACCTCCACCGTTCCATTGAGAAGATCAGCGAAAACCGAACTTATCCCCAGTGCATTACCTATACGGACAGGGTCGATTATGTGTCGGCCATGAGCGTGAACCTGGCTTTCGCTTTGGCGACGGAAAGGCTCATGGGGTTGGAGGTTCCTTCCCGAGCCCAATGGCTCCGCATGATCTTCGTTGAATTGCAGCGGCTGGCAAGCCATTTGTTGTGGATGGGGGCTTTCGCTGGGGACATCGGGGCCTTGACGCCCTTTCTTTACGGTCTTCGGGAAAGGGAGAGAATCCTGGATTTGTTCGAGATGACCTGCGGTCAACGCTTGACTTATAACTACATCCGCATCGGCGGGGTCATGATCGACATCCTCCCCGAATTCACCCCGAAGTGCCGGGCCTTTCTTGATTATTTTGAGCCGAAAATAGACGAATACGAAGGCCTCTTGACTTATAACCCGATTTTTCTGGAAAGAACCAAAGGGGTGGGCGTCATCACGCCGGAAATGGGCATTAACAATGGGGTCTGCGGCCCCTCCCTGCGCGGTTCGGGGGTTTCCTGCGACGTCCGTAAACAACAGCCCTATTTGTTTTATGACCAGGTTAAATTCACCGAGTGCCTGGAAACGGGCGGGGATTGTTGGAGCCGCTACATGTGCCGGATGAGGGAATTGCGGGAAAGCGTTTCTCTGATCCGGCAATGCTTGGACCGGCTGGAGCCGGGCCCGGTGGAAACGAAACTGCCGCCCGTCCTAAAGGCGCCGCCCGCGAGCGAGATTTATTCCCGGATTGAATCCTCCCGGGGCGAGATGGGGATTTATTTGGTCGGCGATGGAACCGCGAAGCCCTATAAGGCGAAGTACCGCTGCGCCTCCTTCAGCAACACTTATGTTTTGGATCAATTGACCCGCGGATGGAAAGTGGCGGACATCATGGCGGTGTTGGGTAGTTTGGACATGATCGTTCCTGAAGTGGATCGTTAATTATTTTTAAAGGATTTTGAAAGAATGATGTTTACCGGCGAAAATCTCGTTCAATCGGTCGCGAAACTCCTGCACCAGGGCCTCGGCATGGTGGGCCTTTCGGGATTCATTTTTATCGTCGACCCCATCGTCTGCGCGGTTGTCATGTTCGGGTTTATCTCGGTTTTCGTCATGTTCCTGGTATGGATGGAGCGGAAAGTTTCGGCCCACATGCAAAGCCGGATCGGGCCCAACCGGGTGGGGCCCTTCGGACTGTTGCAAACCGTGGCGGACGCCATCAAATTGACCATTAAGGAAGACGTTAAGCCCGTCCATCGGGACAAGATTCCGTATTATATCGCTCCCATCATCGCCTTCGTGGCGACCTTCGCCGGGATGGTTGTTATTCCCTTTGACAAGGGGATGGTGGTCCAAAACTTGAATATCGGCATGCTCTATGTCATCGCGATTACGAGCTTTACGGTCATCGCCATCCTATCCGCGGGGTGGAGCTCCAACAACAAATTCGCCCTTCTCGGGGGGTTCCGGTCGGCGGCCCAAATTGTCAGCTATGAGGTTCCCTTGGTCATGTCCCTGGTCCCCATCATCATGACCACCGGCACCCTTAGTTTTACCGGGGTGGTGGAATACCAGCAGCAGGCTGGCTATTGGTTCGTGGTGCCACAGTTTCTGGCGTTTCTGATCTTCATTACTTCCGCCACCGCCGAAGCCAACCGGGCGCCCTTCGATATTCCCGAGGCGGAATCCGAGCTTATCGGTGGATTTCACACGGAATACTCTGGCGTAAAATTTGCCATGTTCTTCCTGGGGGAATACATCGCGATTATCGTTTCGTCGGCCGTCGCGGTCACGGTTTTCCTCGGGGGATGGCTTCCCCTGCCGTTTCTCCATTTTCTCCATGTTCCGGGGTTTATCTGGTTCATGGCCAAGCTTCTTCTAGTCATCTATTTGATCATGGCTTTCCGCTGGACCTTCCCGCGTCTTCGGGTCGACCAGCTCATGGATTTTGGCTGGAAGGTGTTAATTCCCATTTCCATACTTAATATTTTGATCACGGGTTTTGTCATCCTACTTTAGGGAAAGGGGTTCATTGTGAAGGGTCTCTTCAATTACTTTAAAAGAATTGTTCTTGGATTTTGGAACCTGTTGATCGGCCTTTCCATCACCACAAAGTACTTTTTTAAGCCCACGATGACCCAGCAGTATCCCGAAGAACGCCTGCCCCTTCCCGAGAGAAGCAGGAGCATGATCAAATTGATTTATGACGGCGAGAAAGACCAGTTTAATTGCGTCGCCTGCATGATGTGCGCGAAGGCCTGTCCCAACAACTGCATCAAGCTCGAGGGCGTCCGCCAAGCCGACGGCAAGCGCCGCATGACGACCTTTAAATTGGATTTCTCGACCTGCATTTTTTGCGGCTATTGCGTGGAGGCCTGCGGCTTTGATGCCTTGACCTTTGTTTCCGAGGAATACGAAAACTCCGTCTATAAAAGAGGAAGCCTGCTGCAGGATGAGCAAGCCATGAAGTGGAACCGCCCGGCCCATTTGGCCCCCAAAACGGACGAACCGGTAAAAGCGGAGGCGCCTGCTGGCGCCGCGGCGGGGGCATAGCCATGACCAACGCCCTTTTTTATATTATCGCCGGGATCGTCCTGGGTTCCGCTTTGCTGGCGGTGACGTTGCGAAACCTATTCCACTGCGCCTTGTTTTTGGCCCTGGCGATGTTTGGCGTGTCGGGGATTTTCCTGTACCTTGGCTCGGAGTTTTTGGCCGCGGTCCAGGTTTTGATTTACGTGGGGGCCGTGACCATTTTGATCATTTTCGGGATCATGTTGACCCGGGACGTGATGAACGACCACACGAGGGTCATGAATAACCAGGTCTTCCTGGCTTTGATCACCGCGCTGGTCATTATTTTCATGTCCATCGCCGCGGTCAATAAGTCGTCCTTCCCATTGACCGATCATCCGTCGGCGGTCGCGGCCCTTTCGGCTGATACGGCGCAAGCGGCGAATACCCGAACGGCGGATGTTTACGCCTTGGGCCCCGAATTGATCCGCCCCGAGAGAGGTTTTGCGTTCGCTTTTGAGTTCGTGTCGATACTCCTGCTCTCGGCATTGGTGGGGGCGATCGTGGTCGCCCGAAAGGATCCCTCGTGAACTCGGTTCCAGTCGTCCATTTTCTCTACCTGGCCATTATCCTGTTTGGGATTGGGCTCTTTGGCGTCCTGGTTCGTAAAAACGCAATCTCCGTCCTCATGGGCGTCGAATTGATGCTGAACTCCGTCAACATCAATTTTTTGGCATTCGCCAAATATTGGAATTGGAGCAGCTTGACGGGGCCGGTTTTTGTCGTGTTTGTCATCACCATCGCCGCGGCCGAGGCCGCGGTCGCATTGGCGATCGTGATTTCTATTTATCGCCAATGGAAGAGCACGAATGTGGATGAAGTCCGCTACCTGAAGGATTGACCGAGTATAAGTGAAGCCGGCTTTTGCGCCGAAATACCTCTGATAAGGAATAGGGAATGATTCAGTATGCTTGGCTGATACCGACACTGCCGGCCTTGGCCTATGCGGTAATTATCCTTTTCACGAGCCGATCCAAAGTGCTGTCGGGAATGATATCCATTTTAACCATGGCGGGCTGCTTTGCCCTCTCGGTTGGAATTTTGCTTGAGCTGTTAGCCAAGGCGCCGGCGGAACGGGTTGTTTCCGTCAGCTGGGCCTGGCTGGAGATTCCGCCCTGGGTCGCCCATGCCGGTGTATTGATCGATCCCTTGAGCGTCAATATGCTCTTGGTCGTAACCTTCATCTCCTTATTGGTTCAAATATATTCCTGGGGCTACATGCACGATGAAGTCCGGTTCTCGAGTTATTATTCCTACTTGTCCCTTTTTACATCGTCCATGTTGCTGCTGGTCGTCTCGAACAATTTTCTGCAAATCTTCGTGGGCTGGGAATTGGTCGGATTGTGCTCCTACCTCTTGATTGGTTTTTGGTTTTTCAAGCCGGAGGCCGCGGACGCCTGCAAAAAAGCCTTTGTGGTGAACCGGGTGGGTGACATGGGCTTCCTGATGGGCGTCATCACCATCGGAATGGTATTCCAGACTTTTGATTTCGCCCAGGTGGAGGGCTTGGTGACCCAAGGCTTGGCCAACGGAACCTACCAAAGCGGATTCATCGCCGGGATCGCCCTTCTCTTGTTTTGCGGGGCGGTGGGGAAGAGCGCCCAGTTTCCCCTGCACGTTTGGCTTCCGGACGCCATGGAAGGCCCCACCCCAGTTTCGGCCCTGATTCACGCGGCGACCATGGTGGCGGCTGGCGTTTACATGGTGGCCCGCACCTACCTTCTTTTTTCAGCCGATCCTGTTTCCATGACCGTCGTGGCTTACGTGGGCGGTTTTACGGCCTTGTTCGCCGCCTCCATCGCCATCGCCCAGGACGACATTAAAAGAATCCTTGCCTATTCGACCCTTTCCCAATTGGGCTACATGATCATGTCGCTGGGGGTGGGCGGCTACACTTCCGGGATGTTCCATTTGACGACCCATGCCTGCTTCAAGGCCCTCTTGTTCCTGGGAGCGGGAAGCGTGATCCATGGGGTCCATAACCAGGACATCTGGAAAATGGGGGGCTTGCGGAAGAAAATGGGAATCACCGCCGCCACTTTCGCCATCGCGACCCTGGCGATCGCCGGCATCTTTCCCCTGGCGGGATTCTGGTCCAAGGACGCCATTTTGGACGCGGTTTACACCAGCCATATCCCCGGCCACATGGTCCTTTATTTTTCCTCGGTCTTTACGGCTTTTCTCACGGCCTTTTATATGTTCCGGCTTTTCTTCGTGGTCTTCACCGGGGAGCCCCGCGACCACCACGCTTATGACCACGCCCATGAGTCTCCCCTCACCATGACCGTCCCCCTCATGATTTTGGCCTTCCTCTCGATCACCGTCGGCTGGCTGAATTATCCCGGGTTCGACGGCTACTCCAAATTCGTCTATCACGGCGAATATCACGAGGAACTATTCAATTGGTCCATGGCTTGGGCTTCCCTGGCGGTAGCCCTGGCGGGGATCGGCCTCTCGGCCTGCTTTTACTACTGGAAAGTTTTTTCCGCGGAGAAGGCCGCCCAAACCTACAGGCCCCTTTATCTCTTGCTGAAGAACAAATATTACGTGGATGAGTTTTACGGATGGCTGGTCAAAAACCTCCTTTTCGGTTTGGCGAAGATTTTGACTTGGTTCGACGATAACGTGGTGGACGATGGGATGGTGGATGGATCCGGGTGGATCACCCGTAAGATGGGCGGATTGTTCAGCCTGACCCAAACCGGTTATGTCCAAAATTACGCCTTGGTTATTTTCGGGTCGGTCGCCTTGATTTATCTGCTGGTCAGCTTCTAACAGCCCCGGAGGAATGAAAGCATGCTCTCAGTTTTTGCGACAATATTAGCGGGTTTCGCCGCCTCGTTCGGCTTTTTCCACTCCGCCGCCCAGGGGCCCAACGCCCTGCCGATCCTGACCTGTTTCATCGCCGTTCCCGTGCTGGCGGCCCTGGGGATCATGGCGGCTCCCGAAAAGTGGATCCGTTGGATCAGCCTTTTCGCGGCGTCGGTGGAATTGGGAATCGGGGTTAAGCTTTTCGTGATTTTTCAAACGGCCGCAGGCGGGTTCCAGTTCGTGGAGGAGGTTCCCTGGCTGAAAAGCTTTGGAATCAACTACATTTTAGGGGTGGACGGGATGAGCGCCCTGATGGTTTTCCTGGTGGCAGCCGTTTATTTCGCCGGAACCCTGATCTCCTGGAACATTTCCCTAAGGGTGCGGGAGTATTATGTCCTCTTTTCCCTGCTGGTCGGCGGGGTCGCGGGGGCCTATGAAAGCCTGGACCTCTTCTTCTTTTTCCTTTTTTATGAGTTCGCCGTCCTTCCCATGTACCTGTTGGTCGGGGTTTGGGGGAGCGGCCGCAAAGAGTACGCCGCGATGAAATTGACCCTCATGCTCCTGGCGGGATCGGCCTTCATGCTGGTGGGTTTTATCGCCATGTATTTCACCTCGGGCGTCCATACCTTTGACATAAGGATTTTGGGTGATTTGTCGAAAACCGGCTTTAACCTGGAGTTCCAAAAAATTTGGTTTCCTCTCTTGTTTTTGGGCTTTGGCGTCATTTCCGCCGTTTTCCCATTCCATACCTGGTCGCCGGATGGATACGGGTCGGCTCCCACGGCCGCTTCCATGCTCCACGCCGGGGTTCTTAAAAGCTTGGGGGGCTACAGCATTATCCGGGTCGCCCTTCCGGCCATGCCGGATGGAGCCAAATATTGGCTTCCGCTCCTGGTTTCCCTGAGTTTGATCAACATGATTTACGCGGCCATCGTCGCCTTGAAGCAAAAGGACTTTAAGTACGTCATCGCTTATTCCTCCGTCTCCCATTGCGGAGCCATTCTTTTCGGGATTTGCACCTTGCAGGCGGCTGGATTAAACGGCGCGATCATCCAAACCCTTTCCCATGGAATTGTGGCAGCCATGACCTTCGCGCTGGTCGGTTTGGTCTACGGCAAGGCCCATACCAGGGAGTTGGCTAAATTGGGCGGCCTTTCGGCCGTGATGCCGGTTCTTGGCGGTCTTTTCGTGGCGGCGGCCATGGCCAATGTGGGGTTGCCGGGTTTGAGCGGATTCGTCGGCGAGTTCCTGATTTTCGTGGGGGCCTACAAAAGCGGGTATCACGGCGGTTTTCCCATCTTCCAAACGCTATTTCCCATCGCCATCATGACCATCGTCTTTACCGCCATCTATTACCTGAGGCTGGTTCAAATGGTTTTTTACGGCCCCCTGAAGGATCCCCACTTGAAGGATGAGGTCAAGGACGGATCCTATATCGAAATATTACCGATCGCTTTTTTGCTGGCAATCGCCTTATGGGTGGGCCTCTACCCGAAGCCCTTCGTGGATATGTCCAATGCCACCATCGCGCCGCTCATTGACCGCATTGGGGGGTTCAAGTGATCAATTACCAGGTTTTTGCTCCGGAAATTTGGCTGGTGTCCACGGCCATTTTGATTTTGGTGGTCGAGCTTTTCCAATCGCCCGGATCCAAGCGGTCCCTGTTGAATTGGATCGCCTTCCTGGGAACCTTGGGTTCCTTGTTAACGGTTATTGGCTTAAGCGGCTGGTGTCCCATGGGCTGTGTGCCAGGCTCCGTGGCTCCGCAGGCTTTTAACGGGTTCCTGAAAGCCGACGGATTGGCTCTTTTCTTGAAGATGGTCATTCTCCTGGCCACCTTGATAACTCTTCTGATAACTTTCCGTTATTTTAAAACCCACGCCTCTCCCTATCCGGCGGAGTTTCTGGCGATCTTGCTGTTTTCGGCGTCCGGCGCCTCCGCCCTAACCTCGGCCCAAGAAATCATCACCCTCTATATCTCCTTGGAAACCCTGACCATCAGCAGCTACCTCTTGGCGTCTTTCATGAAGAAAGATAAGGGGAGCAATGAGGCTGGAATGAAGTACCTTTTGCTGGGAGCCTTTTCATCGGCGATCCTGCTCTTTGGATTCTCGTATTTTTACGGTTTAACCGGCACGACGGTCATTTCGGACATGGCGAAAAGCTTGGCGATGCAGCCTTCCTCGCCATTGGCGGTATTCGCCTTGATTCTCGTGGTGGGAGGTTTGGCCTTTAAGATTTCATTGGCGCCTTTTCACATGTGGACGCCGGATGTTTACGAGGGAGCCCCAACCCCCATTACCGCTTTTTTATCCGTGGCGTCCAAAACCGCCGGCTTCGCGGCCTTTATCCGCCTTTTTTGGGTCGGGTTAAATGTTCCGGCGCTCCAGCCGGTCTGGGTGGGCCTTTTCGCGGTATTGGCTGCGGCCAGCATTGTGCTGGGCAACCTGGAGGCGATCCCCCAAAAGAACATCAAGCGGATGATGGGTTATTCATCCATTGCCCAGGCTGGCTACATTTCCACGGGATTTTTAGCGATCGGCCCCATGGGCCTGACGGCCATTTTGTTCTACCTCTTCGTTTATCTATTCGCCAACATGGGCGCCTTCCTGGCGATCACGATCGTTTCGCATAAAACGGGTAGCGAGCAAATCGAGGATTACGCCGGCATGTGGAAACGCTCGCCTATTATCGGCGTGGTCCTGTTGGTTTGCCTTCTTTCCCTGGCGGGGGTTCCCCCCTTCGCCGGATTTTCAGGGAAATGGTATCTGTTCGGGTCCGCCATCGCCAAGGGCTACACCTGGTTAGCCTTGGTGGGAATGGTTTTCAGCGTGGTGTCCCTCTATTATTACCTCCAAGTGGTCCGCCAAGCCCTGATCTCGGATCCCAAGGACTCCTCGCCGATTGAGACAAGCCCCTTGGAAAAGGCTGTCCTGATCCTCTGTGTGGTAGTAACGGTGACTTTAGGTTTTTGGCCCACTCCCATCATGGATTTGGCCCAAACGGCGGCCGCGTCGATTTTTTAACCAAAAATTCGTCAAAACCCCCGGTTGTTAACCGGGGGTTTTTTTGTTTGAGGGGGTCGTTTTCCCGTAAACCGCCCCCGAGGGACCTGGTTGCACCCCCGTGAAAAGAACGGTAAAGTGTTTCGGCGCCGGTCGAAGTTACGGGGAAAGGATTAGGATGACTTGGTTCAACGGTTTTTTGGCGATGACCGTCTTTTTTTACGCCATCAGCTGCTGGCATTCCTTTCGGTATTATAAAAACCTGGAGACCGCGGCGGACGCGGTTGCGGTCCGGTGGTTCAAGGTCGGTTTTGTTATCCAAGGCGCGGCCCTGGCAACCAAGGGTTGGGTCGACGGGGTGGCGCCTCTCACGACGCCGCAGGGAATATTATCCGTCTTGGCCTTTTGCCTGGCCTTCGCCCTGCTGGTGGGCCGTCTCAAAACGCCGGTAGGGGTCCTGACCTCCCTGTTCCTGCCATTTATTTTTTTCCTCTCGGCCGCCGCGTTTGTCCTTTCGTTCAAGGGCGGCAGCCTTATGGACATCGGCCTCATGACCGCGCGGTTGGCCTGCCATATCTTCCTGACCTTCTTGGGTTTTTCTTTTTTCACCATGGGATTTGGCGTGGCGGTGGCTTTTTGGATACAAGAGGGCCAATTGAAGCAGCGCCAAATGAAGAGCTGGAGCTACCGGCTGCCGGCCCTGGAAATTCTCGACGGGCTCACCGTTTTTTACATCGGAATGGGATTTGTCTTCTGGATGGGGGGATTGGGGCTGGGAGCGGTCCAGGCATTTCAGGTTTGGAACAGGCTGCCCTTTGACGATCCCAAGATCCTCGGTTCTTTCCTCGTTTTGGTGATTTACGCCTGCTTTTTCCTCCTGCGGTGGGGCCTGCGCGTCCGGGGCCGTAAGTCCATGACGCTGGTGATGGCGGGATATTTTCTCGCTTTGTTCACGTTCGTCGGGGTGCGGATTTTCCTGACCACCCAACATACCTTTTAAGGCGGCGGTAATTGACATGAAGTTTATCGCCTACGGCATGAACCATACGACCGCGCCGGTGGAAGTGCGCGAAAAATTCGCCCTGCCGCCGGAAAAGGTCCGGGACATCCTCCAAAAAATAAAAATCAAGGCGCCAGAAGCCGTTTTTCTCTCGACCTGCAACCGGGTCGAATTTTATCTGGCCGCCGATCAACAGGAAGAAATCCTGGAGGAAATCCGCCTTTCCCTGAACGGCATCCACCGCCTGAAGCCGGCGGAAATCCGAAAATATTTTTATTGCCACGAGGGGCCGGAGGCCTTTCTCCACCTTTTCCGGGTTTCCAGCTCCCTGGACTCCATGGTGCTGGGGGAGGCCCAGATCCTGGGCCAGGTGAAATCCGCCTACCAGGAAGCGCATGAGGCGGGAATGACGGGAACCACCTTGAACGGGATCTTCAGCAGGGCATTCGCCGCCGCGAAAAAAGTCCGGAGCCAAACCGAGATCGCCCGGATGCCCACCAGTGTTTCCAGCGTGGCCGTGGATTTGGCCAGGAAAATATTCCGTTCACTCTCGGAACATCAAGTGCTGCTGCTGGGAGCCGGTGAGATGGGTGAATTGACCGCCAAATACCTGGTGGAAGCGGGGGTTTCGGGCTTCTTTGTCGCCAACCGGACGATGGACAAGGCGCGGGCCCTCGCGTCCAAATTGGGCGGGACCGCCCTGTCCCTGGAAGAGGGCCTGCGGAAAATGGAACAAGTGGATATCGTCCTCACCTCGGTGGGAGGCGGATTCCTGCTGACGAAAACTGAGGTGGAAAAAACCATGAGGGGGAGGGCCGGACGGTCCCTGTTCATGATCGACATCGGGGTTCCCCGCAACGTGGATCCGGAGACTGGAAAAATCGAGTCCGTCTACCTCTACAATATCGATGATTTATCCTCCATTGCCGATGGAAACCGGGGCGAGCGCCAGAAGGCGGCCGAGGGAGCCGAGGCCATCCTGCGGGAAGAGGTGGACAAGCTTTGTTCCTGGCTGAATACCTTGGAACTGGTTCCCACGATCGTGCGGCTGCGGGATAAGTTTGAGAAGGCCAGGCTTTCCGAATTAGAGGACTTTTTCCGCAAAAATGGGTCTCTGACCGACAAGGAACGGAAGGAAGTCGAGAGGCTCACGAGGGATTTAACCGGCAAGCTGCTCCATGATCCCTCGGTGAACTTGAAAAAGGTGGAGGGGGCGGTCGACCGTTTTGATTACGCCAGGATGTTGAACGAGATATTCACGCTAGTGGAGCCGCCCCATGACGAGTAAGGGGGCTCGGCCATGAAAATGGTGATGGGGACTCGGGGGAGCCAGTTGGCATTGGCCCAGGCGGGACAGGCGCTGAATCAAATCGCCGCCCTGCTGCCGGAGGATGAACTGCACTTGGAAATCGTCAAGACGACGGGCGACGCCCTATCGGCCCCCGGCGCTCCGGCGGATCCGCTGGTCGACCCGCCCCAGGGGATTTTTACCAAGGAATTGGACGAAGCCCTTCTTTCCGGCAGGATCCGGGCCGCCATTCACAGCCTGAAGGATGTGCCCACCCAACAGCCGCCAGGCATTGTCCTGGGCCTCTACCTGAAGCGCGGGGACTACCGGGACGCCTTTATTTCCAAAAGCGGGGCGAAATTGTTCGAGCTGCCTGCCGGCTCCCGGATTGGCACCAGTTCCCCCAGGCGGGAGGCGCAAATCAGGGCCGTCCGTTCCGACTTAAAGGTGGTGCCCTTGAGGGGTAACGTGGATACCAGACTGCGAAAACTGCAGGAAGGCGAGGTCGAGGCTATCGTCCTCGCGGCGGCGGGATTGAGCCGGATGGGCCGCGCCAACGAGGCCACTGAATTACTTGGACCGGAATTAATGCTTCCGGCGCCGGCCCAAGGAGTCCTTGGCGTGACTTGGCGCGAGGACGATCTGGAGCTCCAAGAGGCCCTTCGGCCCCTGAACGACCGGCCGACCATGACCTGCGCCAGGGCCGAAAGGGCTTTTCTGAAAACGCTCCAAGGCGGCTGCCGCATTCCGGTAGGGGCCCTCGCTGTGATCGAGGGCGAGACCCTTATCCTGTCCGGGATTATCGCCAATCCCAACGGCGAGCAATTCATGCGCAATGCCTTGAAGGGAAGCGTGGATCGTCCCGAGGATTTGGGGGATGAGTTGGCCAAGGTTTTTTTGAGCAACGGGGCCAGGAAAATCCTAATGGATTTTGGCAGATCAACCTGGTGAGGGGCGTCCATGGCTAAGGGAAAAGTTTATATCGTGGGAGCGGGACCGGGCGACCCTGGCCTCTTGACCTTGAACGCCCAAAAGGCCCTGGCCCGGGCGGATGTGGTGATTTATGACGCCCTCATCCATTCCCGGATATTGGGCGTGATTCCGGAAACCGCCGAAAGAATTTTCCGCGGTCATCGAACCAAAAGGGGTGCCTTGTCCCAGTCCCAAATCAACCGCTTGATGGTTCGATTGGCGAAACAGGGGAAACAAGTAGTCCGCCTGAAGGGGGGTGACCCCTTCGTGTTTGGGCGGGGCGCGGAAGAGGCCCTGGAGCTTCAACGGAATGGGATTGCTTTCGAAATCGTTCCGGGAATCAGCTCGGCGGTCGCCGTGCCGGCCTACGCTGGCATCCCCGTGACGCACCGCGCCCTGAACTCCTCATTTACCGTTGTGACGGGGCATGAGGACCCCACCAAGCCGGAAGCCCAGATTGATTGGCAGAGCCTGGCGCTGAACGGGGGAACGATGGTTTTCCTAATGGGACTGCACAACCTCCGCGGGGTTTGCGAAAGGCTCGTCCGCGAGGGAAAAGACCGGACGACCCCAGCCGCCGTGATCCAAGCGGGAACCACGCCACAACAAAGAACCGTGGTGGGGACGCTGGAAACCATAAGCTCTTTGGCGCAGAAAGCGGGATTAAAGGCTCCTGCCACGGTGGTGGTGGGAAAAGTGGTCGGGTTAAGGGGCCGGCTGAACTGGTTGGAACCAGGGCCCTTGTCGGGTCTCAAGATTCTTTTGACCAGGACCAGGGATCAGTCCAGCTTTCTGTCCGAGCTGCTCACCCAAAAAGGCGCCGAGGTCATTGAGATCCCGACGATTGAAATAGCGCCGCTTCCCATGACCGGGATGGTCAAAAGATGGCTTCGGAATCTACAAAGCTATGAATGGATCATCTTGACCAGTTCCAACGCGGTCGACCTCTTGATGGATAACTTGTTCAAGTTAAGGTTGGACGTTCGAAGCCTGGGAAAGGCGAAAATAGCCTGTGTGGGATCGGCGACGGCGAAGGCGCTGAAGGCTTTTGGGTTGCGGGCGGATCTGGTCCCGGAGGATTACAAACAGGAAGGGCTGGTCAAGGCCTTTAACCGGACTCCGCTAAAGGGAAAGAAGATCCTCTTCGCGCGGGCCAAAGAAGGCAGGGACGTTCTGCTGGACTTTTTGAGGGACCGAGGGGCCCAGGTTCATTTTTGGCCCCTTTACGAGAATCGTCTGCCGGCAGGGACCAGGGGGAAGGTGTTGAATCTATTCTCCAAAGAAGGGGGGGTGGATTTGCTCACTTTCGCCTCTTCCTCCTCGGCGGATCATTTTTATGGGATCTTTTCTGCCGAACAGAGAAGGAAATGGGTGAGCCGGGTGCCAGTGGCCGTCATCGGGCCGGTTACAGGGTCTTCCGTTAAAAAATGGGGGAACAAGGTCGCCATTCAACCCCCGAAATACACGATGCCGGATTTAGTCGCCGCAATTGAAAAATGGGCTCAAAAGCGACGTCGTTAAATTCCTGACTTAATTGGGATATGGGGCTAAAATACGGCCCTTAGGGAGAACAATACCATGGGCTTTCCAATCCACCGTATGCGCCGCTACCGAAAAACCAAAGTCCTGCGGCGTCTGTTTGAAGAGACGCGATTGGGCCCGGCGGATTTTATCCTGCCTCTTTTCGTGGCGGAGGGAATCAAGGCGCCGGAAACCATCGATTCCATGCCGGGGGTTCAACGCCATACCTACTCTTCGCTGGTTCGGGAGGCATGCTCCGCCCATGCCCTTGGCCTGCCGGCGGTTTTGCTGTTCGGCCTGCCCCGCCGAAAAGACCCGGGGGCTAAAGAAGCCTTCAACCAAAACGGCGTCATTCAAAAGGCGGTTCGCCTTCTCAAAAAGGAAGTGCCGTCCCTGGCCGTCATTACCGACGTTTGCGCCTGCGAATATACCTCCCATGGCCATTGCGGCATTATCCAAGGCGGCGATGTCGCCAATGACCCCACCTTAAAACTGCTTCAAAAAATCGCCTTGTCCCACGCCGAGGCAGGAGCGGATATGGTGGCTCCCTCGGACATGATGGACGGGCGGATCTCGGCCATCCGAAAAGCCCTGGATCAAAAGGGTTTTGAGGACACGCCCATCCTCAGCTACGCCGCCAAGTTTTCCACGGCCTTTTACGGACCCTTCCGCGACGCGGCGGATTCGGCTCCCGCCTTTGGGGACCGTAAAACCTATCAAATGCCCGCGGCGAACGCACGGGAAGCCCTGCGGGAGATCCAGTTGGATATTGAGGAGGGAGCCGATGTCGTCATGGTCAAGCCGGCCCTAACGGCTTTGGACATCATCGCCAAGGCCAAGCAAAAATTCCTGTCCCCCCTCTGGGCCTATCATGTATCGGGCGAATACTCGATGGTGAAGGCCGCCGAGAAATTAAACTGGCTTGCCAAGGATACCGCCATGGTGGAAAGCCTCCTGGCCATCAAGAGGGCCGGCGCGGACCGGATCATCACCTATTGGGCTAAAGAAGCCGCGAAAATATTCAAGTGAGGCCACATTGACACGACCCCTCAAAACCGATCGATCAAAAAAACTTTTTGAGGTGGCGAAACAGCACCTGGTGGGCGGGGTCAACAGCCCGGTCCGGGCTTTTAAGGGCGTGGGCGGGACTCCGATCTTCATTTCCCGGGGAAAGGGTCCTTGGTTGATCGACATGGACGGCAACC
>CAZUXW010000014.1:0-15246 GCA_964624625.1 uncultured bacterium
CACCCCTGGCCAGCGGCCTCTACTATGTGGTGGTGGACACCAATACGGGACGGTCAACAGGGAAACTAATTATTCTTAGATAGGTTTAAGAATTATTTAATTTTTAAGCAGAGTATTTTATTTTTAGTGAAAATGAATTGGTAAAACAAATGAAAACGCTTTTTTTAAAAATAATTTTAAGGTTATCGCCTTTAAGGGAAAAGGAAATGGGCGGCCGGGTTACACGGTCCTCTTTCCAGTTCTTTTTCTTATCAGCGGTACTTCTTTTAGGTGCGGCAGGACTATCTCCTCTTGGCGCCCAAGTCATCACCACTTCTAAATATTGCCCCACGGATCCTCCGACAACCTATACCAGTGTCGGCACCTTTTACACCAATCTTGTCCTTGCGCCTGGTACCGGTAACTGCGCTTATCCGGTCGGAAGTTACGATCCGAATCTTTACGCGGCAATCGATGGCTATACCGCCAATGATTATCAAAACGGATTGGCTTGCGGAGCCTGCGTCGCGGTGCATGACACTGCCAACGGGAAATCGGTCACGGTTATGATCGTGGACCAATGCGGTAATTGCTCAAACGCCCACCAAATCGACATGTCGCCTCAGGCCTTTGGACAAATGGCCTCGACCGCCTTGGGGCAGATCAACATCACTTGGAACTTTACAGAATGTCCCTTAAGCCTCCGGACAAACAACAACCCCACCGGAAACATCACATATGAATTTAAATCCGGGTGTAATCCCTATTACAGCCCGATTCAATTCATGGATTACCTGTTCCCGCTCGTTGCCGTCCAGGTGAGCAACAATGGGGGCGCCTACACGAGCCTATCCATGGTGACGTCCGACGCGGGGAACACAGAATATTGGGGAGCAAAGGGGAGCAATTATAATATGGGGACGGGCCCCTATGACTTTATCCTCACCGACGTCCGGAATAATTCAGTCACGATTGGTCCGGTGACGGCCTGTTCTTATGTGGCCCCCGCCGCTGCCGGGATTACCGGGGTTTTCGGCATGACCGGTAAACAATTACCCCCTTGCGGCCCTACTTGGACTCCGGGCCCCACGAATACCTTCTCGTGGACCTTTACCCCAACCCATACCTACACCCCAGCTCCCCTCACAGCGACATTTACTCCCTCTCGAACCCCCACACCAGGTTCCCCTACGGCAACCTTTACGAACACACCCACCCATGGCAGTGCCGGATGCACCGTCACCTCCGCCACCTTGACCTACATGGACGACGATGAAGCTTCTTTTTATGTTAACGGTAGTTTGATCACCAGTTGCACCTCCAATGCCGGGGCGGGCGGATCCGTTACTTGCTGGGGTTCGCCCCAGGTTTACAATATTCCTCCTGCGGTATTGAATAATGTTTTGGTTTCAGGCCAAAACGTTTTCGGCGTTGAACAGCACGACCTTTATTACAACTATGCCGGGGCCTCCTGGGATCTTTTTATCAATTACTCTTGCTGCCCAAGCCAGGAAATTATCAGTGATGGAACCAATACCAAGTTCCTTTACGCCGGGTATACCAACGCCCCGGTTATACCTCCGGGATGGGCCAATGTTGGATTCAACGACAGCGCATGGCCGGTGACTTTCGCGAATTCCTCCACTGGCCTTCCTTGGCCTGGTTCAATCTTTTCCTCGAATTTGGTCCGAATTCCTTGGCTGGGACCTACCGGCTTCTTTGGCGGGTATCAGGAATATCTTTTCCGTCAAACTTTTAATATTACCAGCACCGGTACCTGCGCAACTCCCACTCCCGGTCCGAACCTGACCATCCACAAATCGATCCTGGGGCCAAACTCGGGCATCACCTCGGGACAAAATGTGACGTTTGTGATAAGTGTCTGCAATAACGGAGGACCCTACTCGGGCGCCTTGACCGTTTCGGATAACCTTTATTACACCTCCAGCGGCGGAACCTTCGGTGAAAACGGTCTTTTTTATAAAAACTGGAATACGGGGTTGCCTGATTCGGGCCTTTGGACCCATCCGTCGGCCGGACCAAATTTTTATGGGGATTGGACGTCCTTCTACTGGGTTTACCCCATCGGGTTTCCGGGAAACGGTTATTGCGATTCGGTCACTATGTTATGCCTGTCTAATTATTTCTCAACAACTTCCGGCCCCTGCAATGTCCTTAACAACGCGACCCTTACCAGGTCGGGGTCCGGCCCTGTAACTTCCAATACCGTGAGCTTCACGACCAATGCCACTTGTTCGCCAGTCCCGACCAATCCTCCAACGCCTACTTTTACCAGGACTTTTACCTCAACAGCGACCATTACGCCTTCCCGCACCCCGACACCAACTTCAACTAAGACAAGCACTTCAACATTGACCGGAACATTCACTTCCACTTCCACCTCGACAAGGACCTCGACTTCCACCAGCACCGCTACTTCCACTAGCACCGCCACCTTGACGGCTTCGGCCACTTCCACTTCAACTCGAACATCCACCAGTACTTCAACTTTTACGTCAACCTCGACTAGTACCGCCACCTCCACATCGACCTATACCTTTACCGCGACTAAAACGGTGACCAGCACGAACACTCCGACCTTCACGAATCCCCCGACTAATACTTTTACAGTCACGAAATCATTTACGCCGACCAACACCCAGGTGGTCGCGACGGTTACAGCAACGTCTCCCCCGCCGGCCACCAACACCTTGACTAATACACCACCGCCCACGAACACACATACGGCTACCGGCACGGCTACCTTCACCCGAACCTCCACATTCACCTCAACCTCAACTAATTCCAATACCGCCACCTCTACGAAAACGCCGTCGAAGACCTTTACACTTACTAATACCAAGACCTTTACCAACACTTTTACAGCCACCAATTCGGCCACCCCCACCAATACCTTCACCGGGACCAGGACCCCCACCAATACCTATACGATCACAAATACGCCAACTAATAGCAAAACGGCCACCAACAGCTTCACGCCTACGAATAGTTTCACAGCCACAAACACCTATACCTCCACCAATACCAAGACAAGCACCAACACTCCTACGGACACCAACACGCCTACCAAAACCTTTACCTTGACTAACAGCTATACGCCCACGAATTCTTTCACGGCCACGAATACATCAACTTGGACTAATACTCGGACATTCACCAATACTGCCACCATGACCAACACGGCTACCGCCACCAACACCTTCACTGGGACCAGAACCCCCACCAATACCTTTACGATTACCAATACCCCGACCAATACCAATACACCCACGAATACTTTTACCGCGACGAATACCTCGACTCAGACCTATACCTGGACTTTCACCAATACTCCGACCATCACCAATAGCTTCACTGAAACTCATACACCCACCAACAGTTTCACCGCCACAAGCACGAGGACGTTTTCGAACACCTTTACGGCAACCAACACACCAACCAATAGCTTTACCATGACCTTTACAAATACGGGGACCTACACCAAGACAATTACCAATACCTACACCGCCACCAACACCTTTACAGTGACCAATACCAGAACCCTTACACCGACCTTTACCCCATCCAACACCAGCATCAACACGAATACCTCCACCCCCACAAACACGAATTCGGGTACACCGACGTCAACACCAACTTGGACCATTACCTCCGCCCCAACGAATACCCCCTCGCCTACCCCGACGGTTCAGGGACAATACACGGTTCGAATTGGGGTTTACAACGAGGCGGGAGAGTTGGTCAAAACCATCCTCATCCAACAATTCACCCAGCCGATCCTGGATATTAACTTGGCGGCAAGCAACGTCATCACCAGCTTGAATGGGGCTACTGGAAAAATCGATATTTTATTCCATGGGGTTGTCATCGGAACCTGGGATGGAACGAATGGATCGGGGGATCCTGTAACGAATGGGCAATATTATGTAAAGGTGGATAATGTTGATAACTTTGGTGTGGATGACAGCGTGTCGAAGATGGTGATGGTGAGCCGTTCAATCGCAAAGGTACAAGTGAATATCTACAATGAGGCAGGTGAGATTGTGCGACACTTGTACAGCTATGCGGATGACCCAGGGAATTTGTCGTTGATGGACATGAGCCTGTCGGCCAGCGTGATCCAGCCCTCGGACACGGCGACGGTAGCGAGCACAGTTCAAATAACATCCTCGAACGGGATGAAGCTGATTTGGGACGGCAAGAGCGACTCTGGGGCGGTCGTGACGAACGGTCATTATGAGGTGGAAGTAAAATACACGGACGGTAAAGGCGGGCAAGAGGTGATCACGAAAGGCATCCTCGTGGAATCCTCGAATCAATCGCTCGCGGACGGAAAGGTTTATGCTAAACCGAATTTATTGACTAAGGGCGTTACCAAAACTAAAATTACCGTCAATTCCGGCCAACCTTACATCCTTTTTGTCCGTCTTTATGACGTTGCCGGGGAACTACTTTGGACGTCGAAACCCGCAACCGGTAGCGTGGAATTGGACCTCTCCGGTCTTTCCAGCGGCCTTTATTTCGCCGTGACGGACTTGATGACCGCTCAAGGTGGAATCGTCAATAAGCAAGTGACCAAAATTGTTTTTCAGCAGTAATCCTTCGTCTCATTTTCTACTATCACTTTTGCCCCCAACGTATATAAAAGTTGGGCCCTGCTTGACTAACTTCAGCGCAAATAAAAAATCATTGTTGAGAAAAAACTATGGAGGACTCAAAATCTATCGTCCTTATGGTAACGTCATTTTGGTTAGCCGTTTACAATCGTCCTTGGTATAAGTTCAGGCTTAGGTTTGTGTCATAACCGTGTCATTCAAATCCATTTTTTACCATTTTCTGTAGGCATTCGTCGTCACCAACCATCCTCACAAAAAAAGCCTTTGCTTGCTTGGTTTGTGGAACCGTTGCAAACAAAGGCCTTTGAAAATGTGCTAGGGACTGTTAAGTTTTAAAAATGCTCTAACCGGGCTGGCGGTTCAAACTCGCGTTCCTGTCGCGCAGGAGGTCGCGGGTTCGAGCCCCGTCAACCCCGCCAATATGACTTTGCTTCTTTTGGTATTCACTTCATTACCATCCCGCTTGCAAAGCCTCCATGGGGCCCTTGATTTACAAGCGACTGTTCCACTTGACGTATTACGTATCTCGTAATACCATTAATCATGATTCGATCTTTCCGCAACAAAGACGCCGAAGCGCTTTTTCATGACAATCCTGTTCCTCGTTTCAGGAACATTGAGCGTGTGGCCCGGCGGAAGCTGCTTTTTTTAAACGCGGCTAAAAGGCTTGAGGATTTACGGGTTCCGCCCGGAAATCAATTGGAAGTCTTAAAAGGGGATCGGAAGGGCCAGCACAGCATCCGCATCAACGATCAATGGAGGGTTTGTTTTCGTTGGCAGGATGGGGAAGTGCTGGAAGTGGAAATAGTTGATTACCATTGAGGTGAAATGATGAATACGAAAACCAAAAAACTAGACCCAATCCATCCAGGCGAAATTCTTATGGAAGAATTTATGAAGCCGATGGGAATCAGCATCAACCAATTGGCCCGGGATGTTATGGTCCCTCCCAATCGTATTAGCGGAATAGTGAATAGTGGCCGTTCAATTACGGCTGATACAGCCCTGCGTCTTGGTAAATATTTTGGCGTCTCTCCTGAGACTTGGCTCAATCTCCAATCCGATTACGACTTGCGTCTGGCTCAAATGGCTGGCTGGACCAAGATTGAATCCCGTATTCACGCTCATACGGCTTAGTTCTCAATCGGTTAAGTTTTGCCTTGTGGTAGGCCCTAGAATAGAACTTTAAAGGTAATGCCTAGAAGGTTTTGCGGGCCGCCATTTTTATTCTCGTAGAACCAACCTCAAAACCAGCCATTTATTATCATTTTGAGAATAAGTGGGAAGTATTTTCATTTCCCTCTGCGTTCTATTGCTCGTTGTAGTTGTCACCCAACCCTGCGATGCTCATGCCATCACATGGGGGGGCAAAGTGGTGGAGTACAAGATCGCATTTGGGAAGTTGGGCGCGCGTTATCGAAAGTTGCGCCTTGAGCGGAAAATGGTTCAAGAGGATGTTCTTGCCCACGGATTCGCCGTCCGCCACTATCAACAGCTTGAATCAGGTCGCCCCCATTCGTTGAAAACTTTTTTTCGTGTCTCCAAAATGTTCAAAATAGATCCCCGGGATTTAATCAAAGGCATTTTCAATGTTAGAGGGTCTCGATAGAATCGACTGGAAAAATGTCCGGCATTTCAACGGACCGGCATCCGATGTTCCAAAACTCCTCCGTAATCTACTTTCAAGCGACAAGAAAGATCAAAGCTCGGCGATACTTGAGCTTTTCGATAAGATTTGGCACCACGGAACGGTTTATGAAGCCACGGCCCATGCCGTGCCCTTTCTATACGAAATATTAGAAAATCCCACCTGCTCCGAACGATTCTCAATCCTTTGGCTTTTAGGCGCGATCGCCAATGGAAGTTCATATCATCAAATACATAAGCCTGAAAAAAAGGAAGAGGTTGAAAAGGAAATGGTTTGGGTGAAAGACGCCCACCGCGCCGTCCAACAGGGAGTAAATACGGTTTTGGGTCTTTTGGGTGAAGGGGATAAGGACTTGAGACTTCCGGTCGTATTGTTGCTGGCTTCGCTAACGGAAGAAGCTGAAAAAATTAGACCCGTATTGTCATCAATCCTTGCGGGGGAAAAGGATTCTGAAACGCGAGCAGGTTTAGGCTTGGCTTTGGCCTTGCTGGGGGACTTCCACTTTGAGGCCTTTCGTTCTGAAAACACAAAGTTACCCTTGGTTCTAATTGAAGCCCTCGCGAAAGCTTGTGTGGAAGACAAGGGAATGAGGGCCTCAGCACATCAAACGATTGAAGAATGTCTTTTAGCGACCGTCGGTCAGCAAGATAAAGATTGGCTTTTTGATAAAAAAGAGATTTTGAGTTCAACCAGCTTAAATTAATCAATTCGGAACCCTTTAATAATTGTTCTTCCTTTGTATGGCTATTTCCACAACTTGGCCTGGAATGGAACTTTAAAGGTATTATTTAGAAGGCTTTGCGGACCGCCATTTTTTCGCCATTGCTTATACCACGAACACCGAATACTATCCAAACCATTAGAAATAATCCCTGGAGGAAATATGCGGGTTATCAGCGCTTTAATTTTAGGTTTGGGTTTAATATCGCTTCAAGGCTGCTGCACCTGTTTCCTTGGAAAGATTTGTCATTTCACTCCCTCGAGCGAGAAGGCGGCGGCTGAAAAGGCCAGGGCCCTTCCCTCGGATTTAAGCCGGCAGGCCAAGGATTTGTCCCAGGTGGCGGATACGACCCAGACGGCCAATGGCATCCTGGTCAAACTCAAAGGGGACGTGCTTTTCAAAAAAGGCAAGAACGAGCTGAGCGATGACGCCTCCAAGAAATTGATGGATATCGCCTCGGTCTTGAAAAAATATCCCAAGACCCGCATCACGGTCATCGGCCATACGGATAACACCGGCAAAAAAGAGGATAATTTGGCCCTCTCCCGGAAGCGGGCCGCGGCCGTTAAGGCGGGGCTGGTCAAGGGCGGAGTGCCCTCCGGCAGCGTGAAGGTGGAAGGCAAGGGCGATACCGAACCGGTGGCTCCCAATGACAACCCGGAAAACCAGGCGAAGAACCGCCGGGCCGAGTTGAAGATCGAACCTATTCAACAATAACCTGCTTTGGTTTGAAAAGGGAGCCGGAATTTCCGGCTCCCTTTTTTATTGAGGGATGAAATAAATGCCCGTGGTTTATCCAAAATCCCGTGCCTGTACCTCTAAAGTACTATCTCCGAGAAAATGTTCCGTCTCGGCGTCCCAAGTGCCGTCGTTTTCAGGAGTTCCCTCGTGCGGCTGCCGATGGAACCATTCGGTATATCCGAATCCCGAAAACAGAGGTTAAGTCCGCGAGGCGGCGGTTTTTGGGTTGATTGAGCCTGAATCTTGAGCGCTCAAGGGGGGGACCCTCAAACCTTTATTTGTCGCGAAAAGATGGCATGGCATGTTTCAGTTATTCCACTGGCTTATTTCCCTGCAGAATTCTTTCTTGATAGACAGAATTGACGGCACACTTCCTTTGCGAAGAACGTCTAAATGCCACCTTTTGGGAAAGGCATTTAAATGGAATGGGATTTTTTGGGGAGACTGATTCCGCGCGACTTGGATTGCCGGATGATTATTTGAAGGCGCTTAAACTTCAAAAATACACTGGGTCTTTTCTTTTTTTTGTCGTTGGTTTTTGGGGATTGGACGTTTCTGGGGCTTTTGGACAACTGATTTTTGTTGAAAGTCCCTTTGTCGCGGTAGTCGCCGATCCCTCCAGCCAAGACATGGTCATCGGTTCAGGAGCGGGGATTACACCAGCCTATGGCTCCCTTCTTTATGGTTTCGTCAACGGTGCTTATGACATATTCAGCTCCCACATTGTATTCAACTTGGATGGAACTCCCTATGACCTACAAACGGGCTATGCGCCGGGAACGCCCATGGCCGCTTCCGGCACTGGCCTTGGAGGCTACCTGGAAGGCTCCGAGGTGGTTTCCAATGTCGACTTCAGGAGTCATTACGAAATTGTTAATAACGTAATGACGGGCGTCCGGGCCGACATGATCGAATTAAAATATACCGCCACCAATCATGACATCGTTTCCCATCAGGTCGGATGCCGGGTGGAGCTTGACACGGAGGTGGCCGGAAATGATGGGGCGATTGTATCCGTTGATAATGGTTTCAGCTTCATTGGAGCTGATTCTATTTGGCGGGGATCTTCTGGGAATATTCCGGACAATTGGTCGGATTACAGTTCCGTGCCTGCCGCGACTGCGGTTTTGACCGGGCAAGGGGCCTTGGCAAATAATCCCTATGGTGATATTTCCACTCCGCCGGACGTATTTGAGGTGGCCAATTGGCCCGGGGTTAATGGCACGGCCCAATGGACCATAGCCCCCAGTGGACCGGTTACGGACAGTTCGGTGGTGTTGTGGTGGACGGGGACGGGAAGTGAAAGCGGGTTGAATCAAAGTTTGGGGCCGGGCCAGGCAATAACCTGGATCACCTATTACGGTATCCATCAACCCACCCCCACGCCGACACCGTCCCCATCCCCAACTCCCACGCCGACATCTTCTCCAACCGTAACGCCCACCTTAACCCTCACGCCGACCTTGACGAAATCGCCGACTTCCACCTTGACTCCCACCCCGACCCTCACGACTACCAATACTCCAACCCCAACTGACACTCCTTCGGAAACGCCGACTTCCACCCCGACCGTCACTTGGACGCCATCGCTGACATTTACCCCGACGGAAACCTTTTCGCCGACTCAAAGCTTCACCGTCACCGAGACGCCAACTATCACGGAAACTTTCACGGTGACCCAAACCTTTACGCCTACTTGCGCGTTACACGTTTGGCCCGATCCCTTCAACCCCCGCCAGGCTTTGATTGGATTATTAAAAATCAGCTGTGTGCCCTCCGGCGCGAAAGTGTCCTTTTTTACGGTTTCAGGCGAGAGGGTCAATTCAGTGCAAGAAAACGGAGGCATGGCTTTTTGGGATGGACGAAACCAATACGGTCTTTGGGCAGCGTCAGGCGTTTATTTTTATGTCATTGAAATCGGCGGCGAGGAAAAAGCCAGGGGTAAATTATTGTTAAAACAAGGAAGCTAGTCCTTGAGCGGGAAAAGGGATAAAGAAATTAGACGCGGCGGGCCGCCGGGGAGGGTCAGGCGTCTAAATTTCACTTTCTCAAAAGGAGTCTGGAATGAAAAAGCGCGTCCATATCTTCGGCATTTTGTGCTGGTTCACCGTGTTTTTGCCGGGATTATGTCTGGGCCAGGTCAACGCTGGAATAGAGATCGGAACCAATGGGGTGGACAGCTTCCATCTGGCGATTGGGGATTATTTCAAGGTTTCCGAGGAGCAGATCAACAACTGCCAAAAGCAGAATATTCCGGACGAGGAATTGCCAGTCGTTTTCTTTATCGCTCAAAGGGCGAACGTGGAGCCTTCGGCGGTCTTGGCGGTCCACGCCAGCGGCTTGACTTGGATGCAGGTGGCCATGCATTTCCGCCTGAATCCCCGTATTTTTTTCACCAACCTTCCGGGTAACGCCGTATCCCACACCCCCTACGAGAAAGGTTATGGCTTTTACAAGGACCGGAAAAACAGGGTGAACCTAAGCGACGCCGACATCGTGAATTTCGTGAACTTGAAATTCGTATCCGAACATTATGGGGACGATCCCAAGGAAATCATCCAAATGCGCGCTTCCGGAAAAAGCTTCAGGGATATCAATGATAACTACTGGAAGAAAAAGGAAGAGGTGAAGTGGGATGTGGAGGATCCCCCGGCGCCTGAAGGGGACAAAAAAAAGGATGGCGACGTCCCCAAGCGACATCACGGCCGCCGGGGCGGCGGAATGGGACCCCGCCAGGACCAGGATCAGGACGCTCATTAAGGTTTAACCGGAACAAATCATTTTTGAACGGGGCCGGGAAAAAATGTCCCGGTTTTCTTATTTGGCAGGGGAAAGACTCGGTCCCATTAAGCGTTTTAAAGGTACAGGGCCGGCCGAATCCAGTGGCTCCAAGAGGGGCGGCTGCCCGGCTGCGACCTTCCGTTTGTTTTCCTGGGACCTTTCCCAAACCCGGCGGTCCAAATCCCGCCGGGCGGGGCTAGCCAATCCCGTCGCCGCCGACGTGATCAGGGAGTTTTCCCTGATTCGGCGGAAATATCCATATCGGTTAATGTTGGAGATTTTTCCCGCGAATCTGGCGCGGCACAAGAATTCTATGTCCCCGCTGAAGCGCAGACCCGTCGCGTAACCACCCGTTTTTCCGATCAACCGCTTGGAGACCAAGCTGCTGGGATGCAGGAGGGAATAACCGTGAGCGATGGAAAGCGCCCGATTGACGTCCAATGGGTAAAGGCTCGCCATGACGTTGTCGCTCAAGTACATTAGTTCTTGGGTTCCGATCAGCTCTGAACCGGATAGTTCGGCCTCGGCCAAGAGGAGCTCCAAGCGATCCGAACTGGACCAATCATCCGCGTCCTGAAAAAGGTAGGCGTCGTAATTCGTGTTCTGCAGGACGGATTGCACCAGCCGATAGGGGCCGACATTAAAATTTGATCTCATCAAAGTGACCCCTTGGAAAGATCGGACCATATCCACGGGACAGGACAATGACTGGTCGTCAACCACGACGATTCCATCCAAGGGCCTGGTTTGGCCGCAAAGGCTGGAAAGACACTGCGCCAGCCATTGGGCGCAATTAAAATAGGGGATTACCGCCAGAACACGTGATTTTTTCGTGAGGTGGGGTTCGACAACTTCGGGTCTCGCATCCCTTTCAGGGAAGGAAGCCGGCGTGGACAGATAGTCATGGTTGATTAATCCGGATTGGCGCAATTTCTCAAGTCCGCGCAAGTCCGGGAATGGATCCAGGACGAGTAATTTGTTGAAAAAAATGGAGTCGGATACCCAGCCGGCGGATGGTAGGCCCAGAAAACTACAACGGGTCTGGGGAAGTACGGCGATTGGCACCCAAGGAATGATTTTCTTGGGTGCCCCTTTTAGGATCCCGGCTGGCAGGGGTAGGTAAGGGGCATTCGCCGGTAAATAAGCGGTATAGGGTGTTGATATCCCGTCTTGGGTCCCCTTGAGGGAACCTATTTCGGCATAAGGAAGGTCCTTAAATAGCGCGGGAAGGCTGGAAAAAATCTTTTGTTTTTGGCCGGGTTTTCCGAGGATCCAACGGGGAAGCCGACAATCGTTTGGAACGGAAGCGATCGCTTCCAATTTAGCCGCCAACCGCCCAAAGTCATCTCCAGCTTCCAAAACCAAGGAAACCAACGCATTCTCATGTTCCATCGTTCGGCCTTCCGGGAGAGGGATCCATTCATTTTTGACGTTTAGGTTTCGAAAAGGGAACGGATATTGATAGGGCTTGGAGGAATGGGTCGGCGTTTCAACCGGGACCTGCCGGGGTTGATTTTCCCCGCTCCCGGCCACGAAAAAATCATTTTTACCGGGCTGAATCCCAAAAAACGTTCGTCTAATCATGATCAGGTCCGACTGGCAGGGGCGCTGGATGTCTCCCTTGAGGTGAGCGGGACGGAAAGAGCTATCGCCGGTTTTTAAGGAGGTTGGGGAATGAAGGGAATCCACAAGAACAATAAAGTCGCCACTGGCAACGTCGAAATGCGGAAGATCGCCTTCCAGCAGGCCAAAAGCAAAAAGTCTAGTCTCGCTAAGGCCGCGGAAGATTCCCTGAAATTTCAAAAGATGGTGGAGGATTCAAACAAAAAAGTGGTCCCTCGAAAAGAGGATGGGACGAGGGGGAAAAAAGGCGGGATTTTTTCGGGCCCGGAAAAACCCCTGGGCAATATTCCCATGGACGAGGACGAGGAAGAAAACTCCGGGGCTTCCCCTGGCCGGCTTGATATCAGAATTTGAAAGGAAAGGGAGACTCGATGTCCGAACCCTCGATCCATCTGGTGGTTGGAACGCCCTGTCATGGCGGCATGGTCACCAGCGCTTATTTTTCCTCGGTCATGAAACTCCAGGAATCCTTCCTCCGAGGGGAGATGCCCTTGACCTTCCTGACGCCGGACGGGGGCGACCTTGTGGAAAGGGCTCGCCAGGAAATTGTCGCGGACTTCATGGCCATTCCCGGCGCCACACACCTTTTATTCATCGATTCCGACATCGGGTTTGAGCCGGAGCAGGTCCATCGTTTGATCCGTTTCAACGCCGATATCGCCGCCGCCATCTATCCCTTGAAGCGGATCGACTGGGAAAAGGCCGGTGCCGCCGCGCTGGCAGGCCGGGAAAACCTTGAATCCGCCGGCCTTCATTACGTCATGGAAATGGAGGAGCCCTTCCAAACCCGCGATGAATTTTTCAAAGTTCGTTCCGCCGGCACTGGTTTTTTTCTGATGAAACGGGCCGTCATAGAGGCCATGATGGAACGACACCCCGAACTAAGATATGAGAACGAAACTGGGAACCGTGAATCGGGACAGATCTATCCGCGCTATGCTCTTTTCAATTGCTTGATCGACGGGGAATCCGGGGCCTATTTAAGCGAGGATTACAGTTTTTGCCGGCGATGGACCAAGATGGGAGGGGAAATTTGGGTCGACCAAAGGAGCCGCCTCCAACATGTGGGGCCGGTCACCTTTAAGGGTGATATCGCGCCGCCCCCTATTCCCGTCCCCAAACCAGGGGGACCGGTATGAAGCGGTCCCTTCTCGTCGGCACTCCGTGCTTTGGCGGCCAAGTCACCAACCGATACACCCAGTCCCTTCTCCGTCTCCAGAAGGCTTGTTTTAATCGGGACAATGTGGAACTCCTCTCGGTCGCCCAATGGGGGGATTCCCTGATCACCCGCGCCCGCCAGGGCATTGTCACCCATTTTTTGGGCGATCCCTCCGCGACCCACCTGCTGTTGATCGATGGAGATAGGGCCTTTAGCCCCGAACAGGTATTCCGCTTGCTGGAGTTTGACGCGGATATTTCAGCGGCCGCTTGGCCTGATTCGGGGAAATATTCTTTCGAGCCGGAGGGTTCTCCCGTAATATTGAAGGATGGATTCGTGAAATCCCGCTATGTCGGAACGGATTTAATGCTCATTAAAAGGTCCGCGTTGGAGGCGATGATAGGGCATTATCCGGGCTTGCGGTACAACAGCGAATTTGCGGCGGAGCCGAACGATCCCAGGCGATGGAGCTACGCCCTTTTTAATTGCCTGGTCGACGGAGGGAATTGGTTGAGCGAGGATTACAGTTTTTGCCGCCGTTGGACGGAGATGGGTGGGGAAATTTGGGTGGATCCGTCCGGGGAACCGTCATGATTGTTTTGATAGAGTATTTTCCGCCAATAATACTTTGTTTCGTTCGCGCTCTTTGCCCCGTCCTCCCTTTCCGTTAAGATAATGACCATGTCCCAAGCCCGAACCCATATTGTCGTCGGAACCCCCTGCTACGGCGGGCAGGTGACCAGCCTTTACACCACGTCCCTCATGAGGCTGCAGTTGGCCTGCCAAAAGTCCGGGGACATTGATTTAACCGTCAACCTCCTCTCGGGCGACGCCCTCATCCCCCGCGCCCGCCAAAACATTGTCGCTCATTTCCTGGAAAATCCCCTGGCCACCCACCTGTTGTTTATCGACTCGGACATCGCTTTCGAACCGGAACAGGTGTTCCGGCTTTTGCGATTCAACGTTGGGGTGGCAGCGGCGGTTTATCCCACCAAACGCATTGATTGGCATAAAGTGGCTGAACTGGCAAAGGCGGGATCTCCCAACCTGGAATCCTCATCCCTTTCTTACGTTATGGAATTCGATGATCCCGCCAAGATCGTCGCGAAAGACGGGTTCGCTAAGGTGCGTTATTCTGGCACGGGTTTCATGCTGATCCAAAGGGAAGCCTTGGTAAAAATGATTGAGCGCTATCCAGAGCTGCGATACAGCCGGGAACACCAGGCGCAGGACGCCCTCCGGAACAGCCCATGGCGCTCGGCGCTTTTTAATTGCCTTATCGACAAGGACAATGGAATTTATTTAAGCGAGGATTACAGTTTTTGCCGCCGCTGGACGGACCTGGGCGGGGAAATTTGGGTGGATTTGAATAGCCGGTTAACCCACGTGGGTTCCATCGCCTTTAACGGGAACGCGGCCACCCAGTTCGGCGCCCCCGAAAAAGGCAATTCGTGATGGGTCATTAGGAATTCGGAATTGAAAGACGGAGGCGATTGATGACGGTTTATGATTTCAAGGCCAAGGGCATCGACGGGAAAGAGGTTTCCCTTTCCCAATATTCGGGGAAACCGCTGCTGATCGTGAATGTGGCCAGCCAATGCGGGTTTACGCCGCAGTACGAAGGATTGGAAAAGTTATACGAGAAGTACAGGGACCGGGGTTTTTTCGTCCTGGGATTTCCCTGCAACCAGTTCGGGGCCCAGGAGCCGGGAAGCGAGTCGGACATCAAAACCTTTTGCGAGTTGAACTTTGGGGTGAAATTTCCCCTCTTCTCCAAAATCGACGTGAACGGGGACCATACCCACCCGCTCTACGAGTTCCTGAAGAAGGCCCTGCCGGGAGTTTTGGGCAGCGAAGCCATCAAGTGGAATTTCACGAAATTCCTGGTGGATCGACAGGGAAACCCCGTCAAGCGATATGGCTCGGCGGAAAAGCCGGAGTCGATCGAAAAGGACAT
>CAZUXW010000014.1:15346-52164 GCA_964624625.1 uncultured bacterium
ATGGACATGTTCGGCAAAAAAAGCCCGCTGGTGGATGGACACAAATACTTTTCCAATATTTCAGGAAAACTGACGGGGGCGCCGGGTGTCGGACCGGAGGGCGGTTTTTCCGCCAGGCTGGTTCCCGAGGACAAGCAGAATCTGCTCAACCGGAACCAGGTCGCCAATCCCAGCGGGCACCTGGACCTCAAGGTCCAACTGGAGGCTTCCGGACGCCAGGCCTTTTCGCAGGCGGTTCAAAGCATGCAGGGTAAAACCATCTACGTCAGCGGCGTGGCGGTGAATGATGATTCCCAGGGGGGGAGGGTGGAGGTTCACCCGCTGGACATGATTTATGGCCCCCTGGACCCGGAACAATACCCCGCCTGGTTCCGGGCGATTCAAAACAACTTGAAGGATCCCCAAGCGGTGGCGGTCTATCGAATCGCCGCAGCCACCGACGCCTCCAAATCCAACCAACCACCCAAGGCCGGGGAGCATCGCGCCTTGCGGGCCCTATTTCCTTACCCGCCCAAGCCCAATTTCCCGAAAATTAAAATTGATTTTGAGGTGCGGGCCTCCTTAAACCTCAAGGCCGATTTCCGGCTCAACAACGACGCCATGAGGCAAAGGTTCGAACTGAATCTTGAACTGGAGACCCTCCAAGAGAATGGTCCGGGGATATTTGTCGGGGAGCTGGTGGCTTATTGGGGAAATGAATAGGACAGGCGCCAGGTTCCGAAGACAGGGTAAAACCTAGAACAATCCATCCGGCAAAACCAACGCAAGGACAAGACGTTTGGTTCAGGGCGCCGTCTAGGGCTGGGGCCTGGCCCCCGGCGCCTAAATTCGTCTATGCGTTAAGATTTCCCTTTGAAGGCCGTTAGGGTAGCCATCTAATGTAGCTTTTCAAAGGGAATGAAGTCATGAAGACGCTTAACCGACACCTGCTCTATTTAGGAATCCTAGCCTGCTGGGGAATGGCGCCGGCTCTCCTCGCCCAAACCTCCACCTTTACCCAAACCGCCACCAAAACCCCTTCCAATAGCCCCACTCCGACCCTTACCAGAACGCCGACCAAGACCTTCACCAACACCGCCACCGTAAGCCCGACCAGGACACCGACCAACAGCCCCACCCAAACGCCCACGAGGACACCGACCAGAACCGCCACTAATAGTCCAACCATCACCATCAGCCGAACGCCCTCCAATAGTCCCACGGTCACCCCCACGAGGACTCCGACCAACAGCGCCACGCAAACGCCGACCAAGACCCTGACCTATACACCCACCGACAGTCCCACCGTGAATTTAACCCTGACACCGCCCTGCGCTCCCATTGGTATTTTCGGCAACAACAGTTTCAATACCTCCGGCTCGGCGAGTAATACGATGAGAGCCGGCCTTTACACCTTGAACGCTCCCGCCACGGTTTACACCCTTTGGGTTTATTGCTCTCCCGCGCTGGGCCAGGCCCAGGCAGCCATTTACACCGGCGCCGCTGGTTCCGTTGGAACCAAAGTCGTGGAATCCAATGTCATCACGGTCAGCAACGGTTGGAACGGTTTTACCCTTCCCCCGACTTATTTAAATTCAGGTTCCTATTGGCTGGCCTATATGCGCAGCGCCTCCAGCTATACGGCTTCCTTCACGTCTCCCGGCGTGGGAACCAACAATTTGGCGATCACGAGTTCGGCCCTTGCCTTCGGGACTTTTCCGACGAATATGCCGACTCCCGCTTATAGCAATGGCAACGAGGCGATCTACGCGGCTTTCTGCCTCGCTCCCACCAACACCCCGACGATTACCAGGACCCCGACCTCAACCCCCACCATCACGGTCACCTTTACGCCCACGATTACTTACACCCCGACCAACACGGGAACCATCCTGACCAACACGCCCACCAGCACGATCACTTCCACTCCAACGAACACGGCGACGGTCACGCCCACCCAGACCGATTCACCGACGCCTGATTTGAGTTTGACGCCAGGCTGCGGGGCCTCGGCGGGAACTTTTGGAAAAACCGATTTAGGAAGCGTGAGCACCTCGATCCCCGCGACTGTCGGCATGAGGGCGACCCGCTTTTATTTGGGCGCGCCGGCCACCGTGGTAACCATGTCCCTATTTGCCTATGAGAGTTTAGTGACTTCCAGCCCGCCGACCGACAATGGCGATTTGGTTCAGGTCGCTATCTACCAGGATTATGCCGATACCATCGGCGCTTTAGTGACCCAGTCCGCGGCCAAAGCATTGGACACGGGCTCGAGCGGAAACGGGGCGTGGAACAGCTTCAAAGTCGCCGACGCGCCTTTGGCGCCCGGCTACTATTGGCTTGCCTATAAGTACAGCGCCCCCGTCAATTATTTCGTTTCCTACGACCAAAAATCCAGCGGGGGTGTGAACAGTAATTTTGCCAATGGAATGCCATGGAGCACGGCCTTTCCGGCGAATGGGTCGGTTTTCACCTCGGGTTATTCCCAGGATTTCCATGACGCCATTTACGCCAATTTTTGCCCCGCGGCAACCTACACGGTCACGCCAACCGCGACGGCTACGGGAAGCGCCACTGAAACACCCACTCCCACCAACACGCCCAGCGACAGCCCCACTCCCACCCCCACCCGAACCTCGACCGGGACCTTGACCCTAACCAATTCCCCCACGATCACCCCCACTCCCACCGAATCCTCGACGGCAACGGACAGTCCCACCCCCACGGCCTCGGGGACCGCGACCAACAGCCCGACCGCAACCCCCACCGGAACGCCAACGAACAGCCCCACGATCACGCTGACCCTCACGAATAGCCCCACGCCAACGCCTTCAATGACCGCGACAAATACTCCGACTTTCAGTCCCTCCGACACGCCGACCCAAACCGCGACGTTGTCCCCAACCGCGACTTCCTCGAATAGTCCCTCGAACAGCCCAACGCCCAGCTCTACCTCGACGGCGACTTTAACCGCGACCACCACTCTGACCTCATCCCCATCTAATTCGCCCACCCTAACCACGACTCCCACCGCCACCTCAACCCCGACCGACACGCCCACCGGAACCTTGAGCCCCGCGCTTAGTCCGACTCCGACAGCCTCCGCCACAGCCTCGGATAGCCCCACTCTCACCGTTACTTTGACGGCAACGAATTCGCCCTCAGCCACTATCACGCCGACATTCACGAACAGCCCGATGGTTTCGAATACGCCGACTCCGTCGGCTACCCTCACCGCTTCGGCTACTCCTTCACCGACCACAACGCTCGCGGGAACCCCGAGCCCAACCTGGACGCTAACTCCCGGAGCTTCCGCCGCCACCACTCCGTTCCTCTATCCCAACCCGGTCAAGGACGATAATCCCGCGACCCTCCGAGTGGACTTTGACCAACCCCACGATTTTGTTTCGATAAGGGTGTTCACCACAGCCTTCCGCAAGGTTTATGATGATCGGAAACAATTCGTCCCAGCGGGAGTTTTCAGCTATAGCTTGGATACCTCGAATTTCAAGGGCTCCAGGGCCGCCAATGGCCTTTATTACGTGGTGGTGACCACCCCCACCCATCGTTGGATTTCGAAATTGTTGATCTTTAGGTAGGTTACTTTTCCAGCAAAATCATCGTATTATTTGAACATCCATGGAGCGGGTTTTAATCCCCGTCAGCTTGCCGGCCGAGGGATATTCTTTGGGGTCCCGCCAAGCTGGTTCCAGGAACCATAGCCGCTGCCAAAGGAGAAACAAATGGAAAAGGCCACGTTTGGGGCTGGATGTTTTTGGGGAGTGGAGGAAGCGTTTCGCCAATTAAAGGGCGTCGTTTCCACCGCGGTTGGCTACGAAGGCGGTACCTTGAACAATCCAACCTATAAGGACGTCTGCACGGGCCGTACGGGCCACGCGGAAGTGGTGGAAGTGGCTTTCGATCCCTCCCAAGTGTCCTACGATCAATTATTGAATGTTTTTTGGAGCAACCACAATCCGACGTCGCTCAACCGGCAGGGGCCGGACGTCGGCACCCAATACCGGACCGTCATTTTTTTCCACGACGCCCGACAAGAGAAAGCCGCGAAGGAATCCAAGGACAAACTTCAAAAGACAGGGTACAAGAGCCCCATCGTCACCCAAATCGTTCCCGCCTCGGTATTTTGGAAAGCCGAGGATTACCACCAACAATACCTGGCCAAGAGGGGCCTCGGGTCCTGCCATATCTGAGGGTGCCTTTTTCAAAACCCCTTTATTTGGTGCCAAAAGTCCCTTAAACAACACATGAACCCGGAGGGGGTTTGAGCTAGAATTCCAGACATGAAGACCCCCCGTGGGCGGGTCAAACTGTTAAAAGGATGGTTGAACAAAAACCGATGAAAATACAGCCTTGGGTCAGCGAAGCGTTGGAAGTTCGTGAGAGCGGCATGGAAGGGAAGGGCGTTTATTCCGTCCGCGATATCAAAGAAGGGGAAGTCATCGGTGTTTTCGGCGGGATCGTTATTCCCGAGGAAGAGGTCGATCATCTCACCAACACGGTTCCAGCGGAAAAACTCAACATTGATCACGCCATGTATATTTACCCGGGCTTTCTCATGCTTCATGATTATGAGAACGGCTGCGATCCCCTTTGCTTCGTCAACCATTCCTGCGATCCGAGCTCCAAGGTGGTGAACGGCATCATCCTGGTGGCGGTACGGGACATCGCCCGCGGCGAGGAAGTCAGCTGGAACTACAAGGAAACCGACGATGTCGGCAGCTGGAATTACGAGTTCAAATGCCAATGCGGCTCGGCCAATTGCAAGGGCGTGGTGCAGGTGGGACCCCAATACCGGGTCGAGGCCAGCGCGGTAACAAACTAGCTTTAAATCGGAAGCCGTTGGTAGCCAGCCAAGCCGACCGAGAAACAATCGAAGTTAAACCGGCCTTCCAAAAGGGGAGCCGGTTTTTTATTTCACCCAAATTCCAAATAAAAGCCTTGTATTTTTAACCTCCAGTTAAAAATTGAAAAGTTATCCACAGGCGATTTTTTTTAGGGTTGCCTGTTTAAAACCCTCATGTTTTCAAGAAAAAAACCGTTAGGGTGTAATGAGGTTGTGCGTCCTTGCGAAGTGGAGCGCTGAAAAATAACGGCGAATAGGTTCCTCATGGGCCTTCGGGCAATGTTCAACTCAATATCCGGGCTCTTGTCCAACAGCGTTTGGCTGGATGTCACCGGCAATAACATTTCCAACGTCAATACGGTGGCCTATAAGTCCAGCCGCGCCGAGTTCGCGGACCAATTCAGCCAGACTTTGTCCGGGGGTACGGGCGCCAATCCGGGAAGCGACTCCGGGGGCATCAATCCCCAGCAAATCGGAACAGGCACCAGGCCCGCTTCCATTGAAACCCTTTTCACCCAAGGACCTTCCTTCATCACGGGCAATTCAACGGACATTTCCATTCAAGGAGATGGATTCCTGGTGGCCCGGCAGGGCAGCCAGACCTACCTGACCAGGGCGGGAAACCTGATTTTTGACGGGGCTGGTTATTTGGTGGATCAAAATGGCGGCCGGATCCAGGGGCTCAACGCCTCCGTTTTGAACAGCCAGAGAATCCTGAATTCGGCCGGCAATGTTGGATTGGTAACGACGACGGACGAGTCGCTGCAAATTGACTCGAGTAATCCCACCAACCTCACCTCCATCAAGATCGACAGGGATTTTGTTCTTCCGCCCAAAGCCACTTCCGAGGTTAAATTCCAGGGTAATTTGGACTCCTTCCAACAAGCCAATGTCTTGGATTTATTCCCCGGAGGACCCTTCGCGGGCCCAGGGCCGACCTTGCCGGTGGCCATTCCCTTGGCTTTCGTGGGCGGACCCATTGACGCGAACAGAATGCGATTGGTGGGAACTCCGGGCGGAGGTTTCGCCTTGCAACAAGTGAGCTTCCTTTCGAACTTCACCCCGGGGGTTTTCGCCCCGCCCGCCCCCCTGGAAAACGGGTTCATTCCCCTATGGGCGGCGATCGGGGCGGGAGGAAATTACGCCTGGGATCATGTACCGCCCACCCCCCCGGCCCACCAAATAGCGGAAACGGTTTATGATTCCCTGGGCAACACAAGGGAAATAACCGTCCAGTTTTATCAAGTGAACGACTTGGGTACCGCCAAGCCTCCCATTAACACGCCTCCCATGAGTCAAGTCTGTTACGCCTGGTACGCCTTTGACACGACCGGAGGGAAGCCTGTCGCGACCCCCAATTTGTTGGGAGGGACGGGAATTGGCGAGGGAACTTTTGGCTTCCTTAATTTTTACGACAGGGGCATTCCGGGAAACGCGAATTTTGGGGACTTCATCTGGTTTAATACCGATGGCTCCTTGGGATCCAGCGGCGGGGTTGGGGGGTTTCCCGGGCCGCCGGGATTAAACTTCAATTTTCAGACTGTTCCCAGGGTTTACCTCCCCCCCATGAACTTCAACCCGCCTGTTTCCACCTTCCCGGTCGAAGGAGCGGCTATCACGGCTGTGGACCTTAACTTTGGAACCTCCGGAATTCCGGGGTTTGGACGAAGGGATGGATTGATCGGCGACGCCGAAGGAAGTTACCAATTGATCAAGGGGGTCAATACTTACGTTCCCAACCATACCGCCTACGCGGCTTCCCAGAACGGTTATCCAGATGGGAATCTTCAAGGCATGAGTTTCGACGGGGAGGGGAGCATCGTAGGCTCTTTCAGCAACGGCCAAAATATCAAGCTGGCCCAATTGGTCATGGAACAAGTCGCGAATCCCGAGGGCTTGAACAAGGTTGGGTCCAATTATTTCACGACCTCGCCCAATTCGGGAGCGGGCCGTCTCGGGATGGCAGCCCATGGTAATTTTGGAAAAATCCAGGGAAATTCCTTGGAAGGCTCCAACGTGGATTTAACCGTCGAACTTTCCAACATGATCGTGGCCCAAAGGGGCTTCGAGGTGAACGCCAGGATGGTTTCCGTGGTGAGCGATACCATGAAAGTGACCGACGACCTGGGCCGCTAGGCCGGCCCTTTATTAGAGGATGGACCCGACCGTTCCGCACTTAAAAAGCAACTATTTTCCCAATCGGCTTTTGTCATGTATAATCGCCCCAATTTACCCGATGGATATGGATCTTTTTGGGATTGGAATATATGGTGAATTTGGATGAGCGCCTATTGGTTCAAAAAATCTTAAAGGGCGATAACTCCGCCTTTCAAGCCTTCCACGACGCCCACAAAAAAGCCCTCATCCGGGCCTGTTGGTATTTCCTGGGAAATGACGCGGAAGTGGAGGACATGGTCCAGGAAACCTACATAAAAGCACTGAAAAACTTGGGCAAATTCCGGTTTGAATGTTCCTTAGGAACCTGGCTGAACCACATCGCCGTCAATCTTTGCAGGGATTGGCTGGAAAAGAAGAAAAAAACCCTTCCCTTTTCTTCGGATTTTTTCGCCGCAAGCCCGTCTATAGAACAGAAGGCTCCTTATCCCGAGGAAGCCCTGACGCTTCTTCGGGGCGAGATCCAAAAACTGGAGGGCCGGGAAAAGGAACTGATCACCTTACGGGAGCTCAAGGGGCTTTCCTACGAGGCGATCGCCAACCGGCTCAAGATCCCGGTGGGAAGCGTGACTTCGGGAATATTCCGGGCACGCCAGAAATTAATCGAGAGAGTCCGCGGGAAACTCCCCGGCGGCTGGGAAGAAATGAAGCCATGAAATTCACTCCAGATTCCTTAATCGAAATTTACCTGAATGGCTCCTTTACGGAGGAAGCCCAAGCCGAGTTTGACGCCCTCCTGCGCAAGGACGCCTCATTTGCCGAGCGGGTGACGAATTCCCTCGCCGAGAGGCTGGGACCGCCGCCTGAGGGGCTGGTGGAACAAGTCGCGGGGCGTTTGGATTCCAAGGTCGACGGACTTTGGCTGGCCCACAAGCCCTCTCCCTGGGGGGGGATTTTCAAAGCCGTCGGCAAGGCGGCCCTGGTGCTGGCAGCCGCGGGCGGGATTTACGGAACCACCCGGCATTTTTGGGTTCAAAACCACCAGGCCTTGGTTCCTGATTCGGAAAGGATCTCCCCTGCCGATTCATCGGGATCGGAAGGCGGCGCCAAGACCCTTTTGAAAGCCTCTCAAAACCCCGCCCCAAGCGGCAACCGGGGGAAGGGAAAAGCGTCGGCTCAGTCGTCCCGAACCCTAGCCTTGAGTTTTAAGGAGCTTCCTCCCGCCTCGGGAACCCATCTTTCCACCCCCTCGTCCCTCGAGGGGTCCGGGTCCCCAAATGGGCAGGTTCCAGCCGCCCTCAATGTCCAGGGTCCCGGAGCCGGACCATCGGTTGAATCCGTTGGGAAAAATCCCCCTATCCCACCGGCGCCTTCCCAGTCCGAGGAAGGGGACGCCCTTCGGGTTTCCGTTGAGATGGAGAGCCGGGGAAAGGTTTTGGTCACCGTATTGGATCCCAATGGACTAACGGTCCGCCGCCTCTACCAGGGGGTCTGGGACCAGGGGCTTCACCTTCTGGATTGGGACGGCAAGGATGAGGCTGGAAGCCTGGTCCAGGCGGGAAATTATACCGTGACGGTCAACGCCAACGGAAAAACCATGTCCGGAACCCTCACCATCCGATCCGATCGGTGAGCTTTTGGGCCGTCCAGCCCAATCCAAAGGATGTTCCATTCGGCGCGCTGAGGCCATGATATTTTCGGTTTTAAACGATCCCTCGATCTTTTTTGGCGCCGCCGCCCGTCCTTGGCCTTAAACTGATGACGATCCGCACCATTCAATCCGGCGCTGACCGCGCCAGGGAGCCGCCAAGGATGGCCGTTAACAAATTACCATTTATTTTCCTGTTGGGCATTTGGGGGGGTCTTTTTTTCCCCGCGGAAGTTCAAGCCCAAATCATCACCACCGTCGCGGGCGGCGGGCCGATTAGTTTTCTGGGGGAGGGAGGGCCTGCCACCCTGGCTACCCTCGGCGGTCCCGACGCCATCGCCCTCGATTCCTCCGGAAATTTATATATCGCCGACCCCGGCTATTTAATTGTCCGGAAAGTAAACGCCGCCACCGGGCTCATTACCACGGTGGCAGGCAGCGTGACCCAGGGCTTCAGCGGTGACGGTGGCCCCGCTACCTTGGCGACCATGTATTTTCCATCCGGAGTCGCGTTGGACCGCCAGAACAACATTTATATTTCCGATTATTACAATGAGGTCGTCCGCAAGGTCACGGCTTCCACGGGAATCATCACCACCTTCGCCGGGACCGGCCTTTCCGGGGGTTACAGCGGCGATGGCGGGCCGGCTGCCTCGGCCCGCCTGTCGAATCCCGTAGGACTGGTGTTTGACGCCTTGGGAAACCTTTATATCGCCGATTCCCAAAACGGCGTGGTTCGAAAAGTTGATCCAGGAACGGGACTGATCACCACTTTCGCGGGAACAGGCGTCATTGGTTATTCCGGCGACGGGGGCCCGGCGACCCTCGCCAGGTTGAATAACCCGGAGGGACTGGTGTTTGACTCCCTCGGAAACCTTTACATCGCCGATAACGGTGATTTCGTGGTCCGTAAAGTGTCCGCCGGGACGGGAATCATCAACACGGTCGCTGGTTCGGGGGTCACGGGCTTCGCCGGGGACGGCGGTCCAGCGACCCTGGCCCGATTCAGCGAGGAGATCGACGGATTGGCGGTGGGTTGCGGAGGGGTGCTTTACCTGACCGACGACTTCAACAGCCGGATTCGAACTGTTTCCCCCGCTGGTATTGTCAACACCGTGTTTGGGACGGGGGTTCCCGGAAATTCAGGGGACGGAGGTTCCCCCGTGACGGCGCAATTCTCCCATCCGGAAGCCCTGGTTTTCAACGGTTTGGGCGATTTATATATCGCGGATTACGACTTCGGGGTCATTCGAAAAATCTCACCCCTCTGTCCGCCGACGCCCACCCCCGCCGCGACAGGCACCCCGGAACCCTGCGGAATGCCCATCGAGACTTTTTTTTATCCCAATCCCGCCAGCGGCAGCAACGGCACCATCCTCTTCAACCTTTGCGAGGCCGGCAGCGGGACGATCAGGATTTACAACGCCGCGGCGGAAGGGATTGGATCTTATTCTTTTACAGGAAACCTTGGGGTCAATCGGAGGAGTGTGGATATCGGGGGCTTAGCCCACGGGATCTATTATTATGTGGTCCAGGTGGAGGGAGCGGCGGGAACCCAAAAATCCAAGACCTCTAAATTCGCCGTGACCCGATAGGATGAGGGAATGAGCCGAAACATTTTCTGGTGGATGTTCATCATCGCCTCAGCTTTGACCGGCGGACTGTCGGCCCAAGTTTCCCCCTTGGCATCGACAGCCTTTCCCGTCCTGACCCTGGGACAGAACGCCAGGGCCGTGGGTATGGGGGAGAGCTTCACCGCGGTTTCCGATGATCTTTCGGCCATGCAATATAACGCGGCGGGGTTGGCCTTGCTGAAGGGGACCGAACTCTCCCTTACCCATAACAGCTATTTGGATAGCGGCTTTTTCGACAGCGCGGGGGCCGCCTTTCCCTTGGGGCCCTCCGGGACCCTCGCTTTGGGATTGAATTACCTCAACTACGGCAGCATGGATCAAAGGGACGCCCTCGGGAATTTGGAAGGTTCCTTCACCCCCTTTGATCTTTGCGCCAGGGGCGCCTTCGGTTTCGCCTTGGATAAAGACGCCTATTTGGGACTCAGCTCCCAGTGGATCCGGCAGGATATCCAGGGAGTGGTCCATACGGGTTTGCTTTGGGACGCTGGATTCTTGGCGAACCTGGCGGCGGGTTTTTCCATGGGAGCGGCGCTTCAAAACCTGGGGGTGGATTCGGGAGGCTACAGCCTTCCCGCCCAGCTTTGGGCAGGGTCGTCCTACCGGATTTCAATGGCCAAGGGGGATATCCACAGCCTTTTGTTGTCCCTGAGCGGGGGAGTGGGTTTTCAAGGCGCCAGCCGGTTGAACATGGGTTTTGAGTACGCCCTCCAAAAAAGTTATTTTTTGAGGGGCGGCTATTCCCGCGTCTTGGACGAAAGTCCCTCGGACGGGATCAAGGGACTGGATTTCGGGGCAGGGATTAAAATCAGCCAATTCCAATTTGATTACGCCTTCTCTTTTCTGGGGGACCTGGGGAATGTCCACCGTTTTTCCCTCTCGATCTTCCTCCCCAATCCCCCCGCCGCGGAAAAGGCATCTTCCGCAGCCCCCGCGCCAAGCCTTGAGCCGGCCCTTCAAGATCCCTCGTTTTTGCCGCCCTCTTATCAACCCTCCTCTAAACCGGTGCTCCTGAAGTTTCAAGTGGCGTCCCCAGGGGATAAAACGGCCCAGGAATATTTTGACCAGGCTGAGGAAAAGTCGCGTTTGGGTTTGAAACAAGAGGCCCTGGACCTATACCTCAAGGCCGTGGAAAAGGACCAAAATTTTCAAATGGCATGGATGAGTTTGGGCAAGATTTATTTCGACCGGTCCTTGGAGTCCTACCGAAAGGTTTTGGAAATGGATCCGAAGAACGACAAGCTCCGGGAATGGCTGGGGCATTTTAAACCCTAAACGATTCTGTCCGCCTTCCGTATCCGCCTAACCAGCCCCTAAAAGCCGGTCATCCCTAAATACCTTATAAAAAATTGAACTAAATAATCCCATTTCCGTCTAGATACCGTGGGAAAGGAAAACCCGATCGAGATGAGAGGGAACCTTCCCACGGTATGAGTGTTTTGTATTTGGGTAAGGTATTAGCATTGGGGGGCCCTGTGGCGGCGAAAGCCCGCCCCAGGGCTTTCAGTTGGGCTTGGAAAGGAAAAATGCTTCTTTTTAAGGAGTTTCCGGCTTCAGTATGAGGGGGGCCATATTTATTTGAATTAAAAACGCGTTTAATCGTCTAGAGGAAAACAATTCCACCGGCAAGACATTGGGGCCCATGAGCGTTTTCATCCAGGTTAATTTTAAGATGAAAAAATTTCAGGTCATGACACTTATTTTGTTATGCCCTGTCCTCGCGTTTGGCCAGGCAGCCACCAGAACCTTCACCAAGACCGCGACCCGCACGCCCACCAGGACACCCACCCGCACTCCCACGAGGACCCCGACAAGGACCCCCACCCGAACCCCAACTAGAACCCCCACGAGGACCCCTACCAGAACGCCTACGAGAACCCCGACGAGAACCCTAACCAAGACCGCAACGGTTTCCCCGACGAACAGCCCCACGACCACTCCGAGCTTAGGGACTCCAACCAGGACCGCCACCTCTAGCCCCACGAATACTCCAACCAAAACCCCGACCCCTACGGTAACGATCACGGATACCCCGTCCGCGACGAAAACCCCCACCAATACCCCGACCAACTTTCCCAGCTTTACCTCCCCAACGCCGACGGCGACGGATACACCCACCCCTTCCCCTTCACCCATCACCAGCGTGGGAACCATGACCCCTACCTGGACCCCGACGAAGACCGCGAGTCCGACCCCGACCGCAACCGGATGCAATAAAATTATTTTTACCAACTCGGGGCCGGTGGGTCCGGCGTCCGCGGGAACGACAGCGGCCGGACTCTCCTTTAGCTACGGGCAAAATCCCATCCATTGCGGCGCCGGGTCGGTTACGATGATGAATTTCATGCCCTATGTCACGGGAAACCTGGCCAGCGAGATTTTAGAGGTCCAGCTGTGGGATGGGTTCGGCAATTACTTGAGCAGCGCCATTTTTTCGACCTCTGGATTTTCCTTCACCGGATCCTTCGGGTCTTCAGGGTCCCTCTCGGTAAGGTATGTTTTGTCCTCCGCCGCCTCGGGGTCGGTTACCACCAGCCTTCTATCCGCCGCCGGACAGGATGGAACGGCTCCTTTTTTAGCTTTTATTCCTTTGCCCTTTACCGCGGCCCTGGTCGTTACCGGGGGTCCTTTCGATTCCCCCACGAATACAACGACCAATAGCCCGACCGCGACACCCTCCAACTCTCCCACGACTACACCCCAAAACACGGCGACCGCGACTCCGACGCCCACCGGCTGCAATAAAATTATTTTTAGCAATTTCGGGGCGACGAGCCCCGTTTCGGCCGGCACAACGGCGATCGGCCTCTCCTTCAGCTATGGGCCCAATTTCATTCATTGTGGACTGGGATCCGTGACCATTTTTAATTTTTCCACATCGGAATCCGGAAACCTCGATTCTCAGATACTCTCGGTTCAATTATGCGATGGGTTCAGTGGATCGATTTTGGCGAGTACGCCTTATTCGATTTCCGGATATTCATTCTCGGGGGCCTTCGGCTCCTCGAATTTACTGGCGGTTAAATATGTCTTGTCCCCGTCGGCCACGGGAACCGTCCACACGGCTTTGGCCTCTGTCGGCGGCCAGGATGGAACGGCCCCATTTGTGGCGGTTATACCGTTCATCAATTCCGCTGATGTTGCTGTTGTTTTATCCCCGGCGAATACCCCCACCCCGACTCCAACGAATACTCCGACCAACACGCCCACCCCTTCGCCCACGGTTACCCCGTCCAACACTCCGACGGATGCGAATACCATGGTGGGTGGAACCGCCACGGAGGCCACTTATACCTTTACTTGGACCGTGACGCCCACCTTGACCAGCTGCCACTTGAATCCCATCTCCAACGCGCTTCCCGTTAATCCCGTATCGGCCGGAACCACCGCGGTTGGGTTCAGCCTGTCATTTAATTTTCCCTTCGGCTGCGGGCCCAACGGCCCCAATCCCTTTCCATCCCTTAATTTTTCAGCCAACATTTCTGGAAACCTGGACACGGAAATATTAGAGGCCCAATTGTGGCAGGGAAGCACCTTGGTGGGAACTTCTCCCTTCACGGCTTCGGGATTTAGTTTTCCGGGGCCCTTCCTCCAGGGCGGGGACGTGAAGTATCTCCTGTCCGGCCAGGCTTCCGGTACGGTTCAAACGAATTTCTTGGGAGGCTTCGGGGCGCAAGGCGCTACTTTGATCGTGGTCAATCCATCCGTGACTACCACCAACAGCCCGACCAACTCGCCCACCCCCACACCCACCAACACGGGAGTAATGTCAACCCTCACTGACACTGCCACGAACACCCCGACGAATAGCCCCGCTAACACTACCGCCGTCAGTCCAGCTTGGACTCCGACCAATACATGGACCTATACCCCTACTCCGGTCGGCTCCTGGGACACCTCCACTTTTACCTATACTTATACGCCGTCACTGAGCCCCACCATCTCCCCGACATTTCAACCGACCCCTTGTTACCAGTCGGGGGTGACCCTTTCCATGCCGGCCCCGGTGATCCTGGGAGAAATGGTGAAGGACAACACGGGGAATATTTATGTCGCTGGCGGGGGAGGGAATTGGCCCAACTTTCGCCTCGTGAAATTAAATCCCGTCGGCGCCGAGGTTTGGAACCGGAATTACGATGGGGGGTTTATCCAGCAATGGGGGAACTCATTGGCCACCGATGGGACTAGCATGGTCGTGATGGCCGGTACCTTTGAAATTGACGCGGCCAGCGGAACCCAATGTATACGCCTGTTGAAATACGACTTGAATGGAAACCTGTCCGGAAACGTGACTTTTGGCGGCCCATCCGCTTCTTACGAACTTGGGGGCATGGTGATGGATTCGGCGAAAAACATCTATGTTGCCGGAACCAAAACCTTCCCTGGTTACACCTATTCGGACGTGATCGTGAAGTTGGATTCGAATTTGAACTTAATATGGGAAAGGGATAATAGTAACGGCGGTTACTCCGGACTTAAGGGGATCGCCGTCGATAACGCGGGAAATTATTTCGTGACAGGGTTCTCCGCCGGTGTCTCGGCATATGCCAGCCGTGTCTTGAAGTATGACTCCGCTGGAACCCAACAATGGTCTACCCAATTCAGCACCTCGAAAAACACATTCCTAGGCAAGGTATTGGTCGACGCCTCAGGCTATGTGTACGCTAGCGGTTATTCTGAAGGGGCGGCCATGGCCCCTATGACGGGATGGGCCGTCAAGTTTGACCCATCGGGGGTTGAGCAGTGGCGCAGGGGTATCCCGACCCAGATTGATCCCGGAAGCCTAGCCCTGGATCCGGCGGGAAACCTTTTCAGGTCCGGAACGGATTACCAAAACCGTATGTTTGTCGCCAGCTATTCGCCCCTAGGGGACCTTAGGTGGATTGTCGACAGGGATATGAATCCCAATAACAGCACAGCTCGGGCCGTCTTGCTGGATGGGCTTGGCAACCTTTATATGGACGCCGATGTCCTCCTCGGCTGCTGCAGCAGGACTGGCTTTGTCTTTAAATGGGACATGAACTGCCCCTTCTATACGCCTACCATCACGTTCACGCCAAGCTCCACTCCCACGGGAACCTGGTCCACTTCCACCCCGACGAACACGCCGACCCCAACGACCACCAAAACCCCGGGGAATACGACCACCAATACACCCACGAATACACCAACCAAAACCCCCACGAACACACCGACGAATACACCCGCGAATACCATGACATCCACCCCGACGGATACGCCCACGGGTACCTGGTCCACTTCGACTCCTACGGAAACCGGAACAACCACTCCTACGAACACCCCCTCGAATACCCCGACAGACAGTCCCACTTTTACCTTAACGAATACCCCAACCATTTCCTTTACACCGACGGCCAGTAAAACCGCTTCCAATACGCCTACTAACTCTCCAACATCCACAATCACCAACACTCCAACCGAAACCGCCACACTTACTGAAACCTCCACGCCCACCATAACAGGAACCTTTACCTTCACCTTTACGGGAACTTGGTACACCTCTACCCCAACCCATACACCCACTAGGACCAACACCTTGACGAGTACGACAACCAATACGCCAACCAACAGCCCCACCAAAACCCCCAGCTATACTCCTACCAATTCGCCCACCAATACTCCCCCTAAAACCCCTACAAACACTCCGACAAAGACGCCTACGAATACTTTCACCTCCACCTCGACTTTTACCCCAACGGGGACCTGGTCCACTTCGACCGCTACGGAAACGGGGACAAACACTCCTACCAACACCCCCTCAAATACCCCGACGAATAGCCCCACCCTGACCATCACCAACACCCCGACCGTCACCTCCACACCCACTAAGACCTTTACCGCAACGAATACCCCTACAGAAACTTTAACCTTTACCGGAACCTGGTATACCCCCACTTTCACTCCGACGTTTACCAACACACGGACGAATACTTTCGGAACCACTACCTGGACTTACACCAGGACCCATACGGTCACTTCGACCGCCACCTATACCAATACCCCGACCAACACCGTTACCACCACGAGCACCAATACCTTCACCCCGACTTCCACTCCAACCTGGACCCTGACTGGCACCAACACCCCGGTCAACACGGATACTTATACGGACTCACCTACCAACACCTTTACCTCCACGCCGACTCCAACTTGGACCGCGACCAGCACCATTACCCCAACCGATACGCCTGCTGCCACGTTCACTCCGACATTGCCCAGTGCGCCCTTGGCTTCCGTTTCAATGGTCCTGAACCCGGCTGTACCGGCTTCATTGGGACTCAGCAACGGAACGACGGTTTCCATTCCCTCCAATAGTTTTACCCAGCCGGTTACCGTGACAGTTTCGGAATATCCTGTTTCCAGCGCGCCCTCCACCGCCACGGCCTTCCAGATCAGCTTTCTTCCAAACGTTTATGTGATCGACGCGGGGGGGTTGGAACCCCAGCCGGGATCCAGCGTGACCATCAGCCTTTCCTACGACCCGGTGTTGGTGCCTGCGGGAATGCTCGAATCGGATTTGACCTTGACCTATTTCAATGGATCGAGCTGGATCACCCTTCCCGCGGCGGTGGATACGGGGAACCATGTGGTGACCGTGGTGGTGGACCACTTCTCCTGGTGGGCGGTCGCCGTCCAAAAGAAGACCAAGACGCCGACACCGTCCCTATCCTCCGGTAAACCCGTCCTTTACCCCAACCCGGTCCGTGACGAGGGACCAGTGAAAATCCAATTGAACCTGCTGGGGACCTCGGACGTGAAGCTACAGGTCTACACTCTCTCCATGCGCAAAATCCGGGATCTCACGGTCCCGCAAGTGCCCAAGGGTGTGGAAGTCTCCCTGGACCTGGTGGATAAGGCCAACACAAGCCTGTCCAACGGACTCTATTACATCGTGGTGACCACGGACCGGGGCAGGTCCATCCACAAGCTGTTGGTTTTAAGGTAGTTCTTTAGTCGAATTATTTGGAAATGAATGGTTGAAATGGACAGGGGTCATCGGTTGGCCTTGGACATTGGAGGGCCCTAGGCAATGCGCGGGTATGCTTAGGGCTTTTTCATTTAATGTGCCGTTTTTAAAGGGAAAACAGGCATGATCTGAAACATGTTTTTTTGGATTAAATCCATGTTTAATCGTCTAGAAGGTGAGGGTGAAGGGCTGAGTCATCCTGCCGGTATCACCCTTGAGTCATCAATCCGTTTCGAGGCCCCTAGGATTAAGCCGGGGTAGATGGGGAAGAGGGCACATGGAAAGCGTCCAAGTGAAATACAACCGCCGCCTCTCTTTTGGATTATTCTTTCTTTTAATTTTTCTTTCACCCTTCGCGTCCTTGGCTCAAGCTCAAACTCCCACACCCCTTCCCCTATTGTATCCGTTGGAGTCGTGGACGCCGCCCGACGCGGCTGTTTCGCCGGGGAGCCAGTTCTCCGTCCTAAGGACGCGATTGGAGCTTTATCAGGCCCCGACTTTCCATATGGAGGGGATGGTGTTCCAGGCCATGGGCACTGGCGATGATTCGGCCGGAGTCCAAAAAATCGAAGTTTGGTACGACAGCGACAACGACACGATCCGGGAGGACACGGACATCCTCCTCGGGACGGGAACCTTCAACGGCGATGACGGGACGGCGGCGGTGACTTTCTCGACCCCGCTGGATTTCTCCATTTATCAAAACAAGGACCTGTTCGTGGTGGTTACCTATTCGCCGTCGGCGCCGGCGGGAACTTACCGAACCATCGCCCAATCCTATTGGGGAAACGGCGACCCGACCCTCATCAGCTTGACCAGCTCAATTTGGAGCGGACTCTATCTCGTCGATAGCACCGCGCCCACCTTCACCCCGACACCCACCGGCGTAATCTCGACCTATACGCCCACCAATACGGTGACCGCTACCCCGACGGCGACAGGGTGCGCGAAGGTGTATTCCTCAACCAACTCATTTCCGGCAAATCCCGTGTCGGCGGCTTCGACCGTGGTTGGATTTTCCTTTTCCAGCTGGGGCGGCTGCTCCGGTTCCTATATTAATTCATTCAACTTTACGGCCTTGGTCACAGGGAACCTTTCGACGGAGATCCTCCAGGCTCAATTATGGTCGGGAAGCACGCTTTTGGCCTCAGGCCCGTTTAATCCCGCTGGTTTCACACTGGCCGGCTCCAATTTTGGAATGGGAACGTTCAATTTGAAGTATGTCCTGTCGAGCAACGGTTCGGGAACCGTCCAGACCACCATGACATCCTTAGGGGGATACAATGTTTTTGGGGTTTCCCCATTGCCGTCAAGCTCCATCTTGACGGTGTTTCCCCCCGGCACCTTGACCGATACGCCGACGCTGTCCCCCACGATTACACCCACACCCACCGCCACCGGTACCTTGCCGACACCCACCCATACTTTTACCTGGACCAACAGCTGGACCCCGACGGATACCTACACTCCCACCATTTCCCCGACCCCCAACCTGACCTGGACTTCCACTTCCACCTGGACCTTCACTTTTACCAAGACGGCCACGGTGGGCTCGGCCTGTTGTTTCTTCGACCTGACCATGGGTTCCTCGGGAAGCGGCGTGACCCAAATGATCAACCCCTACGGCGTCGCGGTTGGTCCTTCGGAAGTTTACGCCGCGGATATGGACAACGGCCGGATCCAGGTCTTCGACTTGAATGGAAATTATTTGAGGAAAATCACCCCGGCGGGTATTGTCAGGCCCTCTTCCTTATCCTTGGACGGCAATGGCAACCTTTTTGTCGCCGACTACAACTCCTCGACCGTGGTCAAGGTCCGCCTCTCCAACGGCACCGCCGTGGCTTCCTTCGGCGTCCGGTCCGTGCCGGAGCATGTCTATGTGACAGCGACCGGCGAGGTCTGGGTCACGAATTACGAGGCTTATGTCAGCAAGTACCGTGAGACCCCGGCGGGGTCCGGGAATTACGCCTTGGTGGGCCAGGTGGGGACCGGAACAGTGGGATCCGCGGATTACCTGTTGAACCGCCCCGAGGGGGTATTTACCGTCGGGGACGCCCTTTATGTTTGTGATGGACGTAACAACAGGATCCAGAAATTCGTGGCGACGGCTCCGGGGGGAGATAATTATGTTCCTGCCGGGACCATGGTGTCCACCCTCTCCAACGCCCTGCCTTATTCCATGGCGCGCAACGCCGGAGGATTTGTATATGTTTGTTATCAAAGTGATTTGAGGCTTTATGACGCCAGGGTGGAACCCTGGGTGGAATTGGACCGCTGCACGGCTTTGTCGGGCAATCCCGACCAGATCGCGTTCGGCCCTTATGGCCATCTTTACATCGCCAACAATTGGCTGGGCCAGGTTTGGCGGATGATCCCTTGTCCTTTTGCCTGGCCTGTCCCTCCCGCAACGCCCACCGGGACTTATGCGCCGCCGACATCCACTCCCACGAACACCCCGCCTTTTACACGGACTTGGACGCCGACCAGTACCTTCACCCCAACTCCCGTCGCGCCCTGCACCCCTTGGAAGAAATTCGGGAATTTTAACAGCCCGGGCGACGCCAACCTGACGATGGTCTCCAATTCGATCGAGGCGGGCCAAATCATCCTTACGGAGCCTGCGACGGTCTTCAGTCTTTCCGTAAGGGTGACGGGAGCCGTTCCCTATGGAGGCCAGGTTTCCATGGCCTTGTATGATGATGTCAGTGGTTCGCCCCAACATCTGCTGGTCCAATCCGCGCCTGCCTCGGTGGTTGAGGATTGGAACATGCAATATGTCCCTTCCACCGTCCTCGCGTCTGGCACCTATTGGCTGGCGGTCCAGGCCCAAAGTCCCTGGAACAACATATCCATTTATCTCTACAACGTCCTTGCCGGATCGAATGTCCTTTATGAGGTGAGTTACCCCTTCGGGTCGTTCCCAGGGACCTTAACCGCTGGCAGCTTGTCCAATTACACGATGCAATGTTACGCCGGTTATTGCGCGGGAAGCGGCACTCCCGTCCCTACCCCGACTCCGGTGGGAACTTGGCTGACTTCAACCCCGACCTCCAGCCCGACTGTCACGCCTACCAATACCCCGACCTCAACCCCGACCAACAGCCCTACGGCTACCGCAACCCCGACGGGAACTTGGTTCACCCCAACCGCCGTGCTTACCTCCACCGCGACGGATTCGCCCACGACGACTCCAACGGGAACTTGGTTCACTTCCACCTCAACGACCACCCCAACCAACAGCCCGTCCCCAACGCCTACCAACTCGCCGACCAGGACACCGACGGCAACTCCTTCCAATACGCCGACCCTGACTTGGACGGGGACTTGGAACACCCCAACGGCCACGAAAACGGCTACGTCTTCCCCCACGTCCACGCCGACCCGGACCCCGACCCTAACCGCCACCAAAACCATCACCCCGACAGCTACCACCGCTGGAACGGATACGGTTACCTTTACCCCGACCGATTCCCCCTCGCTGACTCCGGCCCTGAACACGCCAACCTTTACTATCACTCCCACGCCGGCCGGGATACCGGCTGCGTCCGTCTCCCTGGTTATAAATCCTTCCTTGCCGGTTTCGTTGGGGTTAACGAATGGAACCACGGTTTCCATTCCTGCCAACAGTTTTACGCAGCCGGTCACCGTGACGGTGACGGAGTACCCGGTTTCCAGCGCTCCCTCCACCGCCGCGGCCTTCCAAGTGAGTTTCCTACCCCATGTTTACCTGATTGACGCCGGTGGAATGGAACCCCAGCCTGGTTCCAGCGTTACCATCAGCCTGGCTTATGACCCGGCGGAGATCCCTTCAGGCTATGGTGAGGCTGATTTAACCATGACCTACTTTGACGGTTCCAGTTGGATCACCCTTCCCGCGGTTTTGGATGTCGCGAACCATGTGGTGACTGTGGTGGTGGATCACTTCTCCTGGTGGGCGGTGGTCGTCCAACAGCAGACCAAGACCCCCACTCCCTCCATTGCCCCGGATAAACCGGTTCTTTACCCCAACCCGGTAAGGGACGAGGGTCCCGTGAAAATTCAACTGAACTTATTGGGGACCTCGGACGTAAAACTGCAGATTTTCACCACCTCCCTGCGGAAGGTGAGGGACCTAACGATTCCCCAGGTGGCGAAGGGTTTGGAAATCAGCCTCGACCTGGTGGATAAGGCGAATGTGGGACTTTCCAACGGGCTTTATTTCATCGTGGTTACGACCCAGAGGGGCAGGTCCATCCACAAACTGCTGGTTTTAAGGTAAAAATAGGAATTGCTTAAAATTTAATGGAATAAAATACCCGATATAAACACTATTAAGTAGCGGGGAATTTTTGGGCTCGGGATGAGTCCACGCTTTCCTGCGGTATTTTAAAAATGGGTATTGGCTGTCATATAGCATTGGGCAGCCCGGGAAGCGATTCCCGGGCTTTTTTTTTAGTAATGCGGCAAAACGGATGTCCGGGACGGCTTGTCCCGGGCTTTTTTATTTTTAGGTGTTTAGATTTTGCCGGCGCCTAGAACCTGGTGCCTGAAGCCTGCGGTTAGGATCCCGTGCTTTCGTACTTGTTGATGCCCCAACGCCAGGCCATCCTGGCTTCCCAGACAAATAGGACCGCCGCCAAGGGGGCCGCCAGGACGGTCCAGGGACTGATGTCTTTGGCGAAAAGAAAACTGGCGGGAAGGAAATTAAAGGCGCCGTAAGGAAGAACCACCAACAATCCATATTGGAGCCAGCCTGGATAAATACTCAGGGGCCAGCGGGTGGCTTGGAGCAGGGTATGGGGAATCATGAAGTGCATGGAGGTGTTGCTGATGAACTTAAAGGAAAGGCTTCCGAAAATAACCAGCGCCGAGGTGTAGATCAGCGACCCGCAGAGGACAAAAACGGGAAGAAGCACCCAGTCATACCAGGGGCATTGGAGGCGGCAGAGGGCCATGGAAGCCAGTGTAAAGCCGGTCACTAAGTTCCCGAAGGCATGAAGTTCGGGGCGGGTAATGAGGAGAAAATAAAGGGAATCGACAGGGTAAGTCATGAGCCGGTCCAACTCGCCCATCACCACATAGTAAGGCAGCATCCAGATATGGTTGAAGAGGAGCTCGGAGGCGCCAAGGGAAGCTGCGACCATTCCGAACAATAGAATCACTTGTTCCGGACTCCAGCCGTTTAAACCGGGGGTCTGGTGAAAAATGACCAGCAGGAAAGCCAGGGCCGCCAATTGCAGCATGCAGGAGGTCACCACTCCCAGGATGAAGTCCACCCGGTATTCGAACTTGGCCTGGAGCGAGGTGTTGAAGGCCATCCAGTACAACTTTAGTGTGTCCACGCTGCCAACCTCTCGATTGAAATTTGTGTTTTCGTCCTATGTTCCTCTGGGATCCAAGGTGTCGGGCCCGGAGGGCAAGTAAAGCTTGTGCCTTTCACCTTGCTTCTGGTCCCGGGTAAAAACCTGCTCCCGGGCCCTTGCGCCTGATTTTATCCCCCTTGTACTTCCAGCTGTTTCAACGATTGCACCATAAGAATTTTTCCCAAGGCCCAAAGCCCCAAGACCCAGGCAATTTGTTGGAGGATGAGGCTGACGGCCGCCTCCCCCTGGGTCCAGCCCATGTAAATGGAGACGGGAGTGTAAATCGTGTGGCGGAAGGGAAGCCACTCGCCGGCCGTCTTGAGAAAAGGCGGATAAAGGGAGAGGGGCGCGGCCATGCCCGAAAAAGTTTGATGAAGGGCTCCACGGGCGGCGAAGATGCCGTAACCGCTGTAAGTATAAAAAGCGCCTTGGACAAAAACAAAGCAGACGAAATATTGGATCAAGAAAGCCAGGAGGAAGCTCACCAGGAAGAGGCAGAAGGAAAGGCCGCTGGCGGGAAAAATATCCGGTCCCAGCGCCATGTAGCCGCAAAGAAACACCACCACCCCCAAGGCCCCGTTGAAGAGCCCATCGCTGACGGATTGGACGCCTTGGGAGAGTTGAAAGTCGATGGGTTTTAAAAGGTCCGTGGCGATGAGCCCGCTGCGGATCCTTTGGCCGATCCGGAACTCCACGCTCATGCCCAGGGCGTAATTGACGCAGCAAGCCAGGAGCAAATAGGGGAACATCTTGGCCTTGGAAATGGCGATGCCGGGATTTTGGGAGTAGACCTGGCGCCAGACCAGCAAGGGGACGGCATACATGAAAACGGCGGTGATCAAGGAGGTGACGGTCGAGGCCCGGTAGGCGAAATTGGCCTTAAGGGAACGGACAAAAAGGGAGAAATAGCTTTTGAGCTCTTCCGCCGCCGTAAGCTGGGTTTGGAGTGGCCTCATGTGGGTATTTTTCCCTTGGAAGCGAGAGGCTGGCGGTAAATCCTTGTCACGATGGTCTCGATATCCGCCTTCTCCAAAGTCAGATCCGCGACCCTCTGCCTTTTCAAAAGGATTTGGGTCAGGGCCGGCGCCGCCCCTTCCTTGCGGTATTCCACGATGAGCTTGTGGCCTTCCGAGGCGACGATTTTCCCCCCGTATTTTTTCATTTCCGAGGCGATTTTTTTAAGGGCAGGCCCGGTCGCGGGCTGATGAAGCTCCGCCACGATTCGGCTTTCGTTGGCGAAGCGCCGCACGAAATCCTTGATGGAACCGTCGAAGAGCAGTTTGCCCTTATCCAACAGAAGAAGCCTGTCGCAAACCTCGGTGATGTCCTTCAAGTCGTGGGTGGTGATCAACAGGGTGGTTCCGAAGCGTTTTTGCATGTCCCGGATATATTCCCGCACCTGTTCCTTGACGGAAAGGTCCAACCCGATGGTCGGCTCGTCCAAAAAGGTGATGGCAGGGGCGTGCAGCAGGGCCGCCGCCAGGTCGCAGCGCATGCGTTGTCCCAGGGAAAGCTGGCGGACCGCCGTGCCCAGGAGGGGCTCCAGCCCCAAGCGCCTCACCGCCTCGGGGTAAGTCACTTGGTAAACCTCGTCCGGGATACGGTACATGGTTTTTAAAAGACGAAAAGTTTCCCGGACGGGAATGTCCCATAACAACTGGGGGCGCTGGCCGAAGACCACGCCTATGTTCAGGGATAGTTGGCGTCTTTCCCGCCATGGCACCCGTCCCAAAACTTCCAGTTTGCCGCCGGTGGGCACGATGATGCCGGTGAGCATTTTGAGGGTGGTGGATTTTCCCGCCCCGTTTTCCCCGATGAGCCCCACTCGTTCCCCGCGCTTGATGGAAAAGGAGATGCTTTTAACGGCGTGGAGTTCTTCCATTTGGGAAGAAAAAAGGCCAGCGACCGCGCCTAGAAGCCCCGGCCTGCGGACGCGGCGTTGGTAGCTTTTGGAAAGGTTTTCAACGTGAAGGGCGGTTTCCATAATAGGTTCCTTGAGGCGGATCCGGAATTGTCCCGGTTATAAGTGGAGCATCTTATTCAGGCGGATGGGGGGTGTCAACGAGTGGGGCCTTTCGAAAGTTTCATATGTCTTGGGTCATAGTTGAAAATGGCGATTGGGGTGAAAATTATTCGAGGGCAAAAAAGGGCTTTTACGGCCCTGGGGTGCGGATAAGCCCAAAGAGCCGGATTTTTGAAAAGCGCGCGAGGTCAGAGGGCCCTCAAATTACAAAAAAAATTGGGGATAACAGGAGGAAAAAGGAGGCTAGGGGATGCCCGGCATCCTGTTAGTTAATCGAGCTCCGTGGAAAATAAGCGGGAAGAGACGTACGCTTTAAGAAGCAAGGAGGCTAGCCATGGCAAACCAATTCAACAACAACATTTCAGATCCGAAGGATGTCGAGCTGGAAGCGACCATCAGCCGGACGGTCCGAAACATGGGGGAGCATATCCATGTCAGTTCCCATGGAGGCCATGTCACCCTTTCGGGAACGGTGGATGATTTCAGCACCAAGCGGGAAATCGTGTCCGCCGCCAGGAACGTATCGGGCGTCCGCGAAGTCACCAACCATATCCGGGTGGCCCCTGTAATCGGTTGAATTCCGGACGGTTTTAGAGCCCCATCGGACCGGTCGCTGGTATTTTATTGCCTTCCCGCCTTTTGAATCTCCTCCTCCAATCAGGTATACTCTCGCCGTTTCAATCAATCACTCGGAGGATCCAGCATGACTTACCGCTACATCGCCTTAGGGTTGGCCGCATTGGTCGGTATCGCTTTTTACGTTACGGCTTGCGCCAAAAAGGAAAACCAGAATCAAACTTCCGGGGCCGGTTCCACGACGACCGCCGGACCCAACATTATTACCACGGCCTCGGGGCTTCAGTATCAAGTCCTGCAGGAGGGCAGCGGCGCCGTGGCGACCGCCGGCCATATGGTCAGCGTCCATTACACGGGATGGTTGACGAACGGAACCAAATTCGACAGCTCGGTGGACCGGGGCCAGCCTTTTCAATTCTCCCTGGGCGCGGGCCAGGTCATCAAGGGCTGGGATGAGGGCGTGGCCGGCATGAAGATCGGCGAGAAGCGCAAACTCACGATTCCCTCGAACTTGGGGTATGGCGAACGCGGCGCTGGCGGGGCCATCCCTCCCAACGCGACCCTGGTATTTGACGTGGAGCTGCTCGGCGTCCAATAATTTTTAAAAAATTTCGTTTCGAGTTGAGGACTTAAAAATTAACCCGGTACCGGTACCCCCCTCCCAAAGGGGGCACCATTCGCGGCCTCAAAGGTGAATCCCTTGTCCTTTTCCAAAGTCAAATGCATCGGCATCCTGACGGGCGGCGGCGATTGCCCCGGGCTTAACGCCGTCATCCGCGCCGTGGTGAAAACCGCTTCCCAATACGATATCCAAGTGTTGGGGGTCCGGGACGGTTTTTTAGGATTGATCGACAAGACCATCAAGACCCTGGAGCCGGAAGACGTCTCGAATATCCTGACGCTGGGGGGAACGATCCTGGGATCGTCCAACAAGGACAACCCTTTCCACCTGATCGAGAAGGACCGGTCGGGCAAAATCCACTATTACGACCGAAGCAGGGACATCCCGAAAAACCTCAAGCGGCAGGGCATTGAGGCCTTGATCGTGCTGGGCGGCGACGGCAGCATGACCGTGGCGCACCGGTTTTCCAAGATGGGGATCAAGATCGTGGGGGTTCCCAAGACCATTGATAACGACTTAATGGGGACGGACCAGACCTTCGGCTACGACACGGCGGTCACCGTGGCCACCGAGGCCATTGACCGGCTCCACTCGGTCGCCGACTCCCACCACCGGGTCATCATCGTGGAAGTCATGGGCCGCTACGCCGGATGGCTGGCCTTGGGGTCCGGCATCGCGGGCGGGGGCGACATCATCCTGATCCCTGAAATTCCCTATGACGAGAAGAAGGTGGGCGAAACGATCCTGGGCCGCCGCAAAAGGGGTAAAAAAAGCAGTATCGTGGTCATCGCCGAGGGAGCCCATCCCCGGGGAGGAAAAATGGTGGTGGACCGGATTAACCCCCTCTCGGTGGAAAGGGTCCGCCTAGGAGGGATCAGCCGCCAATTGGCCCACCACCTGGAGGCCAAATTAGGCATCGAGACCCGCTCCGTGATTTTGGGTCACGTTGTCAGGGGCGGAACACCCACGGCTTTTGACCGCAATCTGGCGACCTTGTTCGGGGTCCAGGCTTTGGAATTGGTCCGCCAAGGGAAATTCGGCAGGATGGTGGCCCTCCACCATAACCAAATGTCTTCCGTGCCATTGTCCAAGGTGGGGGGGAAATGCCGGAAAGTGCCCCTCGGCCACGAGTTGATCAAAGCCGCCCGCAGTATCGGTGTTTCCTTCGGGGACTAAACCAAATGCAATTTAGCCACCGATGAACTCCGATGGGGTTAGGGCTTCCACCAAAAGAAATCGTTGGATTCATCATAATTAATCGGTGTTCATCGGTGGCTAGGATTGATTGCCCATGTTGAAAGGTTTTATGTATGACCGCTGAGGAAATTATCCGCTTGTTGGACTTGAAACCACATCCCGAGGGGGGTTTTTACAAGGAAACCTACCGGAGCTCCAGGACCATCACCGGAACACCGTCGCGGGCCCATTCGACCGCCATTTACTACCTCTTGGTCCCTGGGGCGGTCTCCCGGATGCACCGGCTCAAGTCCGACGAGATCTTCCACTATTACATGGGAGGGGCTGTGACTTGGGTGCTTTTGGGCCCGGGGCAAAGCATCAGGAAAATTGTCCTGGGCGGGTCGTTGGGAGAGGGCCAAGTGGTCCAAATGGTGGTCCCGGCCGGAACTTGGTTTGGCGGCTATTTGAGCGGGGGAGGCCATTACGCCTTGATGGGCACCACCGTGGCCCCGGGATTTGAGTTTGAGGATTTTGAAATAGGGAGCCGGGAAGAGCTTTTAAAGGCGTTTCCAGGCGCCCAAGAGGAAATTTTACGACTAAGCTGAAACTTTGATCGTCAAATGGTAGTAATATCATGTGGCGATGGTGCCGTTATCCCAAAGGAGGAAATTGTGAAGAAATTATGGATGTTTTTGGCGGTACTCGGTTTTTGGGTCCCTTTTGCCTACGCGCATGAGGGTATGGAGATGGGGAGCAAGGGGAAAACTGTCACGATCACCGGAACCCTGGTGGATATCAATTGCTACTTGAAGGACGGCCATACCACCGACGACCATGACAGCATGAAAAAATGCGGACGAGACTGCCTGAGGGACGGCCTTCCGGCTGGTATTTTGGTGGAGAAAAAATTATACGTGTTGATTTTCCCAGGCCCGGTTTTTTCGGATTATGTCGGGAAAACGGTGGAAGTCACGGGTGACCTTCACGCTGAGGATATCCTGATCCCTGAAAAGGCCTCCGTTGTCGAGAAGGACGGGAAAAAGACCATCAAGTTGAAGGGGAAGGTGATGATGTAACAGGCGGGTTCCGGGGACCAAGTCCCAGCCAAAGCGAATTATAGATGCATCGAAGCCCCTTGGTGGAAGCCAGGGGGCTTTTTGTTTATGAACCTAATCAAAATCACTGTAAAATGATGTCCCTATGCCATCAACCCTAACCCAACCCCAGCTTCGAGGTTTCCTCAAAGTTGCCCGTTTAGCGGCCCAAAAAGGCGGGAACCGAGCCCTCAGGTATTTCCGTAAAAGCGTCCCGGTTATCAAGAAAGTGGACCGATCTCCCGTGACTAGGGCGGACCGGGAAGCCGAACTTGTCATTCGTAAAATCATCCACCAGGCTTTTCCGCTCCATCAATTATGCGGTGAGGAGTATGGCTGGGATAAGGGCGTCAAATCCGATTTCAAGTGGTGGATTGACCCGGTGGATGGGACACGCCAGTTTGTGCGCGGCATCCCCTTTTGGTCCACGCTGCTGGCGCTGGAATACAAGGGGGAAGTCGTGGCGGGAGTCATACTACTGCCGGTCCTGAAGCAAACACTGTGGGCGGCCAGGGGTTTGGGTTGTTTCGCCGACGGCAAGAGGGTGCATGTTTCCAAGATACCGAATCTTAGGGGTGGAACCCTCACTTATGGAGGCTTACGGCTGACGCCCCATTCCTACCGAAAGAGATTAACGGATTTGATAGCCCTTGCTTATGACGACCGGGGCTTCGGGGACGCTTACGGACATACCTTGGTGATCCAAGGACAAGTGGAAGCCATGCTGGACCCCATCGTCAAGCCCTATGACGTGGCCGCCGTGAAGATTTGCGTGGAAGAAGCCGGAGGGAAATTCACGGACTTGAAAGGAAATAAATCCATCTATGGGGGCAATGCCTTGTCCAGCAACGGCTTAACCCATGGGCAAATATTGAAGGCGGTCCGTTAAATTATTTTAATCACCCTCACCCCAACCTCTCCCCTCAAGGGGGAGGGTGGGGTGAGGGGTGCTTTAACTCTTTTGAATTTAAGGAGGCCGAAATGTACGAAATGCATAGTTTAATCGGAATGATCGTCGTGGGAATCATCGTGGGCTGGCTGGCCAGTGTCCTGGTCCATGGCAAGGGCATGGGAATTATCCCCGATATGGTCGTGGGCATCCTGGGAGCCTTTGTGGGGACGTTCCTGGCGGACAAACTTCATATTCACGTCGCCGATGGCTTGGGCGGTCTTTTGATTGTTTCCATATTCGGCGCGGTGGTGCTGCTGGTGGTCATCCGACTGATCAAACCCGCCCACTAAAGGGTGCAAAGTCCATTTAGCCACCGATAAGTAAAAGGATTTATCCGAAAAATATATTTTTATTCTGTATTCATCGGTGTGAATCGGTGTTTATCGGTGGCTAAAATGGGTTGTTGAAGTTTGTCTTACTCCGTGGCTCGAAAAGGATAATTGTGATCCGCAAGAAGAAAATTGTCGTGGTGATGCCGGCCTACAACGCCGCCAAGACCCTCAAGAGAACCTACGACGAGATTGATAAGACCATCGTGGACGAGGTCATCCTGGTGGATGACGCGAGCCGGGACGAAACCGCCAAGGCCGCCAAGAAATTAGGGCTCACGGTCATCATCCACCCGAACAACCTCGGCTATGGGGGCAACCAAAAGACCTGTTACCAGGCGGCTTTGAGAAGAAAAGCCGACATCGTCATCATGCTCCATCCGGATTACCAGTACACGCCCAAACTCATCCCCGCCATGGCGCACCTATTGGCCTCGGGGGAATATGACGTGGTCCTGGGCTCCCGGATCCTGGGAGGGCAGGCTTTGAAGGGCGGGATGCCCCTTTATAAGTACATCAGCAACCGGTTCCTGACCTTGGTCCAAAACGCCCTGATGGGGGCCAAATTGTCCGAATACCACACGGGTTACAGGGCCTTCACCCGCAGGGTTTTGGAAGCCGTGCCCATGGAAAGGAACTCGGATGATTTTATTTTCGACAATCAAATGCTCTCCCAAATCCACTTCCTTGGATTTGCCATCGCCGAGATTACCTGCCCCGCCAAGTATTTTCCCGAGGCTTCCTCCATCAATTTCATCCGCAGTACCACCTACGGACTCGGTTGTCTTTGGACGGCGCTTTTGTTTCGCTTCACTAAAATGGGCCTGCTTCGGCCCCAACTCTTTACCTTTGAAAGGCCAATAAATTGAGACCCTATTCCTCGCAGGGATTTAGAAGAGACCGCGAATCCTCGCCTTCCCGGCGCCATGAACCAAGACCCCAGGAACCGCGGGGCCAAGCCCCCTCCGGATTTTTTTCCGATGAAAGGATCAGGCTGTCCTTCCTCGTTTTCATGGCTTCCACCATTTTCTTCGCCAAGCTGGGACTGAACGGCATGGCCAATTTCGACGACTGTTTTTACGCCCAAAAGGCCAAGGAAATGTTCGAAAGCGGCAATTGGCAGGTCCAGACCTTCAACCATGTGGTCCAATTCGGCAATGCCCCCCTCTATATCTGGCTGGTGGCCCTCTCCTACAAGGTTTTCGGGGTCACGGTATTCGCGGCAAAGTTTCCTTCGGCCTTGATGGGGTTAGCCTTGGTGATATTGACCTATTTTCTGGGAAAGTTCCTCTTTAACAGCTGGACGGGATTCGCCGCGGGGGTGATCTTGTCCACCACCTACACCTTTTTCAAATATGCCAGACACTGCATGCTGGACGTGACATTGGCCTTCTTTTGCACCTTGGCGCTCTTCGCCTTCGTCCTGGCCATGCGCAAGGACCGGAAATTCTTCTGGCTCTGGGGCCTGGCCTTGGGCGCGGCCTTTCTGACCAAAAGCGCCTTGGGGCTCTTTCCCCTGATCGTGACCCTATTATTCCTTCTATTGGACCGGCAATGGAAAGTGTTGACCTGGATTCCCTTTTGGGGCGGGTTGGCGGTGGAGGCCTCCATCATGGTTTGGTGGTGCTGGAGCCAATACCATACGGACGCTCCCAAATTCATCGAGGAACATCTAAGGGGAGTTATCCTGGATAAATTCTACCTGGGCCAGGCTCCTCCCTTAGTCCAGCATTTTTCCTTCCTGGTGGACATGGTGACCTTCAACTGGCTTTGGATCCTTCCCATGGCCTGGGGCCTTTGGCGCTTGGCGCGGAAAATCCACACCAACCATTCCACCGCCTTGTTCCTCCTGTTGTGGAGCCTGACCCTTCCCATCGTTATGAGTCTGGTGCATTACCGGATGCCCTGGTATTTGATCCAGGTCTTTCCAGCCCTGGCCTTGGCCGCGGCCATGGGATTGAGCGAGGTTTTTTCGGAATATGACCGGAACGAATGGACCAAGTGGTTCATGGTGCTGGGAGCGGTCCTGGTGCTTTTGGTCCAAATCCAGCCCTTTCCCTTGGACAGGGACAGGGAAAAGGACACGAGGATCGTGGCGCCTTACGTGAAGCACTTCGCCGAGAAGGGGGTCAGGGTCATCGCTTTGAGGGATGATTTTTACGGTCTCAACAACGCCTTGCTTTTCTTCTCCGACCACGCGGCACAGCCCCTTTATCCCCAGGTGGACCAAGTGGCTAAGGAATTCGAGTCCCCCAAGCCTGTGCTCTGCGTGGCCCACCAGGGCGACATGGCGGACATTAAAAAAGGAATCAAGGAATGGTATCCCGTGAAGGTCACCGATGACCTGGTCCTGATTTCCAACCAAAGGTTGGACGCCAGCGATGTGGCGACCGATTGCTTGAATTGATGAAATTTCCGCCGTTAGTCGAGGCGATGCTTCAAGATTGGATCCTGTACCTGGCTTCCGGCGTCACGGTGGGAAGCCTGGCCAATATCATCATGCCGGAAAAAAGCTACGGCATTTTCCCCGACTTGGCCGCGGGGGTCTTGGGTTCGGTCGCAGGCGGCTGCCTGGCCTGGGCCTGGAACGATTACTTTAGGCCTGGAAGTTTCGCCTTTATCCTCTCGATGTTCACGGCGGTGGTTTTTATCGCCGCCTTGAGGAAAATAAAGGGTAAATAGTTGAACCGCTTAAATGCTGGGGCAGGCCTCCGTGCCTGCCCCTACAGGTTTGCAAAAATTACGAGGTCTTCATGTCCAAGTTAATCCTCGCCATCGACCAAGGCACCACCGGTACCAGGACCTATCTCTTCGACCACGCCGGCAAGGTGGTGGGGAGCGCCTACCAGGAATTCACGCAGTTTTTTCCCAAACCCGGTTGGGTCGAGCATGACGCCCATGAGATTTGGCGAACCGTTGAGGCAACGGGCAAAAAGGCCCTCCGAAGCGCCGGTGTGAAGCCTTCCCAAATCGCCGCCATCGGCATCACCAACCAAAGGGAAACCACGGTCCTATGGGACCGCAAGACCGGAAAACCCATCCATAAGGCCGTCGTCTGGCAATGCCGCCGCACAGCCCACCGATGCGACCAATTAAAACACCAGGGCAGGGAAAAGTTATTCCTGAATAAGACGGGCTTGGTTCTCGACGCTTACTTTTCCGGCACCAAGGTGGAGTGGCTTCTCCAAAATGTTCCCGGCGCCGCGGTAAAAGCCGCCAAGGGGGAGTTGGCTTTTGGGACGATTGATACCTGGCTTTTGTGGAACCTCACGGGCGGTAAATCCCACGCCACCGATTATTCCAACGCCTCCCGGACTCTTCTTTATGACATCTTTAAAAAGAAATGGGATCCGGAACTTTTGAGAACCCTGCATGTTCCCTCCTCCCTCTTGCCGAAAGTACAGGCTTCCGCCAGTACCTTTGGAACCACTGCCGTCCGCAGCTACCTGGGCGCGGGAATCCCCATTACCGGCATCGCTGGGGATCAGCAGGCGGCACTCTTCGGCCAGGGTTGCCATGAACCGGGAACCCTCAAAAACACTTATGGAACAGGATGTTTCCTGCTCTTAAACCTGGGCCACAAGCATATTCTTTCCAAAAATAAGCTCCTGACCACCTTGGCCTGTGACGGCAAGGGACAGCCTGTCTACGCCCTGGAAGGAGCCGTCTTTATCGGCGGGGCCGCGGTCCAATGGATCAGGGATGGTCTGCAACTGATTAAGTCCTCGGCGGAATCCGAAGCCATCGCGAAAAAAGTGCCGGACACGGGCGGTGTTTATTTGGTCCCGGCTTTCGTGGGACTGGGGGCGCCCTATTGGGACGGCCATGCCAGGGGGGCTTTGGTGGGCCTGACCCGCGGCACCAAGAGGGAACATGTGGTCCGAGCCACGGTGGAATCCATGGCTTACCAGACGAGGGACCTAGTGGACGCCATGCTCAAGGATTCCCATTTAAAGTTGAAAGAATTAAGGGTGGATGGCGGGGCCTGCAAGAACAACCTACTGATGCAGTTCCAAGCCGACATCCTCAAGGTCAAGATCAACCGTCCCAAGGTGGTGGAAACCACCGCCATGGGTGCCGCTTACCTGGCAGGCCTCCAAGTTGGCTTCTGGAAGAACAGCGCCGAGATCAACCGCATCCGAAAAGTGGACAAGGTGTTCAGTCCAAAAATGAAGGATGAGACCCGAAAACTCCTTTGGGATGGATGGCACGAAGCCGTTGGCAGGGTTCTTTCGAAATAAGGATGAGGAAAATATAATCATGAGCAAAGTTCCGGAGCTGACCCTCCTTTTTTGGTTGATCAAAATCGCGGCCACGACCTTGGGGGAAACCGGCGGCGACGCCGTTACGATGTCGATGAACCTGGGGTACCTGGTCGGCACGGCCATTTTCGCCGTCCTTTTCCTGGTGGCGGTTTTCATTCAAATCAAGGCAAAAAAATTTCATCCCATCATTTATTGGTCGACGATTGTGGCGACCACGACGGTCGGAACGACCATGGCGGATTTTGCCGACCGCTCCCTGGGCATTGGCTACCCGGGCGGTTCCGCTCTTCTTTTTGGTTTGCTCCTGGCGTCCCTTTTTATTTGGTACCGAACCCTCGGAACCGTGGCGGTGGATTCCGTAACGGACCCGAGGTCGGAAATGTTTTATTGGGTAACCATCATGTTCTCTCAGACTCTAGGGACGGCCTTGGGGGACTGGACGGCTGACACGGAAGGCCTTGGGTACCTCTGGAGCGGCCTCATATTTTCCTCGCTTCTGGCCTTGGTGGCGGGGCTTTATTTTTGGACCCATATTTCCCGCACCTTTCTTTTCTGGGCGGCCTTTATCCTCACCCGCCCCTTGGGCGCGGTCTTGGGGGATTTTCTGGATAAGCCCATCGCCAATGGGGGATTGGCCTTGAGCCGCTATAGCGCCAGCGCGGCCTTGTTGGCATTCATGTTGGGCTGTATCTTTTATTTCAAGCACCGGCCAGCCCAAAAAAGCCATTGAAAAACATTATGGAGTAGGACTTTGAACAGCGACTTCAAGGATTTCCGAATCAGCGATGACATCACACGAATCGACTTCAAGAGGGTCACGGAGTGGCTCGCGGCCAGCTATTGGTCGCCTGGCATTGGGCAGGCCGAGGTGGAGAAGGGAGGGAAGAACTCATCGCTGGTGATTGGAGTCTACGAAACAGGCGGCGTTCAAGTGGGTTACGCCAGGCTGGCATCGGACAAGACCCGTTTTGCCTACATCATGGATGTGTTTGTGGAGCCTGCCCACCGGAATAAGGGTATCGCCCAGGCCATGATTCGTTTTGCGATGGAACACCCGGACCACCAACCTGTTTATCAATGGCTTCTGGCGACACAGGACGCTCATCAGGTCTATGAAAAGATCGGGTTTAAGCCCTTGCCCCATCCCGAACGTTGGATGATGATTAAAAAAGAGCGCCCCTTCGCGCGATAAATTGGAATGGAGCGGTTGGTCGGTATTTGTTTTAGTTTGGTATCAGTTGGAAATTATTTTACGGGAGTAAACAGTGAATTACGCTGGTTTTTGGATCCGAACCGCCGCCTATTTGATTGATTTAATCGTTGTTTTCCTCATTTACCTCTTTCCCTTAATTATCTTTAGCGTGACGCTTGCCGTCATCAGCGGGATGGGAGGGAATTTCACCCCGGAACAGGCCAAAAACATGGGTGGTTGGTTCGGGTTCATCACCATGTTCTTTCTGCAGTGGGTTTATTTCACGGTCATGGAATCCTCCGAGCGCCAGGCAACCTTCGGAAAAAAGTGGCTTGGTTTAATAGTCGCTGACGAGGGAAACAACAGGATCAGCTACTCGAAAGCCAATGCCCGCTATTGGTCGAAGTATCTTTCTGCGATTATTTTCGGTGCCGGTTATTTCATGGTGGCCTTTTCTCAGAAGCGACAGGGCCTACATGACAAGATCGCGAAAACCTTCGTAATCAAGAGTGAGCCAACTGAATCGGAAATATCAGAGCCGTCATCCTCGGCAGTCCGTTTTGAAAAAGGGAGAAAATCCTATCCAGCGGCCGCTCCCGACCGGGCGATCGGAAATGGATTTAAATATGCAGGATTTTGGATCAGATTTTGGGCCTACCTGTTGGATTGTCTTATTCTGAGTCCCATTCTTTATATCGAGGGCTATGTATCGGGATACGCGATTGGAACCATCGTTCGGGAAAGGGGTGGGGACATTAAGGAAGCATTGAAGGAAGGATTGATGGTTTTATTACCGTTCCTTATTTTAATAGCACTGGTCGAGATGTGGCTTTTTTACTCTTTTAGCGAATCATCGAACTGGCAGGGAACCATTGGGAAAAAAATCCTCGGCTTAAAGGTGGTGGATGAGGAAGGCCGGCGGATTGAATTTTCACAGGCGAGCAAGCGGTTTTGGTGGAAGATTTGGCACAGCCTATTGCTATGTATCGGCTTTTTCACGATCGCATTTGATGAAAAGAAGCAGGGTCTTTACGATAAATCGGCGAAAACCTTGGTTATTCAAGCGTCGGAGGAGGGTGAAGAAAGCCCCCTGAAGCCGCCATCGGTGAAGAGTTCCGGCGGAAACGAAAGCTACTTGGAAATGCAGGAACGTTTAAAGGGGCTGTCGAAAACTAAAGCCAAGAAATAAACGAAGTTGGGGAAAGATGAAAAAACTAACGATCCTTTTTTTCGCCCTGGGAGCCCTTTCCGTTTGCGTCTGGGCGATTTATTTCAGCAAGTGATTCAAATTCGGCTTCAAGAGGGAACCATGAAACTTTTATTTGTCCTTAGCCTTCCGCTTTTACTTCTCGCCGCACCTTCAAATGCCCAAAATTCACAGGCCGAGGACACCTACGCCATTGGCATGAAGGCCTACAACGCCGGGAAATACGACCAGGCGATGCGCTCTTTCGTTAAAGCCGCCGGCAAGGGAAACGCTCCGGCCCAACGCTACATTGGACTACTGAATTACTACGGTAAGGGTGTTGACCAAAATTACGAAGCGGCCATGAGGTGGTTTCAAATGGCCGCCGATAACGGCGACGCTTTTGCCGCGGTCAATGTGGGCGGGCTCTATGAGAGGGGAGAAGGCGTCAAAAAGGATTACAAGGAAGCCATGAAGTGGTACCAGGAGGCGGCGGACCAAGGGTCGGCGGTGGCCCAGACGAAAATCGGGATTCTCCACGCCAAGGGTTACGGGACGAAACAGGATTACCAGGAAGCATTCAAGCTGTATTTAACCGCGGCGAAGGAAAAGGGCAACGCGACGGCGGAATTTAACCTCGGCACCCTCTACGCTTATGGCCGCGGCGTCACCCAGGATTACAAAGAGGCCATGAAATGGTACATGAAAGCGGCGGCTCAGGGAAATTCCAAAGCCCAGAATAACATCGCCTGCCATTACCAGAATGGTCTGGGAGTCCAAAAGGATTATTCCAAGGCCCATATGTGGTACCGCAGGGCCGCGATGCAAGGCAA
>CAZUXW010000015.1:0-2858 GCA_964624625.1 uncultured bacterium
CTCGCCCATGGTCATTTCCAGTCACTTCCAGTTCTTCTTCTCTTTAATTTTCTCAGAGAAACAGCGATTTTTCAGCACAAAATCCAAATATTTTTAATAAAAAGCCGACAATTGTTACCGTTGGAGAGCGCGCCAGCCGATATCCTTCCGGTATTGGGCTCCCTCAAATCGGATCATTCCAACCGCCTCATAGGCCTTGCGCAAAGCCTCCTGAAGATTAACTCCCAGCCCCGTTACGCACAATACTCTCCCCCCCGCGGTTACGACTTGCCCGTCCTTGGAGGCTGTCCCGGCGTGATAGACATAGGCATCGGATACTTGAGAGGCTTTTTCAAGGCCTTGAATGACCTTCCCTTTCGGGTAAGAACCAGGATAACCAGCCGAAGCCATGACCACCGAGGCGGCTGTTCCCCCGTCCCATTCGATTTTGAGGTGCGATAATTTTCCCTGGGCTACCGCCATGCAGACGTTCACGAAATCCGTCTTCAATCGCGGCAAAACAACCTGCGTCTCTGGGTCGCCAAACCGACAGTTGTACTCAATGACTTTCGGCCCGTCCTTCGTGATCATGAGCCCGGCGTAAAGGACACCCTTATAGATAATGCCCATCTTCCGCAAGGCCGCGACAGTCGGTTTGAGGATTGTTTCCAGTATTTTTTCGTTCAGTTCCGCGGTCACGACCGGAGCCGGCGAATAGGCTCCCATCCCGCCCGTATTGGGGCCCTTGTCTCCGTCAAAGACGCGCTTATGGTCCTGGGCGCTGACCATGGGAACGATCGTCTCCCCGTCCACAAAAGCGAGGATGGAAGCTTCTTCCCCTTCCAAGAATTCCTCAATCACAACCTTGGACCCAGCCTCGCCGAAGACTTTCTTTTGCATGGCTTCTTCCAAAGCCGCTTCGGCCTGACCTAAATTCTCGCAAACCGTCACGCCCTTTCCGGCGGCCAAGCCATCGGCCTTTATGACGATTGGAGCGCCTTGCGAACGCACATAGGCCAAAGCCTTTTCATAATCGGTGAAGGTTCCTGATTTGGCGGTGGGAATATGATTATCGAGGAGGAGCTTTTTGGTGAAATCTTTGCTGCCTTCCATTTGAGCGCCGTCTTTGGTGGGTCCGAATACTTGAAACCCCTCTTTCAATAATTCGTCGGCCAATCCCAAACAAAGAGGAACCTCGGGGCCGATTACAATCATGCCGGGCTTATGTTCCTTGGCCCATTTCACCAGGCCCGCGATATCCTCGGCTTGAATATTGACGCACTCCGCCAATTGCGCGATGCCCGCGTTGCCGGGGGCGCAAAAGAGTTTCGGCCGGCGTTTGGATTTGGAGAGGGCATGACAAATGGCGTGTTCGCGCCCGCCCGAACCAATAACAAGGATATCCATCAATCCCTCCAAAATTTGACCACAGAGTGAACAGGGTTACGCGGAGCAAGGCTTAATCAAAATTCCTAGATTTACTCTGTGTTACTCCCTGTAACCCTGTGGTTCAAGCCGTCAATGTTTAAAATGCCGATAACTCGTAAAGATCATCGGGATGCCGTGCTGATTCGCGGCCTCAATGACTTCCTTGTCCCGGACGCTGCCGCCCGTTTGGATGATGGCGGCGACGCCGGCCTTGGCGCAGGCGTCTACGGAATCCCTAAAGGGCAACAGCGCGTCGGAGGCCATGACGCTTCCCTTGGCCTTGTCCCCCGCCTGTTGGATGGCGATGGCCAGCGAACCCACCCGGTTCATTTGGCCGGCGCCGACGCCGACGGAAACGCCATCCTTCACCAAAACGATGGCGTTGGATTTCACGTGCTTCACCAACTTCCAGCCAAATTCCATGTCCTTCGCCAATTTCGGGTCGGGCTGTTTGTCCCCGACCACTTTATAAAGGGCCTTGTCTTCCACAGCCTGGTCGAATTCCTGAACCAGGAACCCGCCTTCCACGCGGCGGACGTGATAACCAGGCACCATTTCCTTGGCCTTGCCCAAGCCTTCCAAGGACATGACCCGCAAGTTTTTGCGGGCTTCAAAGGCCTTCAAGGCTCCGGCGTCATAAGATGGGGCGATGATGATCTCAAAAAAGCTGAGTTTTTCCAAAATCACTTGGGTTGTTTTCTCATCCACGTGCCGGTTGACCGCCACGATCCCGCCGAAAGCCGACAAGGGATCGGCTTCAAAAGCCTTTACGAAAGCCTCCTGGGCGTCCTTTCCCACGGCCGTTCCGCAGGGGTTCGTGTGCTTGATGATGGTGACAGCCGGTTCGTCAAATTCCTTCACGATCATCAGGGCCGAGTCCGCGTCCATGATGTTGTTGTAGGAAAGCTCTTTACCCTGCAATTGCTTGCCGTTGACGATGGTGGGCAGGCTATTGGCCCTGTCTTTATAGAAGGCCGCCGGCTGATGGGGATTCTCGCCATACCGCATTTCCTGCAATTTGACCCCGGACATGGTGAAAACATCAGGCCATTTCTTATCCGAAAGCCTTTTATGGAGGTATTCGTGGATCATTCCATCGTAGCGGGCTGTGTTCCCAAAAGCTTCAATCGCCAGTTCCTGGCGCAACTTAAAGGTAGTGGCTCCGTCAAATTCCTTCATTTCCTTAATTACATCCGCGTAACGGGACGCCGAGGTGACCACCGTGACACTCCGGTAATTCTTGGAAGCGGAGCGGATCATGGAGGGACCGCCGATATCAATGTTCTCAATGGCCTCGTGCAATTCCACATTGGGCTTGGAAATGGTGGCCTCGAAGGGATAGAGGTTCACGCAGACCAGATCAATGGGCTGGATCTTGTGCTTGGCGATGGTTTCCATATGTTCTTTATTGTCGCGAAGGGAAAGGAGCCCGCCATGAACCACCGGATGCA
>CAZUXW010000015.1:2958-49645 GCA_964624625.1 uncultured bacterium
ATATGTTCTTTATTGTCGCGAAGGGAAAGGAGCCCGCCATGAACCACCGGATGCAGGGTCTTGACCCTGCCGTCCAGCATCTCGGGAAACCCCGTGACGTCGGAGATGTCCTTCACGGGAATCCCGGCATCCTTGATGGCTTTCGCCGTTCCGCCGGTGGAGATGAGTTCCACCCCATGGGCCGCCAACTCCTTGGCAAACTCGATAAGCCCCGATTTATCCGAAACACTGATCAACGCCCTTTTGATTTTTACCTTGTCTTCGGCCACGATTGATCCTTTCTTTAATCAAGATTAATTATTCAAACCCCTAGTCTTCGGCTTCAACAAATCAATGTTTTGAATCTCAGCATTTTTCGATCTTTGTTTCAATAAACCAACGAATATCAAGACTTTCTCTTTTGAAAAAGTTCGAAGCAAAAGTTTAATCGGCTTTCCAAACAATGCTTTTTCGTAATAAATTTTAATGATCGCGAGACTTTTGCCCTCGGAAACGAACTCAATTTTCCCGATTCTTCCCCACGGCACTTTTGATGTAATAAAGAATCTCCAAACATGAATTTCATATTCATCGCAATCCACGCCGGAAACAAAATTCAAAAATAGCGAAGTGAAAAAAAGATCGATAAATATAACACTTAACCGCTCATGAGGATGCTGAATATGGCTAGATGAAAAAAATACGCTCCAAGTTGCGAGTAACGGCCCGACCGAAAAGACTGAAAAAATTAGAAAAAAAAGAACGCTAGAAGGCCACATTCTCAATAACAACAATTCATCATTTTTCAATTCCATTTTATGTCCTCATAGCGAAACTCGAACCCTTCCCTCAACTACTTTAAGCTTCCCCTCGCAGAACAGCCTGACCGCCTCCGGATAAATATGATGTTCCACTTTCAAGACCCTCTCCGCCAGGGTTTCCGGGGTATCGGTCGGAAGAACCTTCACGTCCCCCTGCAGGATGATGGGGCCGGCGTCCACGCCTTCGGTCACGAAGTGAACCGTGGCGCCCGACTCTTTTTCCTTGGCCTTCACCACCGCCTCGTGGACATGGTGGCCGTACATGCCCTCCCCGCCGAACTTGGGCAGCAACGCCGGATGGACATTCATCATTTTATAGAGGTAGGGACGGATTAAGACCGGGGTCAGGATCCTCATGTAGCCGGCCAGGCAAATCAGGTCGATTTTCTTGGCTTGGCAGAGGCCCAGCACCTCGGCGTCATAATCCTCCCGGCTTCCCGGATAACCCTTGCTGGCGATGGCAACCGATTCAATCCGCTCGTTTTCCGCACGGGCCAAGGCACCGCACTCCGGAACATTCGAAAAGACCAAGGCGATCTTGCCTTTAAACATACCAGTGTCCTGGGCGTCAATGAGGGCCTGGAGATTGGAGCCGCTGCCCGAGGCGAAAACCGCGATCTTAATCAAGGAAAACCTCTTTCAAGTTAAAAGCCAACATTCCCTCACCCTACCCACTCCCCCAAGGGAGAAGGGAAAAAAACCTTTGGTCATTTTCATCCTCTTCCCGTCCAGGAGGAGGGCGAGGTGAAGAGGAGCCCCCCCTATCTCATTTCACTGCCCAGCAGATTCTGACGCAAGCTGTGGTTCCTGGCGCTTTCATCCAGGGCTTTCCGCAGAGCCCCGAGGTTTTGACTGGCTTTCTCGTTGCCGGGGTCCAGGTCCAGGACCTTCCGGTAAAGGTTGATCGCCGAAGGGTAATCCCCCGTCAGGGCGAAACAATTGGCGTAGGCGATCAGCATGGGAACGCAGGCAGGATAATCGAAAGTCAGGTTTTGATAAATCACAAACGCCTGGGAATATTGCCCCCTCTCGACCAGCTCCCGGGCCTTTTTAAAATCATCCAGCAGAAACACCAGCATGGGATCCAAGTGAACCGCCCTCTTGAGCTCCGCCTTGGCTTCCGCGTCCCTTTTCAGGCCGCGCAATACCTCGTATTTTTTGAAGTGCAGCAGGAAATAGTCGGGCGACATGCGGCCGACAACTTCCAAATCCAAGAGGGCCTTTTCCAAATCGCCTTCCCTATTCCGGTCAAAGTAGCTTTGGCCCCGGAAATAATTCGCGGTGAATTCCCCGGGATTCTTGGCCAAAACATCGCCGTAAAGGCCGATGGCCTCGTCCCATTTTCCGGACTTGGAGGCGTCGGAGGCTTTTTTCAGGAGCACATCGGCCTTTTGCCTTTGAAAAACCACTCCGATTTGCGGCAGGGAAAGGCCGATGATGACGAACCCCGCCGGCAGCCAATAGACTTTAAAAGCCGAAAGGTCGATCTCGCGGCGCCGGATCGGAAAACCCTCCAGGTGGTAAAACCGCTGGGAAAGGGCCACCGGAAAGGAGGCCAACAGCAGCAGGGGAACCAGGGTTGAGGGCTGGTAGCTGTTCACGTCGAAAAGATTGTCCACTCCCACTCCAACCATGGCCGCGAATACCCCCGCTCCCAAAGTCCTGGGAATGGCGTTGGCCGAAAATAGGCGCCACCATTGGGCCAAAACCGACCACCAAAACCAAAGCAATAGGCCAAGCCCCACGATTCCCGTTTCCGCCGTCCATTCCAAAAGCCAATTGTGGGCGTGATTGACCCCATAGCTTCGCTGGGTCTGGCGCATCATCAGGGCGGCCGGCCGGTACTCCGGATAAGCTGCCTCAAAGGTCCCAAAGCCCGTTCCCAGGATGGGATGGGCCCGGATCATTCCCACGACTCCTTTCCAAACCTCCGCCCGGAACCAAACGGACTCGTTCTTCGGGTTGGACAATTGGCCCAACCGGGCGGCCATGGGGGTGAAAAAAGACAGGGCGACCAGGAGGACGATCGTGGCGGAGGCGGTCAGCAGGATTTTCTTGAGGGATTGGCCCCACTCCCCCCTGCCGTAGTAAGTGAAGGCATAGACCAGGGCGCCCAGGACCAGCCCCAGGAATCCGGCTTTGCTTCCGGTCCAGTTCAGCGTGAGCAGGCTGAGCAGGAGGAGTCCGGACCAGAGAAGGCGGGTCGTGACCCGCTTGGCTTTTAAGTAGAGGGCCAGGGCCAAGGGCCAAACCATCAACATGCTCCCGGCCAAAAAGTCCGGGTTGCCCAATCCAGCGGTCACCCTGCCGTTAAATTGACTCCTGACAATCCCCAGCCAAGGAACACCGGAAATGCCCAAGGCCTGGGCTGCGGCCCAGCCGCAAGTGGCAAAGGAACCGGTCAAAAAAACAATCAGCAGGTTTTCCGCCTTCCAGGCCTCAAAACAGGTCAAGGTCAGAAGCAAATACCAAAGGGGAAAACAAATCCAATCCTCGAGGGAAAGCCAACCCATGGCGGAGCAGGATGAAAAAGGCAGTGTCATTAAAATCCAACCCATTAGGGCGGCCAGGGGCCAAAGGGCCGTTGTTTTCAGCCAAACCGTTTTCCCCGTCAGCAAACCCCTCAACACCCAGGCGCAAAGAATTAAAAAAACGATAATTTGGGTAAGGGCCTGCTTGGGATAGAGGGGGTTAAAACCGTCCAACTGGGTGAGGAAGGGCAGGCAAAATAAAAGGATGACCGAAAGGAACAAAGGGGCCCGGTCCAATGCCAACTTCCATCCAACGAGGGAAATGGAGCTGGCCGGGGAGTGGGGGGTATTTTCCAAGGACGGCTTTCCTAAAAAGACTTAAACAAACTCAACGCCTTTTTCACCGGAAATAACCTCGCCAATGACGGAGGGATCCGCGCCGTTCTTTTTCAGGGCCGCGAGGGCCTTGTCCAGTTCGGACTTGCCGACGATGATCACCATGCCGACTCCCATGTTCAGGGACCGGTAGGCCTCGAATTCGGAGATGTTTCCGGTTTTCACCAGCCACTCAAAAACAGGAAGGACCTTCCAGGAACCGCGCTTGAACTGGATCCGGCAATGGTCCGGCAATACCCGCGGAGGATTGTCCACGAGGCCGCCTCCCGTGATATGGGCCATGGCCTTGACTTCCACCTGGTCCAGGATCGGATAAATCTCGTGGAAATAACTTTTATGGGGAACCAAAAGCACGTCGCCGATGACCCCATTGACTTCCTTCACGAAATCCGTGTATTTCAACCCCGCCACGTCGGTGACCAGCTTGCGGGCCAAGGAGTAACCGTTCGTGTGGAGTGAGACCGAGGGCAGTCCAATGCAAACATCCCCGGGCTTCACGTTCTGGCCGCGGATGACTTTTTCCTTTTCCACCACCCCCACGATCGTCCCGGCGATATCGTAATCCCCCACCTGATAAACCGAGGGCATCTCCGCCGTTTCACCGCCGATCAACACCAAACCCACTTTGACGCATTCGTCCGTCATCCCCGTAATGATCTGTTCCACCACCCCGACGTCAAGCTTCCCGGCCGCCAGGTAATCCAGGAAAAAAAGCGGTTTAGCCCCCTGCACGAGGATGTCGTTGATGGAATGGCCCACTATATCCGCGCCCAGGCCCCGGTACTTCCCCATCGCGACGCCGATTTGGGTTTTGGTGCCAACCCCGTCCGTGGAGGAGACCAGGACCGGCTTCTTGTATTTCGACGTATCGAATTCGAATAATCCGCCGAATAACCCGATATCGGAAAGGACCGAGGGATTAAATGTTTTTTTGACGAGTTGTTTGATGCGTTGGACGGTTTCGTTGCCTTTTTCGATGTTGACGCCGGCGTCTTCATAACTGACTTGTTTCAAAAAATCCTCCCAACTGCGGGTAAAAGCGTGGGTAGAGCGGGGATAATTGGCGCCTATCGTAAGGTCTCCGGCTGCCTAGAACAAGCGGTAAAACCATGATTTTTTATCCACTTCCGGATAAAAATCCCCGATCGAAAACCACCCAGCGGACAGCGAAGCTGATATAATATTCCCCGATTCATTTTAAATTCCACGAGGTGGTCATGAACCGCGTTCAATCCTTGGCACTCTGTTTTTTTGTCAGCTTGCTTTCACTGGTGGTTTCCGGATGCTCCTACGACGGGCCCCAATATCCCACGATCTACGGCCCCACGGCCACGCCGACCTTTACGCCGGCGCCTGTGGCCGTTAATATTTCCGGATCCGCTTACCTTCCCGCAGCGGTGACTATCACCCATGGCAATTCTGTTATTTGGACCAACAATGACAGCTACTCTCATAGTGTTTTTCCGGACAATGGTGCCGGTACTTGCGCCACCGACATGCCCATCGCCTCCGGGGCATCGATCACAGTCTCCTATCCTTCTCCTATCACCATTCACTATCATTGTTCGATCCACAACCCCGCTTGTAACGCGACTTGTTCATCGTCTTGTACCGGTATCATGCTCGGGACGGTAGTGGTTCAATAAAAAAGACTTCGCCGAAGCCTGAGGAATTATTCTTGTTCAATAAGTAGTGCTTTTATAGAATGTGGCCCGGGAGAAACTCATGAAACGCTTGGTAATCGCTTTTATTTTTTCTTTATCCTTTTACCTCTTTTTGTCCCACATGGCCTGCGACAACCATCCCGTTTCCATCCCCGTTCCCCCTCCCACCGCCACCCCGACCTCGACGCCGGTTCATTATCAAATCAGCGTCTTGGCCGGCTCTTTTAGCCCGGACCCGCTCACGATTCAGGCCGGACAAGTCGTGGTTTGGACCAATTTGGACGCGGGAGGAGCCCACGCCATCCAGACCGATGACGGCACGGGCCTTTGCCAAAGCATCAATTCCCTTAATTTCCTGGGGGCCGCCTTGACCATTACCTTTTCCACTCCCGCCACGATCAATTACCACGATTGGTACAATTGCCCCGCCGGCAGCGGCGCCTGCAACTTCGCCCCCTTTCCCGGAAGCTATGGATGCGACGGAACCTGCGCGGCCCCCGGCAACATGACCGGAACCATCTTCGTCCAGTAATTATTACTCCCGACCCCTCATGAATCCGCCCGGTTCCATTCGCCATTAAAGATGACCGTTCCATGAAGCGCCGTCCAATCCCTCACCGTTAGGAATCAACTTGTCCGACAAGACCAAGTGGCTGTCCGTCTATTCCGCCGTCGCCTTCGTCCCGCTTTTTGTCTTCTGGCTCCAATTGGGACCCCAGGCCACCTCCTATCCGGGCATCCATAATTTTTTGATATTCGCCCCTTACGTGGGATTGGCCCTGATCGGTATTTTGGGCTGGCAAATCAACCAAACCAGGATATTTTGGGCCGCCCTCTTTCTCCTGTTTTTTTACCATTCCCTCCTTCACCCCTCTTCCGGATCCATCCGGGGGCCGGTGATCCAGTCCATCGGAGCCGGTTTTCCCCTTTCCCTCTGCGTCATCTTTCTCCTCAAGGAAAACCGGCTCTGGAGCGATAAAAGTTTGGCCAGGCTCCTCTTGGCCCTCACCCCCTTTTTATTGCTGGCCTGCCTCTTCTATTGGGTCCCCGACATTTATCAAAAAATATTTTTTTGGAGCCAGGACCCTCCCGGAGTCAAGAATTACCGGATCCCCCCCCTGTGCTGGGCATCCGCGGGACTTTTCCTGTTGGTCGTGTTTTTCCAACCGGATCAAAAAATCAAGCCTTTTCTCAATTCCCTTCTCACCTCCCTCATCCCCTTCCTCTTCGCCATCCAAACGGGCCTGGCCGCCGCCTCCCCTTGGGAAACGCCCCGTTGGACCGTTACGGTCTTCTATACCATCATCTCTTTCACGGCCATCACCCTGATTCTTCTCCATTCCATCCTGCACATGTATTGGAAAAAAGTTTATCAGGACATATTGACCGGCGTTCCCAACCGCCAGGCCCTGGACGAGAGGCTCCACACCCTCAGCGGGGAATACGCCCTGGCCATGGTGGACATTGACCATTTCAAGAAATTCAACGATACCTACGGACACGCGGAAGGCGATAACGTCCTGAGGATGGTGGCCCAGCATTTGGAGGAGCATTTGGGCTTCCGGGTCTACCGCTACGGCGGGGAGGAGTTTTGCGTCGTCTTCGAGGGCAACCAAGCCCCAGGCGCGTTTGAAATGATGGATAAAACCAGAGGTTCGCTGGAAAAGAGGAAATTCAGGCTGAGGAACCAAAAGCGCCGGAAGGAAAGGGCCGTGGATTTTTTCACGAAAAAACCCATACCCTTGGGCAAGGGCGTCCATATCACCATCAGCGTGGGAGTCGCGGCGGCCTCGAAAAATTCAGGGGATTTTGAGAGTGTGATCAAAAAAGCGGACCAGGCCCTCTACAAGGCCAAGGACGGCGGGCGGAACAAGGTCGTGGCGGACAAGTAGGACATCTATTGGGAACAGCCCAACCCACATTTAAAAGCACCCTCTCCCCCGCGGGAGGGGGAAGAATTAATTTTTCTGACCTAAATGGATTTACCGGCAACGGATATCGGACAGGGGCTTCTCAGCACTTGTTCACTTCCAGGCTGTATTTTTCCGTTTCTTCGTCGAAGGCCACCGGATACTTTGCCGTGAAACAGGCCGTGCAATGGCCCTGGGGCGTGCCCTTGACCGCTTCCATCATCCCCCCCACCGATAAGTAGGACAGGCTGTCCACCCTTAGATAGGACTTGATTTCGTCCAGGGTGTGGGTCGCGGCGATCAATTCCTTGCGGCTGGGAAAATCCATTCCATAAAAACAAGGCGAGATGATCGGCGGCGAGGTGATCCGCAAGTGGACTTCCTTGGCGCCGACGTTCCGGAGCATCTTGACGATTTTCCTCATGGTGGTTCCCCGGACGATGGAATCGTCGATCAGGATCACCCGCTTGCCTTCCATCGATTCCTTGACCGCGTTGTATTTCAACCTGGCCCCGAAATCCCGGATGGTCTGGTCCGGCTCAATAAAGGTCCGTCCCACGTAATGGTTCCGGATCAGTCCCATCTCGTAGGGAATTTTGGATTCCTCGGCGAACCCCGTCGCGGCCATGTTGGAGGAGTCGGGAACCGGCACCACCACATCGGCGGAAACGTAGGCTTCCCTGGCCAGGATCCGCCCCAATTGCTTCCGCACCTTTTGAACGCTGGTGTTGTAAATACGGGAATCGGGCCTGGCGAAATAAATATACTCAAAGATGCACATGGAGGCAGGCGTCTTCTCAAAGGGTTTGATCGAGACCAATCCATTTTCGTTGATCAGGACGATTTCCCCCGGCTCCACGTCCCGGACATATTTGGCGTCGATAATGTCAAAAGCGCAGGTCTCGCTGGCCAGCACCCAAGCGTCGTCCAATTTGCCAAGGCACAGGGGGCGGAAACCGGAGGGATCCCTCATTCCCAGCAGGCCGTCATCGGCCAATATCAAAAGCGAATAGGCGCCCCGGACTTTCTGCAGGGAGCTGATCAAGGCTTCCACCAAGGTGCGCTGGCTGGAACGGGCGATCAAGTGAACGATGACTTCCGAGTCAACCGTCGAGATGAAAATCGAGCCGCGGGCCTCCAACTCGTCGCGGATGCGCCTCGCGTTGACCAGGTTGCCGTTATGGGCGATGGCCAGGTTGCCCTGGGCGTATTCCACCGCGATGGGTTGGGCGTTCCTCAATTGGGAGGAACCGGTGGTGGAGTAGCGGACATGGCCAATGGCCGTCTTGCCCGGCAGTTCCTTAAATGCGGTTTCGTTGAATATGTCGGCGACCAGGCCCATTCGTTTGTAGTTGTAGAGGTGCCCGTTCTCCATGGTGCAGATGCCGGCCGATTCCTGGCCCCGGTGCTGGAGGGAATGCAGCCCTAGGTAGGTTATTTTAGCCGCTTCCGGATGCCCGTAGATTCCAAAGACCCCGCATTGATCATGGGGCTTATCGTCGGTCATCCACTCATTTTGGTCGATCTTCTCTTCTTTTTGATCCCTGGACTCGTCCATGGTGCCGCCTCTTTCGAAGTTTTAAGCTCTGAGTGCTAGGTTCTAAGTGAATGATGCTTTCGATTTTTAAATCGAAGACGCCAAAACTTAAAACTCAAAACTTAAAAACTAAACACTCCGTTCCTTTTTGGGAACGGTTAAGCCATCATCTTTTCGATGCTGGTGAAAAACAAGTCCGCCAGTTGTTTTACCGGAACCTTTATTTCAGATCCAATGGCCAAGGAATCCCCGCCCACCTGCCCGATTTTCAAGCAAGGCACGCCGTGCTTTTTCGCCAGGGCCTCCAGTTGGCCGGCCTTGGCCGGATCGCAGGAAACAATGGCGCGGGATTGGGCTTCCCCAAACAAGCGGCCATCCAATCTCCCCCCCTCCGGAAGGGTGACCGTGGCTCCGCGCTCGGGAGCCTCATGGGTCGCTCCGGTCATGCAGCACTCGGCCAGGGCCACCGCGAAGCCTCCATCCGAGCAGTCATGGGCGCTTTGAACCAATCGAGCCTCCGCCAAGGCCCTCAAAAGCTGGTGGAGCTTGAGCTCAACCCCCAGGTCCAACTTAGGACAGGGACCGGTCTTTTTTCCATGGGCTAACTGTAAATAACGGCTCCCGCCGATCGAATCCCCTATGTTTCCCAGTAAATAAACAGGGTCGCCGTCTTTTTTAAACCATTGGGTCACGGCTATTTCCACGTCCGCGAAAAGACCCATCATTCCGACAATCGGGGAGGGATCGATGGGACCGGAGGGGTTTTCGTTATAAAGGGAGACGTTGCCTCCCGTAATGGGAATATTGAAGGCCCGGCAGGCGTCGCCCAATCCCGCGATAGCCCGGTCCAGGTAATAAAAAACTTCCGGTTTTTCCGGGCTGCCAAAGTTGAGGCAGTCGGTCATTCCAATGGCTTCAGCGCCGGAACAGGCGATATTCCTGGCAGCCTCCGCAACGACGATCTTCCCTCCCTCGTAAGGGTCAAAGGAGCAATAAGAGCCCAAACCATCAATTTTCATGGCCAATCCCAGCTTGGTTCCCTTCACCCGGATCACCGCCGCGTCCGAACCTGGCCGGACGAGGGTATTCGAGCGGACCATATGGTCATACTGGCGGTAGACCCACCGCTTGCTGGCGATGGTGGGATCCGCCAATAATTTCAGCAAGACCTCCTGTAAATCCTTCGGCACGGCGACGCTGTTTTCGTTGAACTCCCGGTGCTGCTTGAGAATGGCCGGTTCGGATTTCGCGGGATGGTAAACCGGCGCGTCGGTCAGGGAATCGGCCGGAACATCGGCGACCACCTTGCCGTTTTCCTTCACGACCATGCGGCCCGTGTCCGTCACGATCCCGATCGTGGCGGCGTGGAGGTCCCATTTGGCCAGGATGTCATGGACTTTTTGCTCGCATCCCGGTTTTGCGACCAGGAGCATCCTCTCCTGCGACTCGGACAGGAGGATTTCGTAAGGCGTCATTCCCTTTTCGCGCTGGGGAACCTTCGCCACGTCGATCTCGATGCCGGCCCCGCCCCGGCTGGCCATCTCGCAGGTGGAGCAAGTCAGGCCCGCCGCCCCCATATCCTGGATTCCCACCAGGAGGTCCCCATGGATCAATTCCAGCGTGGCTTCCATCAGGAGCTTTTCCATGAAGGGATCCGCGACCTGCACCGCGCTTCGTTTCTCGGTGGACTCGTCGGTGATCTCCGTCGAGGCGAAGGTAGCGCCGTGGATCCCGTCCCGTCCTGTCGTGGCGCCGATATAGATCACCGAATTGCCGATACCGGTGGCCTTGCCCCGGATAATTTGTTCGTGCCTCACCAACCCAACGGACATGGCGTTGACCAGGCAATTCTCGCTGTAGCTTTCGTCAAAAACCACTTCCCCGGCTACCGTGGGAATTCCCATGCAATTGCCGTAATCGGCGATCCCATGAACGACGCCGGTGAACAACCTCTTCACTTTGGGATCGGTCAAGGGACCGAAGCGGAGGGAGTTGAGGGAAGCGATGGGCCTGGCGCCCATGGTGAAAATGTCGCGCAAAATACCGCCCACGCCTGTCGCGGCGCCTTGGTAGGGTTCAATCGCCGAGGGATGGTTGTGCGATTCCACCTTGAAGGCGACCGCCCAGCCCTCGCCGATGTCGACGATGCCGGCGTTTTCCCCTGGGCCCTGCAGGACCTTGGGCCCTTTCGTCGGAAGATTTTTCAAAAGCGCGCGGGAATGCTTATAACCGCAATGCTCGCTCCACATGACCGAGTAGAGTCCCAGCTCCGTGAGGTTCGGCTTCCGGCCGAGAATTTTCAGGATCCGCTCGTACTCGTCCGGCTTGAGGCCGTGTTCCTTGATGATCTTTGGGGTTATCTCAATCTCAGTGATGGGGGAAGTCACGCCAAAACCCCTTTCAAGGCGGAGGTAGGGAGGCCAGGGAGGGGTGGAAACGCCCGAAATAATAGAGTCATCGTTTCTCCTTGTTCACCGCATCCCCGCGGCAAATATTTTTTCGTCTTCACGCCTTTACCGCCAAGGAGTTGAGGATGGACTTCCAAATGAACTTGCCGTCTTGGCTCCCCAAGATCGTCTCGCCGGAACGGTCCGGATGCGGCATCATCCCGAAAACATTTCTTTTCTCGTTACAGATGCCGGCGATCGAATCCAGGGATCCATTGGGATTGGAATCCGCGGTCAAGCCGCCTTTTTCATCGCAATAGCGCGCCACGATCTGGCGGTTGTCCTTCAGTTTTTTCAACCCATCGGCATCAATAAAATAATTTCCCTCGCCGTGGGCAATGGGGATTTTCAAAACTTGGCCCGGTCGACAGGCGTTGGTAAAGGGCGTGTCGGTTTGCTCCACGCGGACGTAAACATTTTGGCAGATAAATTTCAGTCCCTTGTTGCGCAGGAGGGCTCCCGGCAGGAGGCCGGCCTCGCAAAGGATTTGAAAGCCGTTGCAAACGCCGATAACCAGCCCGCCCTTGGCGGCGAAATCAGCGACCGACTTCATGACAGGGGAAAACCGGGCGATGGCCCCGGTGCGGAGGTAGTCGCCGTAGGAAAATCCCCCAGGGATCAGCACGCAATCGGGTTTTTTGAGGTCTGTGTCCTTGTGCCAGATCATCTCCACCGGCTGGCCCATCACCTCCCTCAGGACATACTCGCAATCATGGTCGCAGTTGGAACCGGGAAAAACGGTGATTGAAAACTTCATTTTTTCTCCACGGTGAAACGATAGGATTCGATATTGGGATTGGCCAGGAGCTTGTCGCAGATTTCATCCGCTTGTCGGCGCACTTCGGCTTCGGGTAAACCGCCCTCGAACTCCAGCTCGGTGAATTTACCCATCCTTACCCCCGACACGCCCTTATAGCCCATCTGATTCAAGGCTCTTTGGACGGTGGCCCCTTGAGGGTCCATGACCGACGGCTTCAAGGTGACGTAGACGCTGACATGCCAGTTCATCGTTCACTCCGCTCTCTCAAGTTAGAAGTTAGTCGTTCGAAGTGAGAAGTTTAGGGTTTAACTACTAATTCCCAACTCCCAATTCCCAACTTCATTTCAAAGTATTCCCGCCCGCCTCAAGACATAGTCCACGTTCTTCAAATGGTAGGAAAGATTGAAGCATTCCTCGATTTCCGAGGGCGACAAAAGGCTTGTCACCTCGGGATCCCCCTCGATCAAAAGGCGGAAATTCGATTCGCTTTTCCAGGCCCTCAGGGCGTTGCGCTGGACCATGGCATAGGCCTTTTCCCGGGAAGTTCCCTTCTTAACCAGCGCCAGCAGGACCTGCTGGGAGGAAACCAAGCCCTTCGTCAATTGGATGTTCCGTTTCATCCTTTCGGGATAAACGTTGAGGCGGTCCATGACGTCGATAAATTTGGCCAGCATGTAGTGAAGCAGGATCGCGGAGTCCGGGAGGATGATGCGCTCCGCCGAGGAATGGGTGATGTCCCTTTCGTGCCAAAGGGCCACGTTTTCCTGGGCCGCGAGGGCGTAACCGCGGATGACCCGGGCTAAACCCGCCACCCTCTCGGCCGTCAGGGGATTCCGCTTGTGGGGCATGGCCGAGGAGCCTTTCTGGCCCTCGGCGAAATATTCCTCCGCTTCCAGGATCTCGGTGCGTTGGAGGTTCCGGATCTCGGTGGCGAATTTTTCCAGGGAGGAGGCGATGACCGCGAGCACCGAGAGGAAATAAGCGTGCCGGTCCCGCTGCAGGGTTTGCGTGGAAACGGGGGCCGGTTTCAACCCCAGCCTTTTGCAAATAAACTGCTCAACCCTGGGATCGATGTTGGCGAAGGTGCCAACGGCCCCGGAGACCTTCCCCACCGCCACATGCTTCCTGGCTTGTTCCAACCTCTCCATGTTCCGGCCCACTTCATCGAACCAAAGGGCCATCTTAAGCCCGAAAGTCACAGGCTCCGCGTGGACGCCGTGGGTTCGGCCGATCATCATGGAGTAACGGTGTTTTTTAGCCTGGCGCTTGAGGACGACCCTGAGCCTTTTCAAGCTTTCCAAGAGCAGGTCGGCCGAGGCGGTCAGCTGGATGGCTTGGGCCGTGTCCACCACATCGGTGGAAGTCAGGCCCATGTGAATGAAACGGGAGGAGGGACCCACGAATTCGGCCACCGAGGTGGTAAAGGCGATTAGGTCGTGGTTGGTTTTCCGCTCAATGGCTTCGATACGCTTGAGGGAGAACTTCGCCTTCTTTTTAATAACCGCCATATCTTTGGGGGGGATCCGGCCCAGCTTTGTCCAGGCCTCGCAGGCGGCCACTTCCACCTTTAACCAAGCGTCGTACTTGGCTTGTTCCGACCAAATGGCGCCCATTTCCGGCAAGGTGTAACGGGGTATCAAAAAAACTCCTCGAAAGAAAAAATAAATACTAAGCCGGTTCCGAATTCAAAACCGGAGGATGAAAAAGTAAGCGTCTTTTGCCAAAATCAACCGATGGGCGAGGAAAGGAATTCAACGAGGAAAACGGGATCAGTATAAAAGAATTTTACCAATCCACCAACAAAAAAACCCGATGGGGACCGGATCGGGATTGAGGCGCAACCTAACAAAATTAAACGATGATGACTTCCTTGACATCGGGAACCTGTTCCTTAACCAATCGTTCCAGGCCCTGTCCCAGGGACAGCAAGGAGCCGGAGCAGGAACCGCAGGAACCGCTTAAGCGGACCCGCACCACGCCTCCCTCACTGACCCCCATCAGCTCCAGGTCCCCTCCGTCGGCCCGGAACAGGGGCCTGAGCTCTTCCAATAACGCTTCAATTCTTTCGCGCATCAAGTTCCTTTCCCGCCCCGGGGTCGGGCCGGTCGGGTATTTTACCGGAGGCTGATATTGGCCCGCCAGAGCGAGACGAGGGTTCCGAGGCAGCGGATAGCCTCTTCCGCCACACCGGGAGAGCAGTTGCCGAGGCCACAGGTGGTGGAAAAAAAAGACCGTCCGATCAGCTCCTCCCGGTCGAACCCCCTTTTGAGCAGGTTCCCGAAAGCATCCTCCCAAATTTGGAACAGTTCGGCCGGGTCAGGGAAGGAACCTTTCACCATTCCGGTCGGAACCAACCCCCAGGAAACCGTTCCGCCGCGGCGGATGAATTCCTTGAGCCCATTGGGATTTTCCAGGAGCAGGTTCATATATTGGAAGCCGTCAAAATGAAAAATTTCGACCGGAAGCCCGAAGGCCCAATCCCAGGGGCCGGATCCGCAGCTGTGCAGGCCGGTCAAGATCCCCTCTTCCTGAAGGGCCGTAAATATCCCAGCCAGCCAGCCTTGGACATCCCCCCAACCTAAACCGTAATCTTCCGGTTGAAACTTTGAGCTCAAAAAGGGTTCATCCAGGAACACCACCACCGGTTTGTGAAGCGCCGCCAGTTTCCGGGCCTGCCATCGGCAGTGCAGGGTGATATATTCGGCCAAGACCCTCATGGCCGCCTTGGAGGACAAGAGCGGTTTTCCATTTTCATCCGTCAGGGACAAGCCCAGCGAAACCGGGCCAATCGCCTGGCCCTTGACGGCTAGGGTCGAGGCCGAAATGTAACGGCTCGATTCCTTCAAAAAGGCAAAAAAACCCGCGGCCTCTTCCGGTTTAAAAGCCGCCCTCTCCAAGCGATTTTCCCGATTTTCATTCTTGAGGATTTCAAGGGCCTCGGTTAAGTCCGGCGGCGAGAGGGCGAAAAGCGGCTGCTCGGCGGAAGGCCAGCTCAACCCCGGGAGGCCGGATAAACCCTGCCGGTTCATGCGCTCTTTTTCCGATCTTTTGGGGAGTTGGGGCCAAGCCGGAATCTCCGGAAAAGCCCGCCATTGGGTCTGGACGGCGGCCTGGGGATCCAAGCCTGGCATGGAGCCCATGGCGATTCGGGATCCTTCCCTCAAGCCATCCATCGCGGCCCTTCCTTGGAAAAATCAGTGAAGTGGCCGAAGGTGTGGCGGGCGGTCAAATCTAAATGCAGCGGGGTCACCGAAATGTAGCCCTCGCCGATCCTCGCCACATCGGATTCCGGGTGCTCCACCGGCGGTTCGCTGGGGCTGTTTAAAATATAGTTGAAATGATTTTCCAAGTTGGAATGGGGTTCCAAATCATCCACATGGCGGAATAACCCCTGGTGCGTCAAGGCGATTCCTTTAATGGAGCCTGCCGCCAGGGGCGGAACATTCACATTCAACAGGGTTCCCTGGGCCATGCCTTTCCGTGAAACCCACTCGGCGATTTTCTTGGCGGCCAAGCCGCTCGCCTCGTAATCCTTGTAGAAGTGGCTGGTCAAGGAAACAGCCATCGCGGGAATTCCCAGAAGCACCGCCTCGGCGGCGGCCGCTACCGTGCCCGAGTATAGGATCAGGCTGCCGAAATTGGCCCCCTGGTTGATGCCGGAAATGACTAGGTCGGGCTTCCAAGGAAGCAATCGCATGACGGCCGTCCGGACACAATCGGCCGGGGTGCTGGAAACCCGAAAGGCATGCTCAACCCCGGGCCAAGGCGAGGACGCGACCTTAAAGGGGAGGTTGAGGGAAATGGAATGGCCGGTGGCGCTGGCCTGTTGATCCGGAGCGCTGATGGCAACCTCCCCCAGGGATTCCACCGCTTTCCAAAGGGCCCTTAAGCCTGGGGCGTCAAATCCATCATCGTTGGTCAGGAGAATACGCATGGGGCCATTATAAACAAATTAGGAACCGGGAATAAGGAATTAGGGATGAAAACAACATCCTGGTTGCGGTTTGGTTCGTTGGGGAAATTCCAAAACCCTAAACCTTCGGGAGCCTCAGGGCCATGGGCCTGTCGAATGGTTCCCCATCCCCAGTTCTGACCGCGGAGCGATCAGAAAATGTCTCCCAAGTTGAAGTGAAGCGTCCCACCCGGGGGAGCGGCCGAAGCCGAAAGATTCGTGTTGATGGGAAAGCCGTAATCCAAACGGATGGCGATCAAGGTCCCGGGGATCGTGAGCCGGACTCCAAGCCCCGTCCCCATCTGGATGTTGGACTCGGTGGAGCCGATGTTCATGAGGGTCGTCCAGGCGTCGCCCGCGTCGAAGAAAAGAACGCCGCGAAGGGGTCCGGCGATCACGTGCTTGATTTCGGTGTTGGAAACAAACAAGGCGTTGCCCCCCGTGACCGACACGGTGCTGCCGCCCACGCTGCGCTCGGTGTAACCCCTCACCGTGTCCGTTCCGCCGGCGTAGAACTTCTCAAATACCGGGACATCCGTATAGCCGTGCCCCGCGAACCAATAGCCCTGGGCCGCGCCGAATCGGACATGCTCCCCAAACACGAAATCAGCGGGCAAGGGTATGAAATGGCTCGTGTCTTCCAATATCTTGATGAAATTCGAGTCGCCCTGCATGGGCCCGCCCGCGAACTCCACCGAGAGCTGGTGCTTCCAGCCTGTCGTCGGGTCAAAATAATTGTCGCGGCTGTCGTAAACGATCCTCGGCGTGACGCTGCTCGTCCAGAGACTGCTGCTGGGAATATAGTTGGGCGTCCCGATAACTGTTTCACCGGCCCCGACGTTTGAGATTTGGACGTTCTGCAGGGAGTAGGTTCCGAACACGCTCCAATAACGGTCCAACCGCCGCCCCACCCCGATCGAACCCCCGATTTGGGTCTCATCGTAAAGCTTGGTCGAGCCTGTGGCATCGGGAACCGAATTCGTGAAAGTTCGCGTGGTGTCAAAAAGATTGACGCTGAGGGAAGTCCTGGTGTTGAAAAGCCAGGGTTCGGTAAAACCCACGTTGAAGCTGAAGCGCGAGGCGCCGAATTCCACCTCCAAATTGGCGCGCTGGCCTTTCCCGAATAGGTTGGCCTCTTCCAATTTGACGTTTCCCACAAAGCCATCCACCGAGCTGTAACCGCCGCCCACGCTGATGGATCCCGTATGGCGTTCCTTCACGCGGAACACAAGGACTTCTTTTCCAGGCGCGTCGCCCGGCTCCACCTCGGGATTGACCTCGTCAAAAAAACCGAGGTTGTAAAGGTTCTGGGCGGAAAGACGGATCTTCGCCGCCTCGAATTTATCCCCCGCCTCAATCACCATCTCTCGGCGAATGACGTAATCCCGGGTCTTGTAATTGCCCACAATTTTCACGTCCTGGACAAAAGCCACTTGCCCCTCCACGACCTCGAAGGCCAGGTTGACCTTCTTTAATTCGTCGTCATAATCCATGGTGGAGGCGATATTGGAGTAGATATAACCCTTATCCGCAAAAAGGGTCTTCATTTTTTTGGTCCCGTCGTCCAAATCCTTTTTACGTAAAAGTTCGCCCTTCTTCAAATTCAGGGCCTTCAACATATCCTCGTCGTCAAAAAGGACGTTCCCGTGGAACTTGACCTCGCCCAGGGTATATTTTTCGCCTTCCTTAACCGTGATCGTCAGGAACACCCTCTTTTTTTCCAACACCATTTTTTCCGAATGGTCCACCACTACGGCCTTCAGGTAGCCCTCGTCATGGTAAAAATCCTCGATTTTTCGCAAATCAGCGTCCAGGGTATCGGGCTTGTATTTTTCCCCTTCGTGGTTGTCCTTCAACTGGTCCGCGACTTTCTTCCCGCTAAACGCCTCGGATCCAATGACCGTGACGCCGCCGACTTTAATTTGAACACCCTCGTTGATGACAAAGGTGACGTCCACCGTGTTCTTCTCCTCATCCGGCTTGGTCCTGGCGGAAACCACGACGTTGGAATAGCCCTCGTCAAGGTATAATTTCCTGATCGCGGCGATGTCGCCGTTGACCCTGGTTGGGTCATAGGCGTTTTTGGCCGCGGTTTTGATTTCTTCTTTAAATTTATTGGCGTCCCACTTCCGGTTGCCCCGGTATTGGACGGAGTTCACGAGCGGCTGCTCCACGACCTTGAAGGTGAGGACGACTTGGCCCGCCTTATCGCCCGGAACCGCGTCAACCTTGACGTCCTTGAAATCACCCATGGAAAAGAGGTTGTGGATATCCATCCGAACCCGCCTGGCGGAAAAGGGGTCCCCTTCCTTTTCGATCAGGTGGCCGTAAATCAAAAGGGACGAGACGTTCTTGTTGCCCTCGATCTTAACCGCCGAGATTTTTAAGGTCATATCCTCCTCCGGCGTAGGAGCGGCGAAAACCACCGGCGCGGGAAGCAGCAGCGCGGCCGCCAAGAGCAACCGCCGGATGAAGTTATTTGTCCGGGAAGCGTTTAAAAACAAGTTCTTCTCCCTCAAAATCTCTATTTTCAAAAGAAGCCCCAATCGGAATTTCCAGTAGCAAATGGCGCGTATTCTAACACGGTCAAACGAAAAACCGCAATTGATTATCCCGTTATTTGCCCCACTTTGGACGCGAATGGTCGCCTAAAGGTGACGGCAGGACGAAAGATTCCCCTTATTCGTTGGCCGGGGTTATTTTTTGTTCTTGTATTCTTTCATTACCGTTCGGGTCTTTTACCGAGATTTGAATTTTGTATTCCGAATTTGGATTTAAATTTTCAACCACCCTCAGGTGATCGTAGACATAGTCGTTGTTCTCTTTGATGTCTTGAACCAATTTATCGTCCGTGTCGAATATCCTGATTTCACTTTTGGTCACTTTGTCCGTTTCCCAGACAACGCGCAATTTCCCAAAACCCATGGGGGTCGTTTCAAACTGGATAAACTTCGGCTTTTCCCTGTCACCTTTTTTGGGACTGATGATATCGGGCAGGGGCTGGTTGATTTGGGCCATGATACTGGTTTCCTGCTGGCTGTCGCTCGCCCTGCTTCCGGTCAGGGCGTTCAATGAAAGGGATTTGGAAATATCATATTGGATGCCGACCTGCGCCTGGGTCCCGGTCTTGTCGGAGTAAATATCCCGGTTCAATCCGAAATTGGTCAACACCGACAGCTTCGGGTCCAGGGATTTTCTCAAGCGGAAAGAAAGCGCCGGTATTTTCCCACCCGCCAATGTGTTGCCGGAAGGATCGACCGAGGGGCCCGTTTCCGTTCCCGCGTTCGATCCCGAACCCACCAGTCCCGACCCCAGCTGCACATCCACATCCAGGCCGCCGATGGCCTGGCCAAGGGGGCGGACGAAGGTGGTTACTTTATTGGAGCCGATCCGGAAGATCGCGTCGAGGGCCGCCTGGCCGGCGATCTGCCCGAATTTTTGCTGGTAAGCGGCCTGTAATTCCTCCGGGGTATAATTGGATTTGTTGCCGTTGGTGAGGCCCGTCATGTCCTGGCCGAACATGATGTAGGAAAGAAGGATTTTTTGGGACCCGTCCGGATCGTTGGCTCCGAAGCGGGGGCTGGAATCCAGGGTGAATTCGATGCTCCCGAAGTTCCCCTTGAAATCGACCCAAATATCCACATCGGCTTTGCGGGTCCCCCCCGGGGAGACGACATCCACATTCAATAGCCTGTCCGTAGCGTGGCCCCTCATGAAGGGGGCCTTCCCCTTGACCATGAAAATGGAAGCCTGCTGCATCTTGAACTCGTGTCCCAGGTAGCGCAGCCAGCCTTCCTTGGATCCGGCGCCCCCGAGGCAATTGATCCCAGGCGCGTCGGGGGTTTTATCCGAGTCCTTTCCGGTGATTTTAAGTTGATCGCCCGGATCGATTTTAAGCTCCAGGTACTGGCCGGCGAAATCGTTCGAATACCAGGCGTTGTTTCCCGAGACAAGATTTAAGTCGAAGGTCACGTTGCCCAAGGCGTTGTAAGTCACCGTTTTTCCATTTTTCTCCTTGGGCGGAAAAGTATAATGGCCGCTCTGCAAAAAAGCCGTTCCAATCACTTTGGGGGCCTCCAAGGGGCCCACGATCTGCAGAGCGTCTTCCTTGGTGGCGCCGTAAAATTGAATCTCGCCCCATTCGGTTTCGTCCATGATCCCGTCGATATGCAGATAAAGCCCCTTATCCCCCACTGTCCGCACGCTCAAATCCAGGTATTGGGGGATAAAATCTTGGAGGACCATCTTGGTTTGCTCAATCGGGGGTGAAGTAATGAAGATCCTTCCCTGGCCCACACGCCCGTTCAAATCCTCAATCACCAGTTTGTTATCCCGCACCTTGATCCGCCCGTTGATGTCATCCACCGAATGGGCATAGCCATAGGGAACCATGGAGGCTTTCGAAATATCCAAGTCCATTTTGAGGACCGGATCATCCAAGGTCCCGCCCACATGGGCCGAGAAATCCATCTCCCCGGAGGCCTTTTTAGCCAAGCCACCGAGCAGGATCAATCCGAAATCGCCCTTGTCCATTTCCGCGTTAATATCCATCTCCTGATTGTGGACCTTGAGCCATCCTGTTTTCGTAAAGGCGATCGGGACCTTGCCCCATAGGTCAAAGCTGAAGAGACCCTTGCGGCTGAGGGTGAGGGGGGCCTCCTTGGTGCCGATCATCAAATGGCTTTCGGAGGATTTCAACTGGCCATCCAAGAGGTCAAACTCCAGGTCGCCGACTTTTCCGCCGGCGACGGTCAGGGAAGTTGAAAATATCGGGCTATCCAAGGTTCCGTCGAAGATCAAATGATAGCTTCCAATGCCGCTGAGGGGAAAGTTTGGCAGAAACCATTTTCCAACCGCCTCAATGGGAATGTTTTTGGCGTCCGAGATAAAATGGCTGGTTCCATTTAAGTCCAAATTCCCATCCACGGAAAAGGATCCCAAGGAATGCTCCAGGTGGATGTTTTGAAAAACCACTTTGTTAGTTTGGGAGATATCCACCAATCCTACCAGCTGAGTCTTGTCGTTGGGCATGGCCTTGAACTCGATTACTTTTTTATGGACTTGAATCGCCAAATCGAAGGAGGAGCTGGTTTTTTCGCCCTGGTTTGTTTGCAGGATTGAAAGGATTCCGTCGAAGGTCGGACGTTCGGGCTTATCCTCCAGCGCGAGCCGCCCATTCAACTTGATCTGGCTAGTAAAATTCAGGACGGCGATTGGAACGTTCTGAGTAGACCCCGAAAGGTTCAGTACCGCCACCGTCGAGTCGTTCGGGTCAAATTGGGCGCTGCCTCTCTCGATGTTAATCTGCCCCTTTTCAAGGCTTATCCTGTTTTTCTCCAGTAAAATTTTTCCCTTGGACGCGGAAAAGTGGAGCTCCGCGCTGGGAACACGGTTATTGTCATACTGGAGGTTTTCTCCTGTCGCGGAGAACCCCACGGAGGGATCAGCGAAGGACCCGGTCACGGATAAATTCCCATCCACTTGACCGGCGACCACATGCTTCTCCGTGTTAATGCCCAACAGGCCCAAGAGGTTTTTGAGCTTTTCCTTTTGAAAGGGACCATTGATGGTGATCTTGCTGTCCGAGTCCCAAAAGGCCTTGGGGGATTCCAGTGTTCCCGCCAGGGAGTATTTCGCCTCGCCGCGGGCCAAGGACAATCTCAGGGCCACCTTGCCCTTATTGCCATTATTGGTGAATTCCAAACTATCAAAATTATAAGTTCGGATCATTCCATTGGTGACGGAGAAAGTCCCCTCCATTGGCAATTGCCCAAGGGAGCCCTTTTTCAACTGGAGCTGTCCCGAAATTTTTCCAGTGGTCTTGAGGGAATCCGGGATGAACTGGGATATTTCCGGCGCCTCCGCCAGAGAAACGGGCTCGATCTTCAGCATCGCCTCGAGGGTCAAGGGGTCCGCAGACCAATCAAACACTGCCGAACCGGTGATGGCCTTGCCAATCTCGATCTTACCCTTAACCACCCGGTTCAGGCTGGACGCGGCCATGGAGAAATTATTGAAATGATAAATATTACTTTTCAAATCCTTGATAGCGATGGAATCCGAGGTAAAGAACCCGTTCCAATCATCCAGGAAAGCGTCACCCGTTTTCGCCTGCCAAAGGAAATCCCCTGAAAGGAAGGGTCCCTTCCCCAATTGAAATTCCCTAGCCGAGATCCGGAGGCTCATGACGCCCGGGACCGACTTCCGGTCCCAAGAGCCGGTGGCCGTCAAGGCATGGGGCCCCTGGGTGATTTTCAGCTTTTTAATCTGGAGTTTTTCCTGCTCCTGGGCAATGAGGGCCTCGACCTGGTCCGCTTCCCAATCCCCTACCTTGAGGGACTCGATTTTTCCGTTCCCCTCGATAATGGGATTCCTCAATAAACCCGTCAGATGGGCCTGCCCCGTGAACAATCCCTCGAAGGGCTGGGGAGGGTTGTCCCAACGGGTAATGGCGGCGATTAAATTGATCGGGAATCCTTTTGAGTCCATGGTCAAATTCGTCGGCGATTCCCGGCCAAGCCCCAGTTTCCCGGAGGCGGAAAACAATTCCCCGAATTTGCAGGTCTTGAAATTGAGGTCATCCCCCGACCAATCCAAGGCAACTTCCATCGGAACAGGTTCTTCCAAGCCGGGCAGGACTACCTCGGGCGAGGAGCAAAGGAGGACAGTGTGGGGGGCCTTGGGCGTTCCTGCGACATGAATTTCCATCTTGACCTGGCTTAGGATGCCCGGAAATTGATCGTTAAAAAACGGAATATCCTGAATCGTGATGTCATTCCCGCTGATGAGGGCGTTGATATTTTGGTTCTCGTCCTTCGGCCAAGTTCCCTGGCCGGTCAATTTTCCGGATTTTTTACTGGTGGAGAACGAAAATTTTCGCAGGTCCCATTGGTCGGGCCTTTCCAAAACCTCGGCGTCCAGCCTGGCCTTCCCATCGATGACCGCCGAAAGGGTGGTTTTTTGCTCCACCCGCTGCAAATTGGCGGCGACGGAATAATGGACCTGGACGTTCCGCAAGGTTCGGGTCAGGGTCCATTGGCTCTTGGCGGTCAACAAGGGCTTCTCCAGGGTCCCGCTCACGAACGACTCCACGTCGCCCCGGCCCTCCATTCCGGATATTCCCAAGGTCGCCGCCAATTTTTTAGCGTCGATATTTTTCAGCAAGGCTTTCAAGGAAACGGGAGCGTCCATTGAACCCGACAGGGACATGAAACCGTTGGCTTGAAAATCCCCGCTGAAAAGTTTCCCCCCCGCCTCCAAGAGCTTGAAACTGCCGTTCTCATAGCCGGCCTTCACGCTGAGGGAATCCAGGGGCCATTTCCCAACGTGGGAGGGGCCCAAGTCGGCATCGCCTTGCATGACAGGGTTGGCGAGGGTTCCCGAAGCCACCAGCGTGGCGCTGCCCTTGCCGTCGACCTTCCAGGTCTTCAGCTTGAGAATCTCGGAAAAGACGCTCGATAAAAACAACTCATCCGTCGTCGTCCTGACGGCGAGCTGCCTTCCATCAAAGGGAATCAATCCCGAAGCCCGCCAGGCCGTCTCCCCTAATTGAAAACGGATTTCCCCCGGAACGTTGATCTCGGTGGGCCGGATAAAAGCCCGTCCGGAAATCTGGGAAAGCGTGATGGAAGTTGGCGCCGGGGATTTGAGGGTGGCCTGGGCCAGATTGGTTTTGGCGTCAAACCAAAGTCCGTGCCCCGGTTGGAACACCAGGGGGCTTTCCGCGTCAATGGTTCCCGATTCCAATTCCCAGCCCGCCAATTCCTTCAAGACCGAATGAAGGGAGGCCAAGGGCCATTTTTCCAAAAGAACTTTTCCCGAAATTTTAATGGCCGCCAGCTCCAGGCTGCCGTTGAAACGGAGGGTTCCCAAACTGCCTGCTTCCGGCGAATGAGCCTGGAAGGCAAGCCCCCAGGTGGCGCCATTCTCGGTGGAGGCGTCAAAATTCATGTTGGTCAGCATTTCCCTGGGGGTTTTTTCCGCCTGGATGGAAAAGGATCCCTGGGAAACAAATATTTTCGGGACCGGCAGAAGCGCCAGGGGGACCTTGACTTCCGTGGTTCCGGCCGAAAGCGTGGCGGTCACAGGACCGGGGGGAGGCGGGGGAGGCTCGGTCTTCACCAACAAAAGCTTGGGCCGGAAAAAGGAAAGGCTTTCAAAACAATTTTCCAGGGGTTTGCGGTGGAACAAAAGGTTGAAAAGCTCGACATTGACCGATATTCGCTCCACCGTCAAATGGGTTTCCCAGGGACTGCCGGGAACCGTCAAAACCACCTGGCGCAAAACCACGTTGCCCATGATCCCGCCGCGGAGCGATCCGATGGAAACCTTCGAGTGGACGGCTTTCGCCAGCTCCCGCTCAATGACGGGGCGAAGCTGGGCGTTCACAACCAGGTTTTGAAAAAGAAAATAGGAAGCCGTGAGAAGGCCCGCGCCTAGTCCCAAACCCCAAAGCCAGCGGGATTTTTTGGTTCCCCTCGGGGAGCTGGGCGGATTTTGGGCGAAGCCGGAAGCTGTTTCAGGCTTCGCGCGCATGGGAATCCCCCGGCTTAAACAGCCGTGGGAGACGCGGGAAGGGCGGATCCGGTCACAAACACCAGTTTATCACCGGCTGATCTCAAGACTAAATCTTGCCCTTCCTTAGCGTTGCCGCGGAGAAGTTCCTCGGCCAAGTTGTCTTCCACGTATTTTTGAATGGTGCGCTTCATCTGCCTCGCGCCATAGGTCTTGTCATAGCCCTTCTCGATCAGGAAATCCCTGGCGGAGGGCTCCAAAATCAAGGTGATGTTCTTTTCCTTGAGGCGTTTCTGGACATCGGTGAGCTGGATATCCACGATTTTCTCGATATGGGCCCGTTCCAGCGGGTGGAAGATGATGATATCGTCCACACGGTTGAGGAACTCCGGATTGAACATCTTCTTCAGCTCGGACTGGATCTTGTTTTTCATGCTGTCGAAGGGAATATCCGACGAGTCCGGGTTGAAGCCCAGGTTTTTTTCCATGCCGATTTCCCTGGCTCCCAGATTGCTGGTCATGATGATGACGGTATTGCGGAAGTCCACCACGCGGCCCAGGCTGTCCGTCAATCGTCCATCCTCGAGGATCTGGAGCATGACATTGAAGATTTCCGGGTGGGCCTTCTCGATCTCGTCGAAGAGAACCACGCTGTAGGGTTTGCGGCGGACCTTCTCGGTTAATTGGCCGCCCTCGTCGTGGCCCACATAACCGGGAGGAGCCCCGGCCAGACGGGAGACGTTGAATTTTTCCATGTACTCGCTCATGTCGAACCGAATCAAGGCGTCCTCGTCGTCAAACAGGAATTGGGACAAGGCCCTGGCCAGCTCGGTTTTACCCACGCCCGTGGGCCCCAGGAACATGAAACTTCCGATCGGTTTTTTCGGGTTCCCGATGCCGGCCCGGCTCCGGCGGATAGCCTTGGAAATGGACACGATAGCCTCTTCCTGGCCCACCACCCTCTTATGAAGCTCCTCTTCCATGCGAAGGAGTTTCTCGCTTTCCTTCTCCCCCAGCTTGATCATGGGAATGCCGGTCCACTTGGAGGCCACATAAGCGATATCCTCCCAAGTCACGACCGCCTCTTCCTTGGACTTCATGGCTTCCCACTTCTCTTTCTCTTCCTGCAGCTTTTGGCGCATCTTTTTCATTTTATCGCGAAGGTCGGCCGCCCTCTCGAACTCCTGGGTTTTGATGGCTTCCTCTTTTTCCTGCTTGATCCTCTCGACATCTTTTTCCAGCGAGCGCATCTCGGGCGGCATGGTGGTGATGCGGAGGCGGGTACGGCTACCCGCCTCATCAATCAAGTCGATCGCCTTGTCCGGCAGGAATCGGCCGGAAATATAGCGGTGCGACAATTGAGCCGCCGCGTCGATGGCGTCATCCGTAATGCGGACCCTGTGGTGGGCCTCGTAGCGGTCCCGGAGGCCCTTGATGATCTGGACCGTCTCATCCACGGAAGGTTCGTCCACCATGATCATCTGGAACCGGCGCTCCAAGGCCCCGTCCTTCTCAATGTACTTGCGGTATTCATTCAATGTGGTGGCGCCGATGCACTGCAACTCGCCCCTGGCCAAGGCCGGCTTCAACATGTTCGAGGCGTCAATCGCCCCCTCCGCGGCGCCGGCTCCGACCAGGGTATGGAGCTCATCGACAAAGAGAATCACCTTTCCCGATTGGCGGATTTCATTGATGACGGCCTTCAAGCGCTCCTCAAACTCACCGCGGTACTTGGTGCCTGCCACGAGGGCCGCCAAATCCAGCGTCACGATGCGCTTGTCCAATAAGAGTTCGGGAATGTTGCCTTCTTTAATGCGTTGGGCCAAGCCTTCGGCGATGGCTGTTTTTCCCACGCCCGGCTCCCCGATCAAAACGGGATTGTTCTTCGTGCGGCGGGAAAGAATTTGAATGACCCTCTCAATTTCGTCCTCGCGGCCGATGACCGGATCCAATTTCCCGTCCCTGGCCATTTGGGTCAGGTCGCGGCCGAAGGTATCCAGGGCGGGAGTCTTCGACTTTTTGACTTGTTTTGAAAATTTCGGGAAGGTTCCGCCCAAAAGATTGATCACCATGTCCCGGGACTTCTCATACGAAACGCCCAGGTTCTCCAGGGCGCGGGCCGCGACGCCCTCCCCTTCCTGGATCAAGCCCAAAAGGAGGTGTTCGGTTCCAATGTAATTGTGGCCCAGTTTCTGGGATTCTTCCGCGGCTAATTCCAGAACCTTTTTCGCCGAGGGCGTGAATTGGGGATCGCCGATGGTCAAGGTATCGGACGAGGGCGTGGTCAGGTTTTCAACCTCAATGCGGACGCTTTCCAAATCAACCCCCAGGGATTCCAATACGGCGACGGCGACTCCGCCGCCCTCCCGGATTAGACCCAGCAGGAGATGTTCGGTTCCAATAAAGTTATGGTTAAGCCGCCTGGCTTCTTCCTTGGCCAAAGGATTAATGACTTTTTTGGCTCTTTCCGTGAATCGTTCAAACATGGCGTTTCTCCTTAGGGGTGGCGTCTCGGCCTATTTCAACGGAATATCGCGGATAAATCAATGGTACAACAAGGCCCTCCGCTATCCGCCCCCCCGCTTCCCGGAAAACCTTAAGTCCGACTTTTGAGTCTTTTGGCCTCTGCGGAGACCGGGGAGCGGACGGCGGAGGACGGCCTTTACACCGCTTCCGCGCTCTTCAAATACAAGCTCAAGATTCTGGCCCTTTCCATGGCTTCCTGCTCGGGGTTCAACTCCCGGACGGCGATCTTGGCCAAGTGGGCCGGTTGTATCAAGATGAGAAGATGATTCAGGTTTGGCAAGTCGATACCCCGTAATATTTTCTGTTCCACCCCGACCCTTAACGCCGATAAACCATCCAAGGCTTCCTGCAAAGTGATGATCCTGGCGTTTTTAAGCGTTCCCAGGGAGCGGCAAATCCGGTCCTGGAGCTTTAACCCTTCCTGTTGAAAGACCGTCTTTTGCGTCTGGAGTTCCACCTCCACAATTTGACGGGCCACCCGGTCCACATGTTCGACGATTTCAGCGCCCCTTTTCCCCAGGGGGGATTGGTTGGAGATTTGGAAAAAGGCGCTGGACACTTGGGTCGTCTCCCCCTGCAAACCGCGGACCGTTAGTCCCACTTGGGCCACTCCCTGGAGCACATGGGCCGCCCGGTTGGCGTAAACCAAAGCCGGTAAATGAAGCATGACGCTGGCCCTCATGGCCGTTCCCAGGTTGGTGGGACAGGCGGTTAAAAAACCAAATTTCGGATCCTTCGCGTAATTCAATTTGAGACCCAACAACTGGTCGATAAGGGCCAGATAGTGAAACGCTTCTTTCAAGTCCAATCCTGCCCGAAAAGACTGCAATCGAATATGATCTTCCTCATTCACCAGGAAACTTAAACCCGCCTCGGGGTCGAAAGCCACGGCCCGGTCCCCCAGGCTCGCCGCGTGCTCGGCGGAAATAAGCTGGTGCTCGGTCAAGAACTGGCGGTCCAGGGACGAGATTTCGTTCAACCGGACAAATTGAAGGTCGGCGGCCTGGGGAAGGGTCGAAATGGCGTTGTGGACCTCCGCCACCACCTCCCTTTGCTCGGCGGCGCTGGAATTGTGCGGGAATTTTTTCCCTTCCAGGTTCCTGGCGAAGCGGATACGGCTGGACATGACTACCTCGGAGGTGGGGCCGCTTTTTAAAAACCAGTCCTGGTTGGAAGTTAAAAGGTCTTCAAAGGCCAAGTTCAGTGGTTCTCCATGTTTTTGATTTGGTCGCGGAGGCGGGCCGCCTCCTCGTACTTCTCCTGGGCAATGGCTTCGTTAATTTTCGCGCGAAGCGCGGCGATTTCTGGTTTTTGGGTAAAAGGCTCCCCTTGGGCTGCCGTTGTTTCAGGAGGAGGAAGGTCGTCCTGGTGCCGGACATTCCCATGGATGCTGGAAACCAGAGGATCTAAAACCGCCTTGAAGGATTCGTAACACTTCGTGCAGCCCAGTTTGCCGTTCTGGCGGAAAAAAGATAATTGGTAACCACAATGGGGGCATTGGAGTTGGGGGTCCACCGCGGAGGGCTTCGTCCTTCCCGAATTCACTTCGGCGATGGCCCCGTCATCCCAGGCCATGAAATTATTCAGGAAATCGGAAAAGGCCGCGAAGGGATTAAAGTTAAAGGGATTGAAACCCCCATAGACCTGGCTTTGAGCCTGGGCGCAAGGCTCGCATAAATGGGACTGGGTGGTTTGGTTCCCCACGGTTTGGGAGAAGAAAACCGTCGCGGCGCGCTGTTGGCATTTTTGACACAACATAAATTCAAAATCCTTCTCACCACGAAGTTCACGAAGACACGAAGTAAGAATATACGGATTTACGGCAAAATGATTTTAACTTCGTGACCTTTGTGGCTTCGTGGCAAAATTTTAATTCCGCTTCTTAACGACTTGTCCCGCGTTCAGGGTCAAAATGTGGTCCGCCCTTTTGGCCAGCGGCTCAAAATGGGTTACCACAATCAAGGTGCGTCCTTCTTTTTGGCACATTTCCCAAAGGACGTCATGGATTCCCTCGGCGGTTTTCATGTCCAGGTTCCCGGTCGGTTCATCGGCGAAAATGATTTCCGGCTCGTTCATCAGGGCCCGGCATACCGCGACCCTCTGCTGTTCCCCCCCGGACAATTCCCCGGGCTTGTGATTGAGACGCTCGGACAAGCCGACATGGGCCAGCAATTTAGCCGCTCGGTTCAGGCAAGTGTCGTAATCTTTTCGTCCAATTTGGCCAGGCAAGATGACATTTTCAAGGGCCGTCAATTCCGGCATGAGGTAGTGAAACTGAAAGACAAATCCAAAAGACTTGTTGCGAAGATCCGCCAGTTCCTCTCCCGCCATTTCGTACAGGGATTTCCCCTTATAAAAGACCCGTCCTTCCGAGGGCCGGCCCAGCCCCCCCAAAAGGGTCAAGAGCGTGCTCTTTCCTGAGCCCGATGGGCCTAAAATGACGGTGATATCCCCCGCGTCCAGGTGAAAGCTCACATCCTGGAGGGCTTTTACCTCATCGCCTTCCAGCGAATAGGTTTTGGTCGCGTTCTCGACTCTTAAAATTTCCACTAACACCCGTCCTTCGTCATCCGTCGTTCGTCGTCCGCTTGATCCTCAAAATTCCTAATTCCTAATTTTCATCAGCCAAATCGGATGGCGTCCACCGGTTCCAGTTTGGCGGCCTGGCGGGCCGGATAGAGGGTCGCCAGAAAGCAAAGAACCACCGACATGACCGGGATAATCAAATAACAGGTTTTCGGATCCACCTTCACCGGCAGGCGGTCGATGTAATAAACCATTCCCCCGCCCGGCATAGGGATGGGAACCCTGGCGATGATTTCGCAAAGGATATATCCGCCCATGAGCCCGACGATAATTCCGACGATTCCAATCAACATACCCTCAAAGATGAAAATAAGCGTGATGCTTTTGTCTGTTCCGCCCATGGCCTTCAGGATGCCGATCTCCTTCGTCTTCTCGATCACCATCATGGTCAGGGGATTCACGATATTCAGGGCCGCCACCAGCACAATCAGGGAAAGGATGATTCCCATGACCCACTTCTCCGTCTGCAGCGCCACGAAGAGATTGTGGTTCATTTGCAGCCAATCCTGCACGAAATATTCCCCGTGGAACTTCTCGCGGATTTCCTTGGCGATTTCCGGGGTTAAATCCACATCGTCCACTTTTACCGCCACGCCCGTCACCATATCCCCCAATTTAAACATTTTCTGCCCCATCGGGAGCGACACGTAGGAATAAGCCGAGTCATAGTCGTACATGCCGGTGGATAAGACCCCGACAATTTGGAATTTCACGCTTTGGGGCATCATTCCCATGGGAGTAGGTTGGAGAACCGGCAGAAACATGACCAAATCATCCCCCACGGCCACTTGAAGACGCCTGGCCAGCTCGGATCCGATGAATATTCTCTCCGACCTTCCCGCGCCGTTATCCGGAGGGCTTTTAAGATCAGTGGCTTTCGCTTCCCAAAGGTATTTGTTGAGGTCCGTAATGGCTTGGGGCCTGTCCGGGTCCACGCCCCAGACCATGACGCCCAGGGACCTTTCGCGGGAACGCGCCAAGGCCTGTCCTTCGATATAGGGCCCCACCTCTTTGACATGCGGGATTTTCCGGATGGTTTCGGTGATTTGATCGAAATTCCCGATGGGGCGATTCTGATAACCGGAAACGATGATATGGGCGTTGAGTCCCACGATCTTGGACTTGAGGTCGTCATCAAACCCGTTCATGACCGAAAGAACGACATTGAGCGCCATGACGCCGATGGCGACGCCTCCCACGGAAAGCCAAGTCAGGACCGAAATAGCCGAGCGTTTGCGTTTGGAGCGCAGGTAGCGGAGGCCCAGGAATATTTCAAAAGGATATTTCATCAAAACCTTTTCACCACAGGGTGACACAGGGTTAACAGAGTAAGGCTCAAAGATTTCATTTTGATATTGTCTTTACTCTCTGTAGCCCTGTTAACACTATGGTTCAATTTCAGTTTATTCGAAAATCATTTTTTCTTCGTCATCCCGATGGCGGAGCAGCGGAAAAAGAATGACGTCCCGAATGGAGGGGCTGTTGGTTAAGAGCATCAAGAGCCTGTCGATGCCGATGCCGACACCGCCGGCCGGCGGCATGCCGTAGGAGAGGGCCAGGATGTAATCCTCGTCCAGGAACATCCCCTCGTCATCCCCCGCCTTGCGGAGTTCCACTTGTTTCTCAAAGCGTTTGCGCTGGTCAATGGGGTCGTTCAACTCGGAAAATCCGTTGGCGATCTCACGGCCCATCACGAATAACTCAAACCGTTCGGTCAGGGAGGGGTCATCGGCCTTCGTTTTGGACAAAGGCGAGACTTCCACCGGGAAATCCGTCACGAAGGTCGGCTGGATCAGTTTGGGCTCCACCAAGGCGCCGAACAAAATGTAGCCCAACTCGGCCTTGGAAAGCTTCTCGAGATGCCGGACTTCCGCCCCGGACAGTTTCACCCGGTGGCGCAGGTCGTCCATCGACATCTCTTCATATTCAATCCCGCCGATGTCCCTCAAGGATCCCAAGAGGGGCAGGCGTTTAAAAGGAGGAGTGAAATCCACTTCCGTCTCACCAACCGTCATTTTCAAGCCTTGCCCTAATGCTTTGGCGGACTCGGCGATAAGGTTTTCCGTCAAGGTCATCACCGTGTTGTGGTCGCCATAGGCTTGGTAAGCTTCCAGCATGGTGAATTCCGGATTGTGATTAACGCTGATGCCTTCATTACGGAAGTTACGGTTGATCTCGAAAACCCTTTCGAAACCGCCTACCAAAAGGCGCTTCAAATAAAGTTCGGGAGCCACTCTCATAAAGAGATCCATATCCAGGGTGTTGTGATGGGTGGTAAAGGGCCTGGCGGCGGCTCCGCCGGGAATCGGATGCATCATGGGTGTTTCGACCTCGAGGAAATTTAAGGACTCCATATGGCGCCGGATGGCCGAAACCACCTTGGAACGGGCCACAAAGGTTTTGCGCACTTCCTCGTTGACGATCAGATCCACATAACGATGGCGGTAACGGGCCTCCACATCCGTCAGGCCGTGCCACTTGTCCGGGAGCGGATGGAGCGATTTGGAAAGCACTTGGAACTTTTCGACGTGCACGCTGACCTCGCCCGTCTTGGTTTTGAAGGGGAATCCCGTGACGCCGATGATATCGCCCAATTCCATCAGGTTGAAAATGTCATAATTTTCCGGACCAATGCCGTCCTTTTTGACGTAGATTTGAATCCGGCCCTTCGAGTCCTGTAAATGCGCGAACGAACTCTTCCCCATTCCCCGGATGGTCATGAGCCTGCCCGCGATGGAAACCTTAACGTCTTCTTTGTGTTCGCCGGGCTGCAGGTCCTTGTAGGCCTCAACGATATCGGAGGAATGGTGGGACTGGTCGAAGGCCAGGGCCGGATAGGGGTTGATTCCCTTTTCCTTCAAGGCTTTGAGCTTCTCTAGGCGGACTTTAATAAACTCATTTAATTCGGACATCGGAACCCTTCTTCAAATGGAAATGGCGCTTAGTATAGCAAACCCCGCCTATCCTGTCGGGCCGCTTGCCATCGCCCCGGACGAACACAAGCCCCGCCCCTATAAAAAATATTGTTAATCCACAATTTTAGCTTTTAGCGCTGCCTCAATGAATAAATCCAGGTCGCCGTCCATGACCGCGCTGATCTGGGCCGTTTCCGCGCCGGTGCGGTGGTCCTTCACCATCTGGTAAGGCTGGAAAACGTAGGAGCGGATCTGGCTTCCCCATTCGATTTTCTTTTTCGCCCCAGCCACCTTGGACATTTCGGCATCGTGAAGGTCCTGGTGATACTGAAACAACTTCGCCTTCATCATCTTCAAAGCCTGTTCCTTATTCTGTAATTGGGACCTCTGGGTCTGGCAGGCCGTAATCAAACCCGTTGGAATATGGGTCAATCGAACGGCCGTTTCAACTTTATTAACGTTCTGTCCGCCCTTGCCGCCCGATCGGAAAGTGTCAAACTTGATATCGTCCCAACGCACTTCCACCTCAAGGTCCTCCACTTCCGGCATGACATCCACGGAAGAAAAAGAAGTATGGCGGCGCTTATTGGCGTCGAAGGGGGAAATGCGGACCAAGCGGTGGACGCCCTTCTCAACTTTCAAAAAACCATAGGCCCAGGGGCCCTTGACCAGGAGCGAGACCGACTTGATGCCGGCTTCGTCCGCGACTTGATAGTCGAGGGTCTCTACCTCGTAACCCTTGGATTCAATCCAGCGAAGGTACATCCGCATGAGCATCTCAGCCCAATCCTGGCTTTCGGTACCGCCTGCGCCGGGATGGATGGAGAAGTAGGCGTTATTAAAATCGTACTTGCCCGTGAAGTTGCGCTTGAGCTCGTACTTCCGGTAATCGGCCTCGAACCGATTGAAACCCTGCTCCATTTCGGAAGCCAGGCTGGGGTCGTGGCCCTCTTTCAAGAGTTCGTTGTAAGCCAGCAAATCATTGTATTGTTTCTCGAAATCCTGGATCAGGGCCTGGGTATCTTTCAACCGGGCCAGTTGGCCGGTCACTTGCTGGGCCTCTTTCGGATTGTTCCAGAACTCAGGCTGGGTCGTCTGGGCCTCGAGCCTCTCTATTTCCCGCTTCACTTGAGCGGGGTCAAAGATGATCCCTCACTTCGGTAAACTTTCTCTCCAGAGACTTGACGTCCAATTCATACAACGCCAAAATCACCACCGCCCTTTCAAGGAAAAATCGCCGTCCGTCGTCCACCTTCCGTCGTCCCGAAAGGATAAGCCTCGGATGCAGACAGCATCATAATATGCAGACCCCCAAAAACACCATAATTCGGGGTTTGGTTTTCGGTTTCGCGGGGAGCGGAGGGCGGACGACGGAGGACGGGTGTTCAGTTGACAGCCATCACCCCCTCCTCTAAACTTCTTTAAAATTCATGACTTTTCTTAAGCCGCGGTTTTAAACGCCTTACCTTGTACTGACGCCTAATACCTGAACCCTGGATTTCAAATGCTTATTTCCTATAACTGGCTCAAAAAATACGTTCCCATCAAGGAGCCTGTTGAAAAAGTAGCCGAGCGCCTGGTCCAAGCCGGCGTGGAAGTAGCCCAACTCCGGCACTTGGGAAAGGACATCTCCCACGTCATCGTGGCGGAGCTTCTTTCCGTCGAAAAACATCCCCAAGCGGACCGGTTGTCACTCACCAAGGTTTCCACGGGCAAGGAAACCCTTCAAGTCGTATGCGGGGCCAAGAATATCGCCGTGGGACAAAAGGTTCCCTTGGCGCCTGTCGGAGCGGTCCTTCCCGGAAACTTCGAGATCAAGGAAGCCAAGATCCGGGGGGTTGAATCCTTTGGAATGCTTTGCTCGTCTAAGGAACTGGGATTCGCCGAAGAAGCCGAGGGAATTCTTATTTTGCCCCAGGACGCTCCCTTGGGCGAACCTCTTCTGGACTACATGGAATTGCCCGACTCACTCTTTGAGTTGGAAATCACCCCCAACCGGGCGGATCTTTTGAGCCATTTGGGCGTGGCCCGCGAGGTGGGAGCCCTTTTCAACCAGCCCGTTCAACTTCCCAAGTCCGGCAAACTCAAGGAAAGCGCCCAGCCCATATCCAAAAAAGCGAAGGTTTCCGTGGAGGCGAAAGATTTATGCCTCCTATATACCTGCCGCGTGATTGAAAACGTCCAGGTAGGGCCGTCGCCCAAATGGCTGGCTCAAACCCTGCAGAAACTCGGACACCGTTCCATCAACAATATTGTGGACGTGACCAACTTTGTTCTTCTTGAAATGGGCCAGCCCCTGCACGCCTTCGACCTGGGGCAAATTCACGGTTCCCAAATCCATGTCCGAAAAGCCGTCCCGGGCGAAAAAATACCCCTGCTTGATGACACCGAGCGCGAACTGAAGGATGACATGCTGGTCATCGCCGATGCCGACAGGCCCATTGCCTTGGCCGGCATCATGGGCGGGAGTCATACCCAGGTCACCGATCAAACCCAAAACATCCTTTTGGAATCGGCCTTATTCCTGCCGGGAACCGTCCGTAAGACCGCCCGCCATTTGGGAATCTCCACCGATTCCTCCTACCGCTTCGAGCGGGGGGTGGATCCCCAAGGCGTTGAGAAGGCCCTCCATCGGGCCGCGGCCCTTATTATCGAAACTGCCGGCGGAAATCTGGCCAAGGGCTCCCTCTCCATTTCAAGCCAAAGCCTCAAGCCTGTCAAAATCCAATTTCGCCCCTCCCGGGCCAACGCGATTCTCGGCATCAACTTGCCGGCCAAGGAACAAATTCAAATCCTGAAGGGCTTGGGTTTCAAGGTAACCGGAACACCCGCTTCCAAAAGTTTAAAGGTGGAAGCCCCTTCCTATCGGCTGGATCTCACCCGGGAAATCGACCTGATCGAGGAAATCGCCAGGCTTCACGGCTACGACCGGATTCCCGTCATCGCCCCGAACATACCCTCCAACCTCACCCAGGTTGAATCCGGCATCCCTTTCGAGAAGGAAGTCCGCTTTATGTTCCACCAGGCCGGTTATTACGAGGCGGTCAATTCCACTTTCCTGCCGTCGAATTTCGCGCAAAAGCTGAAGCTCGGTGAAAACCATCCCCTGCGCCGCTTCCAGGAAGTCGCCAACCCCATCGCGGATGACCAAAGCGTCCTCCGGCCCAGCTTGCTGCCTTCACTTTTATCCAACATCCAGTTGAATATGGCCCATCAGCAGGATTCCGCCGCGTTATATGAACTCAACAAGGTCTTTGCCCCCGCGGAGGGGCAGCCGCTGGAGCGGTTTCAAGCCGTCGCGGTCATCGCCGGCACCGCCGCGCCTCCCAACTGGCATGGAGGCGAACGGAAAACCGACTTTTTCGACATCAAGGGCTTGGCCGAAAACCTCTTGGGTTATTGCGGATTAGCGGTCCTTCCTTGGGAATTTGGGAAGGGCGAGGCGCCCTATAGCGCCCCCCACAGCTTCCAGGTTAAAAACCAGAAGGGCGAAATAGTCCTTTGGGGCGGGGCGATCCATCCCAAGGTTTTGAAAGACTACGAAATCTCGGTCCCCTGTTTCGGCTTGGAGCTTGAGTTGGAGGCCCTGGGCCGCGCAGACCGAGGCCGCGTCAGCTTCTCCCAACTCCCCAAGTTTCCCTCCGCATGGAGAGACATTGCCCTGGTGGTTCCCGATGGTGTATCCTCTGCGGAGGTAATGGAAGCCGTCTTAACGCAGGGCAAGCCGGAATTAAAGCAAGTCCGGTTGTTTGACCTCTACCGCGGGCCAAACCTGCCAACCGGTTTTAGAAGCCTGGCCTACCGCTTGCTTTTCCAAAACCAGGACCGCACCTTGAACGACCAGGAAGTTACGGACAAAGTCGCGAAAATCGTGGATCACTTGAAATCGAGGTACTCCATTGCACTCCGATGAACTCTTTCCCTCCGCGAAAGATCCCAAGCTCCAGTGGGAGGGCCTGGAGAAGCGCATCAACGGGCTTCTGGAAGGAATTGTCCAGCTCCGCAACGCCAACGCCCAAATCATGAAAGAGAATGTCCTTTTAAAGAACCAGCTCAAGGACCAGCCGGCCGGTGACGATTCCAGCGGGGAGCTTCAAAAGCTTCGGAAACAATATGACGAGGCCCTCCAGGACCTCAAGCAGGTGAAAGCCAACCTCAATCGCGTCGAATCGCTTGCCAATGAATTAAAACTGGAAGGCTGACCCCATGAGCGAGAAAAAATCAGTAACGGTCAACATTTACGGCAATGAGTACACCCTCAAGGGAGAGGCAGACCCCAACTACATCGCCGACTTGGCAAAGTTCGTTGACGGGAAAATGACGGAGATCGGCAAGAAATCCTCCGCGCCGGCCGCCAAAGTCGCCATCTTAGCCTCCATGAATATCGCGGACGAGCTCCATCGGCTGGAAAAATCAAAAACCGAGAACCTAAAGCTGATCGAAACTCTTGAGAAGAACCTTTTGGAAATGAAGAAATCCTCCGACGGCTCCCTGAAGCACACCATGGAACTACGGGAAAATGTCGAGAAGTTCAAGGCCGAGGCGGCCGAGCACAAGCGAAAGCATGAGGAAGCGGCCTCCGATGCGGACAAAGCCAAAAAAGAGCTCGAATCCGCCAAACAGGCGGCCGACCTGAAGCCGGAGCTGGAAAAAAACAAGCGTGAACTGGAAGCGGCCAACCGGAAAAACGAGGATTTAACCAAGGAAACGGAAAAACTCAAGGCCGAATTGGCCACGTTGAAACCCCAAGTGGAGAAATTGAGGGAAGACATGAGCGCCGCCGAGGGGCTAAACGACGAGGCCCAGGGCGAGATCAAGGATTTAAAGGCCAAGTTTGACCACTTGACCGCCGAGCTCAAGCAAAGCAAGGAAGACCTGGAAAAAGCCAAAAAAACACCGGCCCCCGCTCCCGCGGCCCCGGCTCCCAAACTGGTCGAGAATTTCCTGCCCACCGAGGAAAAACTCCAGGCCATCTTCAAAAAAATCGACGCCATCCTGGAGTAAAAAAATTAGGAATTGGTAATTCGGAACGAGGAGTTAAAATCCTCGAGCCCAAAATTCCTAACTCCTAATTATCAATTCCTAATTAATCTTAACCGGTTTGATATTCCAAATATCTTTTGAGTATTCCTGGATCGTCCGGTCGCTCGAGAATTTCCCCATGCGGGCGACGTTTAAGATGGCCATTTTCGTCCACTTTTCCTGGTCCCGGTAAGTCTCCGCGACTTTATCCTGGCACTCCAGGTAAGCGTCGAAGTCGGCCAGCAGGAGATACTCGTCATTGTTCATGAGGGTGTCGTAGATCGGCTTAAACAATGTCGGATTTTCCGGGGAGAAAAAGCCGCTTCCGATAAGATCCATGACTTTTTTCAACTCAGGCGACTTGTCGCAGTAGCTTCTGGGGTTGTACCCATTTTTGCGGACCTGCTCCACCTCGTCGGCTTTCAACCCGAAAATGAAGATATTCTCGTCCCCCACCTCCTCCCGGATCTCCACATTGGCCCCGTCCAAGGTTCCGATGGTCAAGGCGCCGTTCAAGGCAAACTTCATGTTGCCCGTTCCCGAGGCTTCCTTGCCGGCGGTGGAGATCTGCTCGGAAAGATCGCTGGCGGGGATGACTTTTTCCGCGAGGGACACCCGGTAATTGGGAAGGAAAACCACCATGAGCTTTCCCTTGATCTGCGGGTCTTGATTGACCGCCTCGGCGATGGAGCTGATGAACTTGATGATCAATTTCGCCTGTTGGTAGCCGGGAGCCGCCTTCCCGCCGAAGAAAACCGTTCTGGGAACGAAGGGCTCGTTGGGATTGGCCTTGATGCGGTTATAGAGGGCGATGATGTGCAGCGCGTTCAACAGCTGGCGCTTGTATTCGTGGATGCGTTTGACCTGGACATCGAACATGGAATTAACGTCAATGGCCAGCCTCTGTTCGGCGGCGATGATGGAGGCCAATTTTTCCTTGTTTTGCCTTTTCACCTCGCGCCATTCGGAGGCGAACTTCTTGTCGTCGGCGAATTTCTCCATTTTTTTAAGCTGGTCCAGGTCCGTCACCCACTTATCCCCGATCTTGGAGGTGATGAGCTGGGACAACCCCGGGTTGCATTTGCGGAGCCACCGGCGCTGGGTGATGCCGTTGGTTTTATTGTTGAACCTTTCGGGGTAGAGGGCGAAAAAATCAGGCACCACGGACGACTTCAGGAGTTCCGTGTGGAGGGCTGAGACGCCGTTGACCGAGTGGCTTCCCACGATGGCCAGGTGGGCCATCCTGAGGTGGGGATCCCCTCCCTCCTCAAAAAGGGACATGCGGCGGACGCGATCCCCATCCCCCGGATACTTGGCTTCCACTTCCTTGAGAAACCTGGCGTTAATCTCCTGGATGATCTGCAGGTGCCGCGGAAACAGCCTGCCAAAAAGGCTCAAGGGCCATTTTTCCAGGGCCTCCGGTAAAAGGGTATGGTTGGTATAGCCGAACAAGGCCTTGGTGATCGCCCAAGCGTCTTCCCAGTCCACGCCCTCCTGGTCCAGAAGGATATGCATGAATTCCGGTATGGCGATGGTGGGATGGGTGTCATTGAGCTGGATTGCCGCGACCTCCGGAAGCTTTTTAAAGTCGTTGCCATGTTCCCGTTTGAAGCGCCGCAAAATATCCTGGATGGAGGCCGTCACGAAAAAGTACTGCTGCTTCAACCGGAGTATCCGGCCTTCCGGGCTGTTGTCGTTGGGATAAAGAACTTTAGAGATCGACTCGGACTCGGTCTTCTTGGAGGTGGCCGCGAAATAGTTTCCCTGGTTGAAGAAATCCAGGTCGAATTCCTCGGTGGCCTTCGCCGACCACAGCCGGAGGTTGTTCACGGTGCGGTTCCCGAAACCGGGAACCGGCGTGTCATAGGCCATCGCCAGCACATCTTCCGTGTCCACCCAATCGAAAACCAGCTTCCCGGCCCGGTTGGTTCTTTGGGCGACCTTGCCTCCGAATTTAACCCTGTATTTGTATTCGGGACGGGCCTTCTCCCAGGGATTCTCCATGCTCAACCACTCGTCCGGTTCCTCCACCTGGTAGCCTCGGACAATTTTTTGGCGGAAAATGCCGTAATCGTAGCGGATGCCGTAACCATAGGCCGGAATCCCCAAGGTCGCTAAGGAATCCACGAAACAGGCAGCTAACCGGCCCAATCCCCCGTTGCCCAAACCCGCGTCAATCTCCGCCTCGCGGACTTCCTCGAGCTCCATTCCCAGGTCATTGAGGGCTTTGGTGACCCCGGATTCCACCTCTAAATTGATGATGGAGTTCCCCAGGGAGCGGCCCATCAAAAATTCCAGCGAGAGGTAATAGACGCGCTTGACCTTCTGTTCCCGGTAAACTTTTTGCGTATCCACCCAATTTTCGACCAGGCGGTCCCGGATGGCGTAAGCCAGGCTCAAATACTTGTCGTACTCGGTGGCGGTCAGGGGCTCCTTGATGAGCCGGTACTTGAGGTTGTCTTGGAATGAATTTTTAAAGTCGTCGGACCGAAGGCCCGCGTGATTTTCAATCTCAAACGAGGCGTGGGACACCCTGGGTTTCTTGGGGCCCTTCACGTTAGTTTCCTTTTTCATACTCATCCTTTACCTCGTAATCGGCGTCAATGGCCCTGGAGCCGGAATCCACCACCCGATGGGCCGCCTTACCAGAGCCCAGGTTTTCCTCAAACACCTTTCGGGGTGCCGGCAGTAAAAGGCGGAAAATGGACGCCCCCGCCACCAAAGCCATCACGGCCATACCCAGAATCAAGGCAAAGGGAAGTATCGCCAAGGCGATCAATACGAGCAGCGGCCCCAGCCAGCGGGGAGCGCGAAATGACTGAACCTGAACCCTCATCATAGGGGCCTCCAAAGGTGAGCCACATTTTCTTATAGAGGCCCTCTTTTAACAACAGGTGATTTTCCTGGTTTTGTCAAGATGGGGCTTAACTGCAATATTGTCGTTTCAAGAACTTAACTTGACAACTTTCGGGGGAGCCTTAAAATATTTTCAGGCCTTCTGCGGTGTTCGACCTTGGGCTGGGAAATTTTGAGCCACAAATAAAAAACCGGGCGTCCAAATATCTATCGGGGATAGTCTTCTTCGGAAGCAATGAACCGCTTGATCGGCCGCCCACCTGACTTTGTCAGGCCTCAAAAGAGTACCTTTCCAACCGGCACAGGCGGGGGCTTTCTTTTTTTGCCGTTGGTGGAAAAAGATTTAGTAATCAGGAAAGTGGAACTTAAACCCTCTTCCTCTTCTAGGCTTTAGCCTCTAATTCCTAGCTCCTCATTCCAATTTTTAACGCCCGCTCTCCCCTTTTCCCAATTCCGAACTGGACGTATCATAACCCCATGGACTTATTTGAAAACGCAGCCGATGAATCCCTCAGCCGCCCCCTCGCCATCCGAATGTCCCCTCGAACCCTGGAGGATTACGTGGGCCAGGAGCATTTACTCGGCCCAGGAAAACTTTTAAGGCGCCTGTTGGAATCAGGCCGCGTCGTTTCCGTCATCTTGTATGGTCCGCCCGGAACCGGCAAAACCGCCTTTGCCCGTTTAGTGGCCCGCCGGACCAAAAGCCGCTTCACGGCTTTGAACGCCGTCACCTCGGGGTTGGCCGACTTAAGGAAGGTTTTCGAGGAGGCCGGCGAAACCAAGCGCCTCTACCAACAATCAACCATCCTATTTCTGGATGAAATCCACCATTTCAACAAAAGCCAGCAGGACGCCCTGCTTCCCCACTTGGAGCAAGGGACGATTATTTTGGTGGGCGCCACCACCCAAAATCCCTTTTTCGCCTTGAACAACGCCCTCCTGTCCCGTTCCCGGGTTTGCGAGTTGCGGCCTTTGGACGAAAAACACCTTTCCTTGATCCTGGACCGGGCCCTGGCGGACCCCCAGAGGGGGCTGGGCAACACTAAAGTTGAGTTGACCCAGGAAGCCCGCTCGCATTTGTTAAAAGCCGCCTCGGGGGACGCCCGAACCCTTTTAAACGCCCTGGAAGTCGGAGTCTTGACCACGCCCCCCCGGGAGCAGGGGTTTATTTTATTCGACTTGGAAGTCGCCCAGGAATCCATCCAAAAGCGAATGGTCCAATATGACTCCACCGGCGACCAGCATTACGACACTATCTCGGCTTTTATCAAAAGTATCCGGGGTTCGGACCCGGACGCTTCCCTTTATTGGCTCGCCAAGATGCTTTACGCAGGGGAGGATCCCCGCTTCATCGCCCGAAGACTGGTCATTTCCGCCGCGGAGGACGTGGGCAACGCCGATCCCCAAGCCCTCACCGTCGCTGTGGCGGCCCAACAGGCCTTGGAATTCATCGGCCTCCCCGAGGGACGCATTCCCTTGGCGCAAGCCACGGTTTACCTGGCTTGCGCCCCCAAGAGCAACGCGGCCTACATGGGTTTGGAAAAGGCCGCCGCCGATGTTCAAAAGGAAAGCGTCAAGGAAGTGCCGCTCCATCTCAAGGACGCGCATTATCCCGGAGCGAAGGTTTTAGGCCATGGACAGGGCTATCAATATGCCCACGATCATCCCGACCACTTTGTCCAACAGGAATATGTACCTGGTTCCGCCAAGTACTATGTCCCCACCAGCCTGGGCTACGAGGCCAAAATAAAAGCTTGGCTGGAGCACCTGAATGAACTGCCCCGATCCAGCCAGACCCCTGGAGAAACAGCCCGATGACTAACGAGCCAGACCCCCTCCAGCAAAGCAAAAACCGGCTTCGGGTTAAGTTAAAATCGCTCCGGGCGCTGGTGTCGCCCTCGATGGCCGAGTCCGCTTCCCAAAGTGTTTGGAACATCCTTGCCGCGACTCCTGAATTTACGAAAGCCAAGGCCGTCGGCGCTTTCGCCTCCACTCCGACTGAAATCAACACCTTTTCCATACTGGAAAACAGCCTGGAATCGGGGAAAAAATTGTTTCTTCCCCGCGTGGCAAAAGACAAATCCGGGTTCGACTATTACCGCGTCGACAGCCTGAAAAATTTGAGTCCTGGGCATTTCGGGATTCCCGAACCAATCGGGAACCGGAAGGCCAAATGGGAGGAATTGGATTTGGTGCTGGTTCCGGGCCTGGCTTTTGACAAGAAGGGTAACCGGCTGGGCTATGGACAGGGTTATTATGACCAAGCCCTTCCCCGCTTGAAAAAATCCTGTTGGACGATCGGCCTCGCCTATTCCTTCCAGGTGGATGACGAAGTCCCGAATTCACCCAGGGATGTCCCCGTGATGGCCCTGCTCACCGAAAAAGGCTTCTCCTACTGCGAAGGGGCTCCTTAAATATCCGACTCGGGCGGGCCGGCTCAGCGGCAGGATCGGAAGCCCCTTGTTTCCGCCGCGGTTCAGTCCGTGGCAAATCTATTGTTTTTTTCGTTGTTATTGTTTACTCTCGTGAAACACTTTTTAAGCAAAGGCCATCATGAACATCCTCCTCATCGGCGATATTATGGGCAAACCGGGCCGCCATGCGGTCCACAACTGCATGAGCCGTATCAAAAACGAATTCGCCGTCGACTTTGTTATCGCCAACGGCGAGAACATCGCCAACGGAACCGGCATCCAGCCCGATTCTTTCCGGGGCCTGCTGGAAACAGGCGTGGATGTGGTGACCAGCGGCAACCATATTTGGTCCAAAAAAGAAGTCCGTGAGATTTTGGGGAAGGACGACAGGCTCCTACGCCCCCACAATTATCCCGCCGAGAATCCAGGCTCCGGCCTGGGTGTGTACGATTGCAAAGGAACCCCCATCGCTGTCCTGAATTTGATGGGCCGGGTCTTTATGTACCCCATCGACTGCCCCTTCAAAACCGCCGACAAGGCTATTGAGCAGCTCCAGGGAAAAGCCAAGATCATCATGGTGGACATGCATTGCGAGGCCACCAGCGAGAAAAGGGCCATGGGATGGTATTTGGACGGCAGGGTGAGCTCGGTGACGGGAACCCATACCCACGTGATGACCGCGGACGAGGAAATTCTTCCCGGCGGGACCGCCTACTTGACCGACATCGGCATGTCCGGTTCCCCCAACTCGGTGATCGGCATGAAGCAGCAGCAGGTGTTATCGCGTTTTTTAACGGGCGCTCCGGCCCGTTTCGAGGTTTCGGAAGTACTTCCCTATCTTTTCCAAGCGGTCGTGGTCACCGTGGACAAGGAAACAGGCAAAGCCACCAAAATCGAGCGCATCCGCCAGACGGTAAATTAATCCGCGGATTGGGTTTGCGGTTCGGACCCAGAAGCCCCGCTCCCCGGCGAGTCCTCCGCCGGTTTGACCTTTGGTTTGGCTTTTGATTTCGGCTTCAACTCAGCCTTCAATTTCCCGTAATAATGCTTGGCCGACTTCGTGGCGGGGTCAATCTTCAGGGCCTTCCCGTAATAGATCAGCGCGGTCTTCTTGTGGTTTTTTTCCGTGTTGTGAAACTGGTAGATTACGCCGAGGGTGGCGTAGGTTTCGGCGTAGTAATATTTAGCCCCATGGATTTCTTTGGACGCCAGGGATTTCTTCAACAACGCCTGGGACTGCGTGTATTTTCCATCCAAGAAAGCCTTCATCCCGAGCTTGTAGTATTTTTTCACGCCGGCCAGGGTCGTGACGGGAGCCGCCTCCACCCTGGCAGCCTCAGGCTGGGAAACAACCTCGGTAGGGGAAGGCTCGGATTTCACCTCCGTGGCGGTGGGAGTCCACCCAACCGTCGGCGAGGGAACGGGCGTCGCGGAAGGAACCACCGCGGGGACGGCCGTGGCGGTTGGCTTCGATTCCTGGGGTTTACCCGAAGAAGACAATGACAAGCTCAAGCCGTAGCGGATATCCACATATTGGAAATCATTGGGCGGTTGGAGCCAATGGCTTCCGACGGCCAAGTCGAAATAAACGGGTCCCGCGATGGAAACCCGGCTGCCGATTCCGGCTTTTAACTGGACCGGGCCTTCCCAGGCGCCTGACGAAAGATTAAGCCCCGCTCCCCCGTAAATATACGGGGAGAATTTCCCCTTTTCGTTCTCTAACGGAAAAATCCGGCCCTCGAAGTTCAACATGGGAACCGTGGAAGCCCCCTGAAAGGCGATCTGCTCAAAACCAAGGCCCAGCGAGGTATAGGAAGTGGCGTTCCATTCAGCCAGGAAATTGAACCCGAATCCGTCGGAAGAAGGAACCGCCAGGGCCGGGGGATAAACTGGCTCGCCATAAAGGCCAAAAAAAGTAAGGGCGACAGGGGAAACCTCGGCCCCGCAGGCCGTGGTCAAGGCGCTAAAAAGCAGGAAAAACCAACCGCGCTTAAGGATTCTCAATGGGGATGCTTCCCGCGGAGTTTTTTAACGACTTCCTTGAGGTGCTTTTTCGCCGTCCGGTTGTTCTTTTCGTACACCAAAGCCGATTTGTAATAATCGTAGGCCTTGTCATAATGAATGATGTGGAACTGGTAGATGATCCCCAACGTCGCGTAGGCTTCCGCGTAGTAAAACTTCGGGGTGTAGGGATCCTTCCGTTTCACCGCCTCCTTTAAATATCGGATCGCCTGATCATAGTCCTTTTCCTGGTAGGACTTGATCCCGGCCTGGTAGACATCCCTCATCTTGAGGACGCCATGGACCACGGGATGCTCGGAAACCGCCTCGCCCTCCTCAACCTTATTTTTTTCAGGCTGGGGGGTTGGTTTCGCCGAAAGGGATGGTTCATTCGTGGGCGTTGAGGTCGGCCCGATGCCGCCAAGGGGGCCAGCGGTCGGAGTGGGTTTCGATTTAAAAAAGGGAGTGGGTGTCGCCTTATCCCCCCTGGAGACCGCGGCCTTCAGGACGGGAGTCGGCGTGAACGGGATTAACTTAGTGGGGGCCTGTTTGAGGAACGGTGTCGCCGTGGGCTTGGAAACCTCGTCCAAATCGATTTCCACGTCCGCGAAAACCCTGGAGGCGCCAAACCACAAAAGGGCGGGCATCACTAAAAGCCTTAATAAAAACAACCGATGTTTAAATCCTTGTTCTTTCAAGCCGCACCCCCTTGGACTGATAGAAGTTTATCAAGTTTTTGAGGATTCCTCCAAACTTTCTCCTATGGATTTGACTATTTTTTTCAAGTGATCCTTGGAAAGGGCCGCGGAAAAAAACCAGGCCTCGAATTGGGAGGGCGGAAGGTAAACGCCCCTCCGGGCCATGGACCAGAAAAACTTGGCATAACGCTGGGTGTCGCTTTTTTTAGCCTCCGAGTACCCCGTGACGGGGCCTTTCGCGAAAAACAAAGTCGCCATGCTTCCGACCCTTTGAAATACGGCCTCCACTCCCGACTTTCGCAGGGCCCGATTGATTCCCTCTTCCGCGAAAGCGGCCGAATCCTCCAAGGAGGCGTATATTTTTTTATCCGATAATTTCTTGAGGGTCGCGATGCCGGCGGCCATGGCGACGGGATTTCCGGAAAGGGTTCCAGCCTGGTAGACGGGACCTTCCGGAGCGACCCGCGACATGAGATCTTCCCTCCCGCCATAAGCCCCCACGGGCATTCCTCCGCCGATGATTTTCCCTAGGGTCGTCAAGTCAGGCTTGACCCCGTAAAGTTCCTGGGCCCCGCCCAGGGCAACGCGAAACCCTGTCATGACCTCGTCAAAGATAAGGATGGATTGGTGTTGTTCCGTTATCGTCCGAAGGCCTTGAAGGAATCCAGCCTTGGGCGGGACCAGGCCCATGTTGCCCGCGATCGGCTCAACGATCACCGCGGCGATATCCTTAAATTGGGCGAAGGCCTTTTCCACCGCCGGCAGGTCGTTATAGGGAAGGCTCAGGGTCAGGGAGGCGGTTTCCTCGGGAACCCCGGGGCTGTCGGGCAAGCCAAGGGTCGCGGGCCCGCTTCCCGCCGCCACCAGAAGGCTATCGCCATGGCCATGGTAGCAGCCGTCGAACTTGACGATTCTTTTCTTGCCCGTGGCGGCCCTCGCGAGGCGGATGGCGCTAAAGGTCGCTTCCGTTCCCGAGCTGACAAAGCGGATTTTATCGATCGAGGGATAAGCGCCTTTTACTAAAACCGCAAGCTCCGTTTCCAAGGGAGAGGGCGCGCCGAAGGTAAACCCCTTCCGCAGGGTCTTCCTCACCGCGTTCATCACCTCGGTGGGCGCGTGGCCCAAAATAAGGGGCCCCCAGGATCCCACCAAATCCAAATAGCGGTTGCCGTCCATGTCGATCAACCAAGGACCCTTTCCCCGGGAAATGAAGATCGG
>CAZUXW010000016.1:0-23461 GCA_964624625.1 uncultured bacterium
TTGGGGGGATTTGAATGCAACCGCAAAAAAGGGCCAAATTAGCCACAGATGAACACGGATTAACGCGGATAAACCCTAAGTTTCTTTTAATTTCCAGGGGGTACGGGATAACCGAGGATCATGAATAACTACAGTTCCAGCGATGAAATCATGAATAGCACGACGTTTTTTATTGGTTAAAAGGACAAACACTTCACTCCAAACATAAAAGAACCAAATTAATTGGACTCCAACGAAGTAAAAAACAAACAAAGGCATCTTTGAAAAAGAAGGATTCGGGCCATCAAAAAATGCCAAAGCCGACCTGATCTCATCATCGTGAGAAACTTTATAAAAATTAAGGACCGTAAAAGCAAAAACAAAAATTAAATCTACCGAATACCTAAACCAAGCGTTTTTCCATTCAATGCAGGAACCATCTAAGCAAACTACTTTAATCCGCAGATACATTTTTCCAAGTGTTTGTCCCCACTTACCTACAAAATATATGTTGTAAAAAAAGATTATAAAAATATTCAGAATGGACAAAAGAACAAAGGCCAAAATTTTATTCGACTCATTACTTTTGATGGCTTCAAGCATTAACATGTAAAACAAAAACCAAAACTGCAATATATTTGAATCTACAAAAAGAGCCGCAAATCGATGTTTGAAACCCGCATAAATTTTAAAACCACAATTTCCACAAAAATGTTTATGTGCTTGAAAACCACATTTCGGACATAACCAATCATCTTTATCGAATTTGAAGTCTCGTTCAGCCATTAAGCCCCCAAGTCATCAAATCATCCGTGTTAATCCGTGTTCATCTGTGGCAAAAGGGCCTTTACTTTCCTCTTTCCAAACGTAATGTTTCCGGCACTGAGTCGGCCACGTTGGAGGGTCCCCAGAATTGGATCGGTCCGGGGCTGGTGAAGTCGTCCTCCACCGCCCAGCTTTTGCGGAGGGACGCGAAGGCCTTGAAGGGTTTGCCCTTCAGGTCCACCAGGGCCTTTTGGATGACCGGCTTGTCCTTCCCGTGACGGCGCTCCAGGTTCATCATCATCGTTAACGGCACTCCCCCGGCTTTCCACTGGGAAGCGGGCTTTAATAGGTCCCGGACGCTGGAGAGATATCCCGTGAGTCCCGAAGCCACCAGATAGGCGGCCGTGAAGCCCAGGGAATAGCAATAGTCGGCGTCAAAGTTGGAAGGGTCCGCACAGCGGCCCTCGTAGCCGAAAAAATGGCCCTGGCCGGAAAACTTCCCGAGGAACCGCCCCTCTTTTTTCCAATGCTTCAACTTGTGGTCCACCGCCTCGATCAAGAGTTTTTCCGTCTCGATCTTGGAGACTTGCACGTTGCCGTGGGGATCGCGGTCCGCCAGGAGCTGGACCTGGATGGAATGGGGCAGGGAGTGGAAGGCGTTCTTGGACTCCTCGCTCAGGAGCCTCTTCACGAAGGCGACCTTTTCCTCGGGGGTTTCCATCTTGTCCACATCCGGATGGTGGGCCAGGGTGTCATTCAACTCGCTGATGAGCTTTTTCATTTCGGGGATGAATTCCAGGAGGCCTTCCGGGACCACGGCGATGCCGTAATTCATTTTACGGTTCGACCGGTCCGCCACCACCTGGGCCACCTGGGTGATGATTTGTTCCAGGGTCCACTTGTTGGCGGCCACTTCCTCGGAGATCAGGCAGATATTGGGGTGGACCTTTAAGGCCACTTCCAGGCCGATATGGCTGGCCGAGCGCCCCATCACCTTGATGAAATGCCAGTACTTCTTCGCCGAGAGGCAGTCCCGGCCGACGTTGCCGGCCAATTCGGCGTAGACCTTGGTGGCCGTGTCAAAACCAAAGCTCACCTCGATCTGCTCATTTTTCAAATCGCCGTCAATCGTCTTAGGGCAGCCGATGACTCGCAGGCTGCTGTTGCTCAACTTAAAATACTCCGCCAACACCGCGGCGTTGGTGTTGGAGTCGTCCCCTCCCACCACGACCAAGGCCGTGATGCCGGCGTTCGTCAGGTTTCGCTTGACCGTCTCAAATTGATCCCGGGTTTCCAATTTGGTCCGGCCCGATCCGATGATGTCGAATCCCCCTGTATTGCGGTATCCCACCAAAAGCTTTTCCGTGATTTCCATCTTCTTATTTTCAACCAGCCCCGAAGGCCCTCCGAGGTAGCCTGTCAGGGTGTTTTTCTTGTTGAGTTTTTTGAGGCCGTCAAAAAGACCCGCTACCACGTTATGGCCGCCGGGAGCCTGGCCGCCGGAAAGCACCAGCGCCACCTTGATCGGCTTGTTCATCGAAGCGGAAGCCTTGCCCGGAACGAAAGACACTTCCGGCTGGCCGTAAGTGCTGGGGAAAAGCTTCTTGATCTCGGCTTGATCACTGATGGATTGGCTGACTTTGCCGTTCTTAACCGCCACCTTGGAGGCCTTTCCCGCCAGCACCTTCGGAAGCTTGGGTTCATAGTCGGAGCGGGAAGCTTGAAGCGGGGAAACATTGGATTTCATGGGATTCATCTCGTCCTCCGGGAAAATTAGTAAAACCGTATCTCACCGCCAAGGCACCAAGGGCACCCAGAAAGTCATTAACGAAACGGCTTTAAAAACGTGGCGTATTATAAGGCTTGTACGTTTTTTCGATACACCAAAACAAAATCAATTTACTTTGGTTTTCTTGGTGCCTTTGGTGGTGAAGCGTTTTTTTTGTTTTTAGGAAAGGCCCGGTCCTTAAATTCCCCGGCTTTCTTTTTAATGGTTTTTAACAGCCGCCTGGCCCAAACGAACTCCGTGGCCAGTATGGTTAGGCCTATCGGGATAACGACCACCGCGGGCCCCGGAAGAAAAACCAGGATGATGCCGAACAGCAGGATCGTCCCGCCAATGCAGAAAACAACGAATTTACGAACCAATCGGTAGATATGATGGGGTTCGGCGCCCAGGGGCGCCGTTGTTTTTTTACTTTTACTTTTCGGGGATGGATCATTCGTTTTGATAGGTTCTTCCCTGCCTTCCCGCTTTATTCTTTTCCCCGCCGCGGCTTAATTAGAATAGCCCGCCGGTTCCGGATTTCCCATCATTTCAGAGCCTGGCTCCGTCTCATTCTTCCACTTTTCCTCGTATTCTTTCATTTTCGCGTCATCCACTTTCTTCTTTTCCATCTCTTCCTTCTGCTCTTTGGCCATCACTTTAAGGATGGAGTCTTTCGCGTAATTAGGAACGGTTCCGGCGCCCTTACAATAGAGGCAAGGGACCTGAACGATGCCGCGGGTGATGAAGGCCTTACCGTTGCAGTAGGGACAGGTTACCTGGGTAATATAGGGCATGACGACCAGCCAAAAGAATAACAGCAGGAAGGCGACGACTCCTCCGATGATATACCAAAACATAAGTCCTCCCAAAAACGATTCGAACCGATTCATACATCAGCGCGGAAAAGCCTCTTTAACCCCGCCGTCCACCGGCAGCATCGCCCCCGTGGTCTTGGACGCCCGTGGGGACGCCAGGAACAAAACCGCCTCCGCCACGTCCTCGGCCCAAACCTTGGTTTTCAATAAATTTCGTTGGGCGTAAAAATCCTGGAGCTCGTCAAACTTGATCCCATAGGACTTGGCCCTTTCCTTCCCCATGTTATCCCATAATTTGGAGCCGTTAAAAATCGCGTCCGGATTCACGATATTCACCCGGATTCCATCGGCCCCATGCTCGATGGCGAGGATACGGGCCAATTGAACCGAAGCGGCCTTGGCGGCGCTGTAGGCGGCGAAATCCTTGCCCGGAGCCGTCACGTTTTTAGTGGCATTGAGGATGAAGCTGCCGCCCAGGCCCTGGCTTCTCATTATTTTCACCGTTTCACGGGCCACCAGGAAATGTCCCGTGGCGTTTACTTTCAGGCTCAATTCCCAGTCCGGCAGCTTCAAGTCCTTGATCGCCGAACTTTTGGCCACTCCCGCGTTGGAAAAAACCACATCCAAGCCGCCGAAGGTCAGGACGCATTTTTCAAAAGCCTTTCGCACGCTCGCCTCATCGCCCACGTCCATTCCACAGCCCACCGCGGCCCGGTCGCCGTATTTCTCGAATATTCCCGCAACCGTCTCCCCCGCGCCTTTTTCGTCCCGGTCCGTCACGAAAACCTGGGCCCCTTCCTTGGCGAAGGCGAAGGCCGCGGCCCGGCCGATCCCGCTGGCGCCGCCCGTCACCAAAACGATCTGGCGGGAGAATTCTTTTTCCTTGGGTAAAAGGGTCAGCTTGTAATTTTCCAGGGGCCAATACTCAAACCGGTGGATTTCCTTCTCGTTGATGGATCGGAACCGGCTGATAGCCGAGGCGTTTTGGATGACCCTTAGGTTGTGGTGGTAAAGGTCTTGGACAATCTTGGCCGCTTGGTAATTCTTCCCCGTCGTGACCATGCCCAGACCCGGGATCAAGATGATCCTGGGATAGGGGTCCAATTGGTTGAGCTTTTCGGTTTTATGGCGGTTGAAATAACGCAGGTAGTCCTTTTTATAGGTTAGCAAAGAGGTTTTGATTTGCGCCGCCAACCTTATTGGATCACCGGAAGGTTTCGTTAAAAAAAGAGGCCTGGGTTTGATATGCATTAAATGATCCGGTGTCATGGGCCCTAATTGGGAGGCTTGGGCGGATCCCGGGCGTCCCACAAAATCCAATAGTTCGGGCGAATCGTCCCACAACAGGATCATCTTTTGGCTTTCGCCGACAACCCCGCGTATCACGGGCAATAGTTCCGCCATTCGGCTTCGACGTTCCGACGGAGCCATTGGCTTGATGACAACTTCACCCAGCGGCGCCCGCCTTTTGCGTTTAGCCGATTGGATGAATTTTTCGGCCCTGGAGCAAAATGAAATCGTCCGTCCATAAGCTTCCTTCGCGGATTCACCCCAGGTGATGAGGCCGTGCTTATCCAATATCACTCCCTTTAAACTTAAATCGGCTTTCGCGATTTTGCCCACCCACCTTGAAAGAACAAATCCCGGCCTGGTGTAAGGAACGAACCCCAGCTCGCCGCCAAATAGTTCACGGATCAGCGCCTCGCTTCCCGGCGTGTCCGTCAAGGACGTTACGGCGTCCGCGTGGCTGTGATAAACGTGGGGATGAGGCACGAAAGCGTGGAGCAGGGTTTCAATGGAGGGCCGGGGCTGGCTGCCGCCCATCATGGTATGGGCCAGGTACTCCACCATTTCCTCATCGGTCATGGCCTCGCGGCTTTCCAAAAGTTGGAGGTCTTTCAGGCGCAGGCGGGTGAAGTGTTTCTTCTCAATGGTCCTCATGTCGGAACCGGAACCCTTAATGTACATCACCTGGGTTTCCAGGCCCCGGTGGTCAGGTTCCACACACTTGATCGAGCTGTTTCCCCCGCCCCAAACCACCAATTCCGGATCGGCCCCAATGAGGCGGCTGGCGTAGGCGAGGAGCTCAACGCCCGTTAACTCTGAGGCGGTATTATCATTCCAAAGGTTTTTCATAGGTTGGCTACCATGGCCTTTCTTCCAAACCTCAATTCAATATTTTAAACGAATGAATCACCTGATCCGCCATGCGGTCCAATTCACGGTTCCCCGAATCATGGAAAACCATGACGCAAAACCAAGTTTCCTTTTTAACGGCATCCAGTTCCTCGACCGTCATGGAAACATTTCCGTTCTTTTTAAAGTTTCTCCTCGTCAAAATCGCGGGAACATTCGAACAGGTTGTTTTTTTGAACCTTGACTCGAAATCCGAATAGCCCTCCCTCTTTTCCAAGCTGCTTAACACCTCCCCCGGGATATCCGCCAGCGCCATTTTTCCGGGACGACGGGTCACGACAATTAATATTTGCGTGTTCCCGATTTGCGGGGAATTTTGAAACATGACTTGGCCCTCTTTACCCGCGGGGGCCGACTCGACAAAGGGATAGGGGCTTTGTACGGAAAAATGACGGGACGCGACAATGTACCTTTTCCAAATCGGTTCAACCCCGCCGCCCCAAGCGTTACCCCAAGCGAAATTAATACAAAAGGCCAGGACCGCTCCCAGCATTCCGATTCCATTTTTATGTCCCACTTGAACCATCCTTGGAGGCCTCTATTGATTTATTTTATCTTTTCATAAACTTGCGCGAACGACTTTATTCCCGCCGTGGCCCCCAGTTTCGAAACGGCGCTGGCCCCTGCCGCGTTCCCCAGCCTCAGGCAATCCCAAAAATTCCACCGAAGGGACAGTCCCTTTATAAAACCAGCGCAGAAACAGTCCCCCGCCCCAGTGGTATCCACCACTTTGATTTTAAGGGCTGGAACAAGGTATTCCGAACCGTTTCGGTGTAAAAAGAAGCATCCCTTTTCACCCAATTTAATGATGACGCAACGGGCCCCCATTCGAAGGAAGGCCTTGGCCGCCTTTCGGGGCTGGGAAAAGCCCAGGAGTTTTTTCACTTCCCTCTCGCTGGGCATGAAGAAATCCAAATGAGGAAGGCAGGGCCTCAAGGCCTTCATCCACCGGTTCTTTAGGTCCCAAGCCGTGTCCAGGGATGTGGCGAGTCCCTGTTCCCGGGCTTCCTTCAAAATTCCCGCCATGGGGGCCCCGTCTAATTTTGGGAAAAGAAAGTAACCCCCAATATGCAAATGCTGGAAGCCATGAAGCCTCGAGAGTTTCAGGTCGCTCCGGTAAATATCGTCATTGGCGGCGACGGAATGAAGGAATGAACGCCGGGCTTTGGAATCCACCAGAACGACGGTGGCGGAAGTGGAGACTCGAGGGTCTTTCACCATGCCGGAAGTCTCGACCCCGGCCCTTTTTAACTGGCGGAGGGCGAAATCACTAAAATGGTCCTCGCCGACTTTGCCCCAAAGGGAAGTTGCGACTCCCAAACGGCTCAGGGCCGACGCGGTGTTGGAAGCACAGCCTCCCAGGGCCATTTCCACCTGGTCCACCGGAAGCAGGCCTCCTTTCGGAGGGAGTTTCTCCACGGGCTTGACGAGAACGTCCACCAGAACATTCCCCAGGCACACCACACGAAAAGCGGAAGAAGTCACAAAAACCTCTTTAGCCACAGATGAACAGGGATGAACTCAGATAAGACCAAACCCTTTTAACTTTTACCTATCCGTGTTAATCCGTGTTCATCTGTGGCGATTAGACTTGTTTTGATTCCCCGTTAAAAATGGAACTGCAGGATTTTTCCGACATCCTTGCCGGCGCCGCCCAGGACCCTTTTAGCCACCTCATCCAGCAATCGTTGCTCCAATTTTTTCAGGATGATGTCCTTGGCCTTCTCCAGTTTGTCGGAAGCGCTGAGAAAGTCGACGAAGTCGGCCACGTCCGAACCGGTCAAGGCGCCCAAAACCGGTACGCCTCCCCTGCCCACCACCAGGCCGAAACCCTTTTCCACCAAAGTCTCTTTGCCGTTCACCTGGGTATAGACCGTGCCGTCGTAGGTTTTAGCGGAGGCTTGGTTTTTGTCCTTATCGTAAGCCACCTCAAAGGTCGTGCCCCGGACTCCGGCCACCACGCCCCCAGCCTCAACCTCAAACGAGGAGGAGGAGGTCGCCATTTTATGGATGATGGTTTTCATCTTGCCGAAGGCGATCCGAAATTTCGCCTTGAAAGTGTTCTCGGTGATATGAAGGCTGTTGACCGCCACGTCGCTCTTGGGGCCGATTTCCACGGTTCCACCCGAGGCGAATTCCAGGTAAGCCTTTCCGTCGTTGCCGGTGATGATCCGGTCGTCTTGCTCCACTTTTTGCGGCGGGTCGGCTTTCTTTTTATCTCCCTGATGCACCAAAAAAACCTCGCCCTTGACCTCCGCCAAGAAGAGCGGGGGAATGTCCACTTTTTTCGGAGCGGGCGTGGCCGTCGGGGTCCTGGTAAAGGTCGGGGTTTTTGTGAAGACGGGCGTCTTGGTCGGGGTGGCCGTTTTGACCTTGGTCGCGGTTTTAGTGGGGGTAGCGGTCTTTTGGGGCGTCGCGGTCCTGGAGGGAGTGACCGTTATCGTTTGGGCCGCGGAGGACGTCTTCTTTTTCTTCTTGGCCTTTTTATGGCTGGAGGATGCCTTGGCTGGCTCTTTTGAATCGTCGGCTCGGACTCCCTGGCGCGGGACGAGGAATATTCCAGAGGCGAGGAATAAAAACAAAAATGAGCTCAGCGCAATACGCTTGACCATGACCGGCCTTCCTTATACTTTTGTAGGGGCGAGATTCATCGCACCCGGGGCGTCATCAATGCCGCTCCTGCTCAAACCGCAATCCCAAAGGATTCTTCCATGCCGAAGTTTTATCATTATGCCCAATGTTCCACCTGCCGCAAGGCCCAAAAGTGGCTGGAAACCCATAAGAATAAGCTGGACGCCGTGGACATCACCACCCAACCGCCCAGCAAGGAGCAATTGCGGAAAGTCCTGAAAGCCTCCGGCAAAAAAATAACGGATTTGCTGAACACCAGCGGGGTCCAATACCGTGAGCTCAACATGAAAGAAAAGGTGAAAACCCTCAGCGAGGACCAGCTCTTGGAAATGCTTTCCAAAAACGGCCGTTTGATCAAGCGGCCCTTGGTAGTCGAGGGTGAAAAAGCCACTATTGGATTTAAAGAAGCGGAGTTCAATAAAACCTGGAAATAAGCTTATTCACCACAGAGTGAACAGAGTTACACAGAGTAAAATCTTTAATTTTAAAAACATCCATTCCCATACAAGATGAAATTAGATCAACACCGCATCGTCTATATAATTACCAAAAATTCCTTTTTTTCGCCTTACTCCGGGTAACTCGGTTCACTCTGTGGTTAAATCTAGTTGCTTATTGCTTCTATATTCTGTATTACTAATGCCTTGTCGGGCCCCCTTCTGGGCCTAAATCCACAGCGAAGGACGCGAAAATGAACTTATCCGAACTCGAAAAGCATTTGGGAAAAGACGCCAAGGATCTCCTGGGCTACAAGTGCAAGGGCATCGCCAAGGAATCGCTTCATATTCCCGGCAGCGACTGGGTGGACCGGATCTTCGCCTCGACGGACCGCAACCAAAGGGTTTTGAATAACCTCCAATGGCTTTATTCCACCGGCCGCCTGTCCGGCACCGGCTATGTTTCCATTCTTCCCGTGGACCAGGGCATCGAGCATTCGGCCGGCGCCTCCTTCGCCAAGAACCCCATTTACTTTGACGCGGAAAACATCGTCAAGCTGGCCATCGAGGGCGGCTGTAACGCGGTGGCTTCCACCTTGGGCGTGCTCGGAATGACTTCCCGCAAATACGCCCACAAGATTCCTTACATCGTGAAGCTCAACCACAACGAGCTCCTGACCTATCCCAACAAGGCCACGGAGTTTTATTTCGGCACCGCCAAACAAGCCTATGAAATGGGAGCGGCCGGCGTCGGCGCCACGGTTTATTTCGGCAGCGACACGGCCCAAAGGGAAATTGAGGAAACCACCAAGGCTTTCCGGGAAGCCCATGAGCTGGGCATGTTCACCGTCCTCTGGTGCTACATCCGCAACAAGGCCTTCAAGACCAAGGACAAGGACTTCCACCTGTCCGCCGACTTGACCGGCCAAGCCAACCACTTGGGGGTGACCATTGAGGCCGACATCATCAAGCAGAAGCTGCCGGAAAATAACGGCGGCTTCCTCTTCCTGAACCAGGAATCCAACTACGGCAAGTTCGACAAGCGCATGTACGAAACCTTGATCCCCGACCATCCGATTGAATACACCCGCTGGCAGGTTGCCAATTGCTACATGGGCCGGGCAGGCCTCATCAACTCGGGGGGCGCTTCGGGCGACAACGACTTCGCCGAGGCGGTCAAGACGGCGGTCATCAATAAGAGGGCCGGCGGCATGGGCCTGATCTCGGGACGCAAGGCGTTCCAACGCCCGATGGCCGAGGGGGCCAAACTCCTGCAGACGATCCAGGACGTCTATTTGTCCAAGGAAGTCACCATCGCTTAAAACCCGTCGTCCGTCCAAAGCAAAGGACAAAACAAAAAAACCCTTCAGTCCGATCGGACTGAAGGGTTTTTTATTTCAGATGGATTACTCCAAGCAGACGGTTCCGCAGGCCGGGTCCGAGGCCCGCCCCCTAACTGTCGATTAGATAAAACCGCAAAGCTTTCAACTCATTTACAAAGAACGATATCGTCCACGTAAAAAGGCGAGACAGCTTTGGCGCTGTTGGACGTCAGGACAACCCGGTCGAATAATCCGGCCATCCGGAAGTCGAGAATAGGCAACTCGACCTTGTTCCATTGGTTGACTTGCCAGCCGTGCCGAGGACCCGCCGTGACTGTTTTCTCAACGCCGGTCTGCGTCCCCGCCAGCTCAAATCGGACGCGGTATTCCACATCGCAGCCCGTGGGCATCACCCACATGGCGATGGTCCTGAAATCCTTGGGATCGGTTTGGGGGCCGGTGAATTGGGCCCCGCCCCAGGCCTTATCCGGCAGCGCTATCCAAGCGCATCGCTTTCCCCCGGCCGTGTGATTTTGACCCCCTGAGTTGAAATCGTACTTGCCGTCGCTCCAGCCCCCGGATTCCCAGGCCTTGGAATCCGCGTCAAACAGGACGGATCCCTTCCCCTTGTCGCCGCTGGCCGGGGGCGATGCCGCCGCCTCTGTTTTTCGCGGCGCTTCTTGATCCGGGCCGATGTAGTTTTTTGCCATCACGAAATTGTCAAAAAATGCGAATTGGTCACGGGGTGTCGCCCAACTGGGATCGCCTCCGCCAAAGAAAGTGTCAAAAACCATTTTGTCGATCTTTAGGGACGAGGTGTCCCGGAAACGGAGGTTCATCACCTCCAATGCCGGTTCGCCGTCCAGCCAGGAACGGATCACGCCGTCTTTTTTTCCGGGGCTGTTCATCCTCACGTAAGTTTCCAGGCACTGCCATTGGCCGGGCTTGAAAAAGCGGGGGCATCCTCCGTAATTCCAATCAAAATCCTCGCCATAGTCGCCCGGTTGGTCCGGATGGTAGACATATTGGACGATCTTCCCGTCGCCCCTCCACATGACGCGGGCGCTCCAGCCGTCGGTTCCATTGGGTTTATGGCCGCCCGTGTTGGCCGCGCCTCCGGCCAATCCGGGCAATTTACCGCCCTTTACGAAATCAAATCCCGGCTCAAACCGGATGTAGTACCGAAGATAGAGGGATTCTTGGGGTTCGGTGGGAAACCTGGAAAAATCCGTGAGGAACTGTAATCCCCCCCCGCTGCCGATGGTGCCTTGGGGATATTTCACCCGCAGGGAACTCCCGCTCAAGGCGCCGGACCCCGCCACGAGATTTCCCTGCGCCGGAGGTTCGGGACCCCAGGCCATCGCCCACACGGAACTCCAGGGGGCGGACTCGAACCCGGAGAAAAAAAGGATATCCGATCGGGACTTGAGGTCCGGTTCCATCGAGGCTTGATCGCCCTCAATTGTCCCGGCCAGGGCCGACCCGCCGAAAAAAAAGACGGCCAGAAGCAACCTGGCCGTCTTCGGAATTAAAGCAATGAAAGAGGGGGTTAAAAGAGGGGTCACGGGACTATTTTAGAAGATTCACCCCTCTTGCCGTTTATTTATTTTATTCTTTAAAAGAATACGTGGGTGTCGGCGATGATCCCGCCCGTGCTGGAACCAGCCACAGGCTCTATCAACTGGTAATCCAGGGACACCTGAAGGTTCTGTACCGGGAAAAACCTGACTCCCGCCACGCTGCGGGCGCTTTCATCGTCCACCGCCAAGGAGGGATTTAAATATTCCCTCTGTAACCGGATGAAGACACTGTCCCCCAGGTCGATTTCGGCGCTGCCATGGATGGCGATCATGCGGTCCACGTTCGTTCCAGCCAGGTCGAAGGCGTTGTATCCACGGTCATATTCGCCCATTAATACCACCCTCCAAATTTTGGCCCAGCCAAATCCGCCAAAGCGGAGTTGATACCCTTGGTTTTGGGAGGAGGAGGGGGAAAGGTAATAACAGGAACCCCCGATCGTAAAGTCCGTGAAGTTCACCCCGCCCCAGGTGGAAAAGGCCTTTTGCTGGTCCACTCCCACAGGGCTGGCGCCGTTGCCGTTGAACGCGGCCACCTTCAAGAAGGCAGGGCCAGGGTAGATTCCAGCCTCAATCCCCACTTCGGTCCTGGTATAGCTGAACCCCAGGCCGTTTCGGATATAGCTGTTGTCGTCGGCCAGCATCAAACCATAGGGAATATGAAAGGTTCCCATCTTGAGGTAAGCGTCCGAGGGAAGGGAAACCAGTCCGTAAATTTCCTTGGCGCCGGTCGGGCTGTAGGACACAACGCCCTTGATGGCGTCATTGAGATAAGCCATGAGGTAAAAATATTGGCGTCCCAGGTCGAAGCTGCTGATCTGGCTGTTATCGTTCAGGACATAACCCATGTGCAGATCCCCGCCGATAGCCAGCCTGCGGGTGACATGGGCCTTGGGGGCCGGAGCGTCTTCCGAAATACCCTGCCAATCAAAGGTTTCCAACCCTTCGCCGAAGGTGCGGCCGAAGTCATTGCGCGCGAATCCTCCCGTGTCATTAGCGTGGCAAGCGTTGCAGCTGACCCCTTTTCGGGCGGCGAAATAAGGCTCCGCCCAGCAGCAGGATGTCAGGAACAGCGTCGCGGCTCCAAAAAAGGCAATCCCTAGTCTCACGTTGGCTCCTTGGGTTTTATTCAGGCTTCGCGCCCTGATTGATCCAATCCTTGAATTGTTGTATTTCACCGGCGGACATATAGGGACCGCCATAGGGCATTTGGGGGCTGCAAGTTCCCTCAAGACGCTTGATCAAAACACTATCCACCGCGTCCCCCTTCACGACCCTCGTCCCGGGACAGTCCGCGATAACAGCCGCCACTCCCACCCAGCTTTGGTAGCAATTTTGCGCCGTGGTCAGGTCTTCGAAGCTATAGGAACCAGGGGTGGGATTGTGGCAGCCGGCGCAGCCGTAGGATTGGACCAGCGCGAACAGATTCGCGGGAATGGCGGGATTTTTCGCGGCGGTGATAAATTGCGGGGCCAGCGTGTCCTTTTCGCAGCTCCATTGAAACCCAGCCGTGGCCGTCAAAAACAACAGGAGAAAAAGCTTATTGAATTTTTTCTTGATCAACCCCTCGCTCCATTCCAGCCGGATCTATCCCGGGCCTCTCCAGAAATGCATACACACCTTTTTCGGAACCAAGTTTACCACTTTTCACGGAAAAGGAAACCAACCCCTTAAACTTTCCCTTTGTCTTAATACCAGCGCCAAAGCCAAGGATACCAGGGTCAGCAGCGTTAAAAATAATCCCAGACGGAATGAAGGGGGCTCATAGCGGAAGCAAACCTGATGGGCTCCCGTTGCCGGGAGCAAAACGGCCATCCAAAGGCCGTCCGCCCGGAAAATAGGCTCGGGTTTTCCGTCCGCCCAGGCGTGCCAGCCGGGGGAAAAGCTCTCGTTGAACACCAGGAAACCTTTCTGGGAGGTCGCGATCTCAAACACCTGTTCGCAGGGCGAGATTCTCCGGTTTTGAATGAGGGTTTCATCCCTGAAAAGTTCCCTGCCCCAAGCCGCCAGCCGATCGGTAAAGGAAGGGCCGGAATAACCCGGAAGGTTTCGACTCACCGGCGGCAAGGTCACCGCCCTATCCCCCGGCCCTTTTTCCGTGTAGACCTCATTCTCCAAAAAAGCTCTGGGATTCAGGAGGGCCTCAAAGACTTCCCGCCGGCTTGGAAACTCCCGGACCCTGGCGGTTTCCCAGGCAGTCCCGAGGGCTCCGGCGTTTTTGATAAAAAGGGTGTGTCCGACCGGTTCTTGAACGCGGTATTTAAAATCCCGCAGGCTTTGGGGGAAAAGAATCAAATCCACTCCCGCCGCGTCCAAAACACGGCCATCGTAATTCCCGCCCATTTGAATATAGCGGTTCAGGTTTTGGAACCCGTCGGTGAAAATGGTGAGATAGCCCCTCGCCGACCTCAAACCCCAAACCACATTGGTATTGGGAATCAAGTTCGCGGCTGTCTCCCTAAAGGAATCATCCAAACTGTGGACATCGGCCGAATAATATTGGTTGGGGTCCCGCAAACTGATCATTCTCCCCTCTCCCGTCCATTGCTTGGCCTTCATGGCGGTTTGCCGGACCACCTCGTTGCGGTAGGGATCGGAGACCACATGGACGATCCTGGCCGGAACCCCTGCCAGATCCGCCATCCAAAGGGCCCCCAAAATCCAGGCCCCTTTCCGCCATTTATTTTTCCGTGAGGAATAATCCGCGATTTCCTGGAGGCTGATCCCCAGGGATGTGAAGACGCAAAAGACAAAAAGGAATGAGGCTTTCGAGGGTTCCACCCGGTCCAGCCACTGGCCCGGTAAAATCCTCCAGGGGAAAAAATGGACTCCGGCGAGCCAGAAAAGCCAAAAGAGGGCCGCCCCCTTCCAGAAATAATCCCGGGACTTCGCCGAAAAGTAACTGCCAACGAAGAAAAGGAGGGGAATGAGGCCCAAATATAAATTATTAAAAATAAAATTGGGATAGTCCCCTTGATAGCCGTCCGTCCCTGGTATTCCCAGAATTTGGGGTTGAAACAAGGTGAGGAAATTTATCCATTTTAAGCTGAAAAGATTTTCACCCCAGCCTTCGCGGTGCAGGTAACCCAAGAAATCCACAAAGGGCAGCCATTGGCAGGCGGTCAGCCCCAAGGCCCCGGCGAAGGCACTGCCATGGAGAAAATGCTTTTTGAGGCTCCGGGTATCCTTCACCCACATCCAAACGCCCATGAAAAGCGCGGAATAAAAGGTGAAAAAGGGATATCCCGCTAAAATCTGGAAGGACCAAATCAGAGCCGACAAAATCCATCGCCCAAAACTGGGCTTTAGGGTCAACCGGGACGCGGCCCAAAAGGCCCAAGGAACCCAGGCGATGGAGGCCAAATGGGTCGGGAAGCCCCAATAATTCACCATTAAAGCCGATCCCGCGAAACTGAAGGCGCAAAGGGTTGAAAGAACGGGAGAAACCTTATGGGATCGAATCCAAAGATAAAACCCAACCGCCGCCAGGACCACATGGAGGAGTGCCATCGTTACCAACCAATCGGATAACCCCGTGAAATTCCAAAGCCAAAAGAAGGGATAAAAGGCCGCCGATTGGAGATTCGCCACATGGGGCGTCCCGCAGGCGAGATCAGGATTCCAAAGGGGGATCCTCCCGTTTTGGAAGGACTCCACGTTAAACCACTTCTCCGGAAAGACATATTCCAGGGTATCCATGGTGGCGGGCAAGTGACCCCAAAACCGGACGATCCAGAAGAGGATCGAGAGCAGGAACCCCGCCCATAAAATTTTAAATATTGCTTTAGGACTCACGGCGCGATCCTTTTAAGGAAAAGACAGGCCCATAAAGCGCAAACCGCCAATGAACAGAAGAGGCCGAGTCGAAAGGCCGTCGGCTCATACTTAAACGTCGCCTGATTTTCTCCCTCCTCCAGGACCACCCCCCGGAAAGCGTGATTAATCAACTCGACGGCCTTCCTTTTTCCCCCGGCAAAAACCTTCCAACCGGGAGCACCGCATTCGGAGGAAATAACCAGGGCCCTTCCCTTTCCCGAAGGCCGGGTGGCGAAAGACGATTGGTTCGGCGGTTGAGGTTGAACCGTCACCTGACGCGGGCTGTAGCTTCCGGCTTTCGCGGGATCCTCGATAAAACATTCCTTTCCATAATCAACGGCTTCCCTGTCGGCTTTGGCGAAATCCTCTTCGACCGCCGGACCAGCGGGAACCGCCTTCTCAACCGTGAACCACTTCGGCAGGGGGCCCGGGTTCTCGTAAACTTCATCCCCATTCCCCGCCTCGATTTTTCCATAATTCCCAAATTGATTTTTGCCGAACAGGTACCGGACTCCCAAATAATCCAGGACATCGCGCGAATGTTGAAGCGAATATTGGAAGGCCTGGAATGTCCAGGCGAAGGATTTTTTCAGTTGGATCGTATTATATAGGGGGGCCGCTTCCCGGCCGAAGGCTAAAGGCCAATTGGGATAAAGCCTTTGTTTGGCCGTTTCATAGGCTTGGGCCATGGTCCCGCCCTGCAGCTTGCCGGCCTCCCTCATCAGGGGCGGGGTGAAAAAAAGTCTTCCCGGTTTGGGCAAGGCGGACAGGACGAAGGGAGGCTTTTCGTAATAGCTCCGGTCCAGCAATATATTCAAGCCGTCGGCGGCCGGACCCAGGGACAAAACCAAAGCCAAGCCGAGACAACCCCAACGCAAAACAACAGGCTTTAGGTACAAGGCCAGAATCAACAAGACCGCCGAAACCCAAAAATCACCGGGATAAAGGGGCGCTTGAAGAAATAGGGACGCGGCATAAATGAAAGCCACCCCTCCCGCCCAAACCCACTTTCCCCGGTTCAATGGCGGCTGGGACAGGAACGATTCCATCGATTCCATCGCCATCCATACGGCGAAAAGCAGCAGGATCGACAGCCAAAAGCCGGAATGGACGACCAGGGAATAGCCAGGCAGAATCGCCTTCAAGGCCTTTCCCGCCCCCAAAACGCCTAAACTCAAAACCAGAAAAATAAAAAAAAGGACCGGCGAGGTCTTTTGATAAACCCGGCGGAAGGCGCCCCATAACAGCAGGCAGAGAATCGGAAGGCCGATGTAGTAAGTGGAAACCCAATAGTGGGGGCCGTGATAATCGGCCTTCAAGGGATGGCCCTGAAGGAAAGGGCTCAAGGCCGTTCCCAGATCCATCCAATTGAGGTCGTGAAATTTCCCCGCGCCATTTTCATAATTGCTTAACCCGAGAACCTCCGCGAAGGGAAGTCCCCAGACCAGGTTATAAGCCGTAGCGGTCAATCCCGACAGCGCGAACCACCCTACCCAATTCAAATTTTTGAACCACCAGGGCGCCAAATTCGCCAAGGAACCCTTTTCAAGATGATCTGAAAGTCCCAGGGAATTCGTGCCTTTCTTGGGGCCCTTGGTGTCCTGGTGGTGAAATGGGTTCTTGGTTTTCCACCCGAAATGAAGCACCATCGCCAAACCCGTCAAATAGACCAGCACCGGATAACCCGCCGATAATTGCATGGCCCAGGCGAAGGAAAGGTAAAACAAGCCGCCCTTTTCCTTCCGGTAAACTTTTCCCGCCGCCGCGAAAACCCAAGGCAGCCAACTGATCGTCATCAAGGCCACCGGCGTCCAAGAGGAACAAACGACATGGAGTGAAAAACCAAAGGCCAAGCTCCCCAGGAACGAAACCTTCGGGGAGAAACCTTCCGACCGCGCGAAAAACCAAAATCCGATCAAGGCCCAAAGGTGATGGAGGATGATCAGGGCCGCGAAGGCGTTGACCGGGACCAGGAGGGAATAGAGGATCGGAACCGGGGGATAAGCGTAGGCCATCTGGGGATCGGCGAAATAAGGGGTTCCGAATTGGGCGTCCTGGTTCCACAGCGGGATCAGCCCTTGGGCCAGGACTCCCGCCCCCCATTTCCAAAGGGGATAGAAAAATCGCGAGGCGTCCACAAACACAAAAATGGAGCCCCCCCATAAAACCTTCCAATAAAAAATCGAAATGATCACCAGGAACAAAAACAAAACCAGAACATTCCGCCCCTCTTCCCCAGTGGAGGTTTTTTTATTTCGCAAGGGCCAGCTCTTTTTCCAAGAATTCAACCGCTTCAGGCGGAAGGGACACCAACCGCTTTTCCAAGGGATCGATGCGGCCCGCGCCTTTCCATTGGTCATAAACTCTCAAAGCCGATTGGAAAGCTTCCCTGGCCTCGGCCTTTTCCCCTTTTTCCTCCAAAATTTTCCCCTCCAAAAACCAAGCTGAGGCGAAGTTTGGCTCGCTAAACCTGGCATGGATAAATTCACGATAGGCCCATTCCGGACGGCCCCTTTTGAGCTCATATAGGCCGTTCTCAAAATTAAGGAAGGCGTTGAACGGCAATAAATACCTGGCTTCGTCCCAAGCCCTGTCCGTTTTCCGCGCCGCCTCCAGGGACGAATCCATGGGGAACCGGGCGGAAAGCCTTTCGGCATTTTTCAGGCGCCACTGTCCATCCCCCTTCTCCAACCCCAGTACCAGTTCAAAAGCCGCGTCGGCTTTTTTGGCCCAAACGGGATCTTTCGTGGAAACATATAATTTCTCAAGATAGGCGGCTTTAGCGGCGGAGTAACGGGCATCCCAGGCGTTCAATCGCTCGGCCGTTTCTAGTTTTCGTAAATCCCCGGGATTGAATTGATTTTGTTCCAGCCGGGATTCGGCTTGATTTTTTAAGACCATGGAAAAAATAGGCGGCCCAAATAGGCCGGCCCCCAAGCCCAAAGCCAAAAAACCGCCCACATGGGAAACCACGGGATTTTTCCTGCTTCCATCCGTTAAAAGACCGGTGGCTTGGAGCGCCATTAAGGGCGTGTGAAGGCAAAAATCAACCAGCGACGCCGCCCCGAGGCCCGCCACGGCGGATCGGTTGGTCGAATCCTGGATTTGACGCCAGGCCAGCCGAAAGACCAACAGAACAAAGCAAAAACCGATCAAGCCAAAAGCGGTTAAAAGTTCTAAATACTCATTGTGCGCGTATTGCGGATCCATGAGATAACGGCTGACCCCGGTGGTTCTTGGGAAAGGATGAAGATGAAAATACCCGGCAAAACCACCGGGACCTATTCCAACCCAGGGACTCTGCTCCCAAATCAACCAAGCGGAATTCCAAATTCCCAACCGCTCCCACCTCGTCGCGCTTGGGTCCAGCGATCTCAGGTAAAGCAACCCGCCGGCCAGAGCCAAGGCCGCTAACCCCAGCCAAGTCCGGTTTCGCGGCTTGAGGGCCGCCAGGATCCCGGTTCCAACCCCAAGAAAGGCTCCGAACGCTTTCAAGCGGACCATGGTCAAAAGGGCGAAGGCTAAACCCAGAAGGCCCGTGAAACTCCTCGGGATTTTCCAAAGAATAAAAACCAGGGGAATTAAGAACAGCCCGACTTGCTTCGGGTTGGGGAAAATAATCCAGTCCTTCACGTCGGAATATTGGAAATGTACCCAGTTGTCCAGGCCTGGGCCTGCATAGTGAAAGGATTCCCACCAGATTTTCAAGGCCCAAACCAGCCCCCCGCCGGCGAAACAGTACATGAATTTTTGGGGATTGGAAAAACAAGGCAGCAGCAGGTAGAAAGCCAAAAGGAGCCCCGCCAATTCCAAAAACCAAACGGCTCCCATGGCGGAAGGCGAGACAAAAGCCCTCACTCCCAAATAGAGACCCCCAGCGAATATCCAAAGGGGGACCTTGTCGAACTTTTGCTGAAACAGCCCCACTAACAACCATAAGGCACAGGCCAAAAGCGCGAAATTCCAAGCGCGGAAAGGCGGCCAAAATCCAGAGACCCCGATAACCGCCAGCAATCCCATTTCCCACCATCGCGCCGAGAATCTTGGCAGCTTGAATTCCTCCCCCTGGCGCAGCTCCAATCGGGCCGCCACCACCGCAAAAAACCAGATAATTTCAGGCATCTGAAACGGCAAATCCAACAGGGAGAACCATAAAAAAGCCAGCACCCCGGTCATGACTCCCCAGCCTTCCCAAAGGGACGGAATTTTAAACCGGCGGGCCAAATCCACGATCATGAAACAGAAAATGGAAAGGCCGGCCAATCCCGTTTCCACCAAGATTTGAAGAAGGATATTGTGGGGAAAGCGGGCGCCCGTGACCAAGGGCAGGCCCGCTCCCTGGTAGACTTCGTCAAAAGTTCCAAGTCCCGTTCCCAACCAGGGATGGGCCGTGAAAAGAAAAAGAGCGGCCTTCCATAAGGCAAGCCTGGTTCCTAAAGCCGCGAGCAGCCAGCTTTGAAAGCCCCTGGCCGAGATGAGCAGGACGACGGAAAGGATCCCTGCCAATAGGACCCAGGCCGCTGAGGCCTTGGAGGACCTGCCAAAGACCGCGGCGAGGACCGCGAGGGTTAAACAAAGGAAAGCCCCGACGCTTTGGGTCGCTAAAAGACCCGCCACCATCACCAAGACCGCGAAGCCAAGCCCTTTCTTCTTAAACCCTGTCGCTGTTTTCATCAGGATGAAGCCCAGGGGAATAAATAGGATCAGGAACGCCGCCAAGGCCCCTTGGGTTACGAAAGGCCCGGAAGCCCTTTTATTGTGGATAGCGGCCTCAAGAATCTCCTCTTCGCCGCCCTGCAGCTGTGACAAGAGCGGGGAAAGTTTCTCAAACCCAAAAGCCCATTGGTAAACCGCCATGAGGGAAGCCAGGAAGGCCAGCGTCAAGCCGATCCCCTCGATCCGGCTTTGGCTTTCCCGTCCATTCGCCTTGGCCATGGAAAAAAGCAGGGTCCCCAAAAAAGCCAATCCCGCCGATTTCAAGGTAACCCCCGGAGAGACGGACCAAAGGGACGAAGCCAGAAGATAAGCTAAAAATAAAATCCAGGGTTTGCCCAGAATCCTTGTTGTTTCCGGAGGTATGGATTGAAAAAATAAAAGGGCCAACCCGCCCCCTAAAACGACGGCCAGGGAGGCCGGATAGGCCAGGACAGGATGGAAAAACAGATAAACGCCCAGGATGACGAAGGAAAATTCCCAAAGCCAGCCTGAGGTCAAGGGGGTTTGGAGAAAGGATTTCATGGGGTTATTTTAAGTGAAATTCAGCCGGCAGTCGTCAGCTATCCTCTGCCGGAAATCCTTGTTGGGGGCCGATAGCGGGAAACAGGAGCGTTTTATTATTTTTTCTTTTCGGCAAGGATAATCGAGGTGGCGGCCTTCAGGGCTAAAAGATAGCTGTTCTTGCCGAAACCAGCGATGACGCCGACCGCCACCGGGGAAACATGGGAAGCCTGGCGGAACCCCTCCCTGGCGTGAATATTGGAAAGATGAACCTCAATGCAGGGCACGTTCACGGCCGAAATCGCGTCCCGGATGGCCACGGAGGTGTGGGTATAGGCGGCTGGATTGATGATGATGACATCGGCCCAGTGGCGGGAATTCTGGATGGTTTCCACGATCTCGCCCTCGTGATTCGATTGAACAATCCTTAATTCAACCTGAAACTCCTTGGCCAGTTCCTGGAGTTCCTTGTTGATTTCTTCCAGGGTGACCTTGCCGTAAACATTGGGCTCCCTCTCCCCCAGAAGATTTAAATTGGGTCCATGAAGAACTAGCACTTTTCGCACAGGCGATCCCCGATCCGTTGATATTTGACCGCCTATGCTACCTATTCGCCAACCCGCGCGACAAGTAAAAACGGCCGACCGGCCGAAGAAAAAGTGATTTACATCGAAGTTGAAACCCATTGCCAGTTATAATTTTTTTAAATTAAGACCGGATTAGACCCCAAAACAGGACCGCCAATGCCCATTAGGCCAAAGCCCATCATTTTTCTCGCCGCTCCGGTCCCCCAGTTGCATTTTTTGGATTCCTACGGGTTTTCCCTGGCCGCTTTCCTGGCTTTGACCGCGGCCAATGCCTTTCTGGCCTACTGGGAGCCTTCCACGGTTGCCATCCTCTGGGCGGGTTTTTTAGACTTATCCGTCCTCGTTATGTACTTCTTGCTGGCGCGGGCGCCAGCATCCTCCGCCTTGGGCGCCGAAAGTCTGCCGCCCATATCAGCTTGGGTCGCGGCGCCGTTTCTGGGACTCGCGGTGTTCACCAGGTTTTTCCATCTCACCTCCCTTTCCAGCTGGCCTACGGTCGACGAAGGGATGTTCGGCTACCTCGCGATACAACAATCGGAGCGGTGGAATTGGAATCTATTCCACGGTCCCAGCACCGCGTCCGCCCTTTATTCCTGGCTTTTGAGTTTTTTGGGCGGCGCCTTTGGTTATTCCCTTTCGACGATCTGGTTTTTTCCCGCCCTTTTGTCACTGGCATGCGTTCTTTTGGTTTGGCTTGCCTGCCGCAGGCTTTTCACGCCCTCCTTGTCGGCCCTGGCCGCGGGCGGAATGGCCTTTAGTTTCTGGCCCGTTTACATGGGCCGGTTTTCCATTCCCTCCATTCTTATGCTCTTTTGGGAATGCCTTGTTTTTTTGATCCTCGCGGATTTTATCTTCTCCGTTAAAAAATTTCCCGGCACCCCCAAAATCTTTCTCCTGGCCGCAGCGACCGGAATCGGCTTTTACACTTATACCGCCTGGCCCCTGGTGGCAACCCTGGTTGGACTGACGATCGCCGCCAGCGCCGGCCCCGGAACCTCCGGCCGCCTCAAGGCCTTGGCGAAGTTCAGCCTTGTTCTCCTTCCCCTGCTCGCTCCCTTTTTCCTGGCCTATACCAGGAATTATCACGGTTATTTGTGGCACCTCTGGTCCTGGGGCACTCCCCGGGATCTTCGGACTTGGGCCCATGTTCCCTTGGCCTATCTCGAGGATTTCTTCTGGGGAAAGAATGGGGGGGCCTTTTGCTTCGGACCCGTCTGGGGAGGCTTGCTGAATCCCCTTTCAACCTCCCTGTTTTTTTTCGCGGTTCTTTTCCTTTTCCGCGCCTTCCGCCATCCCTTGAGCCGTTGGCTCGCCTTGGCCTTCGCGCTTTTCTGCCTTCCCATTTTCCTCACCAACAACCTGGAAATGATGAGACTCACGCCATTGGTGCCGCTTTTTGTCCTGATTTGCGCCCTTGGCCTCCATTACCTGCTGTTAACCTTTCCTTCCTCCAAACGATTATTGGTTTTTGCCGTCGTCATGGCGTCATCCTATGTCCTGGATGGCTACCATCTGTTCGTCCAATATCCGGGTCATTGGTCGAGGCATCCCGCCTATTACGACCACAACAAATCCCTGGAATATTACCGGGCCTATACCCTTTTGAAATCCCGATCCCTCTCCGGAAGCAAGGGGTTGATTTTGCTCAACGGTCTTCCGGATACTTTGGACCAATCGCTCTTCGTGGCGACCTACTCGTTCAACGCCGCGGCGAATCCCCGCCTCCAGGTCGAGGATGCCAGGTGGGCCGCCATCCTCACGAATATCCACGAGCGCTCTTATTTAACCAGGGATTTTCCCGGGGGTTCTTGGAGCTGGGTTTCGGAGGGATTAAACCGCGCGGACGGCGGCCTTCTTTTAGGCGTCATTCCCATCAACAGCGGCAACCGGGATCGTCTGCTGCGGTGGGTTCAGGCTGACCGATCCCTGGCGCCATTAACCAGGCTCAATGTGGAGTTGGGCGTGGATCCGGACCAGTCCTCCTTTCTGGAGGTCCTCCAAAAGGCCTATCCTTTCTTCGAGGGGGATCCCCTGCTGGAGTCCCGTTATTGGAGAATCGCGGCGCTTCACCAATGCGCGATGGGCGATTTAGCCGGGGGAATCGCCGATTATCAAAAGGCCATCCAGCCGGGATATCCCCAGGCTCAGCTTTTTAATGAATTGGGCTGTTTGTGGTACCAAAGGAAGGATTGGACCGAGGCGGGAAGGGCCTTTGAGCGGGCGGCTCGTTCGAATCCCAATTTTACCGGCGCGGAAGAAAATTTAAGAAACCTTCTTTTATTGAGGCAAGGGAAGCTTTCCGAAAAATAACCTAGTTCGCCTCAACTGGCACGGGGCCTGGGGCCGCGGGA
>CAZUXW010000016.1:23561-48706 GCA_964624625.1 uncultured bacterium
GCCGCGGGAACCTGCGTCGGCACAGCCGGCGGGGGCGCCGAGGCTTGGGACGATGGGGCTGGGGCCTGACTGGTGGAGCCGGAGGGGTTCGCGGGCGCGTTGGGCAGGGCCGGCAGGGGAGCCAACGGCGCCGTCCCATTCGAGGGGCTCAGGACCGGTTGGGGCGCAGGAGCGTATTGGTCAAGCCAAGTCTTCAGGGCCGTGTCCGTCGGGTTCCACTTGAGTGCTTTCCGATAGGAAGCGGCGGCTAGGTCTTTTCCGCCCAGCAGCAGGTAGCAATCCCCCGCCAAATGGTAGGCCTTGGCGTTGCGGCTATCGGCCTCAATGGCCTTCAAGAAACGGTCCAAGGCTTCCCTGGTGCGTTTATTCTTCATCATCATCAAACCCTCATCAATCATCTCATTCGTGGAAGCGTCCATCACGCCGGACACGACCAGCTCCACACGCCGGTTCTTCGCCCTGCCAGCCGGGGTCTTGTTATCCGCGATGGGCTTCGTGTCCCCATATCCGATGACGCTGAGCTTTTGGCTGTTCACGCCGTTTTTCACCAGGTAATCCATGACCGCCTGGGCCCGGGCCAGGGATAGCTTCTGGTTATCGGCGAACTTGGCGCCCTTGCCGAGTTTTTGGTCGTCCGTGTGGCCGGCGATGATGATCAAGCTGTCGGGATATTTGAGCTGGATGGCTGCGGCGGTTTTTTGGATCGCGTCATAACCCTTTTGGAGCAAAACATCCTTGCCCGAGTCGAACAAGAGATCCCCGGAGACGCCGAAGGTGTATTGGTAAGGAACCCTTTTGGGGACCCATTTGGCGAAGGTTTCGCGGGGCCGGGATTTACCGACGGATTCTTCCGTATCGGTCACTTCCAGGTTGAAGGTATAGTTGCCCTGCGGCACCAAGTCCCCCGCCTCGTTCTTTCCATCCCATGAAAACCGGGAGCTAGGAGCGCCTTTTCCCGACAAGGTTTTGACCAGCATCCCCGAGGAATCCGTTATCGTCATTTTCCACTTATCAATCGGCTCCTCGCTTTTGGTCGCGATGGCCACGTCCATCTTTTGCTGGCCCAGCACGAAGGCCGGCGTCACGTTGAGATAGGCCTCCGGGATAATCAAGGGCACGCCGATGATGACGTTTAAGGAAATCCGGTGGGTCTCGCCCAGGACCCCGTAAGGGACAAAAGCGTAATCCAACCCCGCCTCAAAATCATCAAACCGGTGGGAAATACCCACACCGCTGGTCAAGCCGGCCAGAGCGCCCAGGTCGCTTCCCGTCCGGTAGCCGGCCCGGAAGGCCACCGCGTTGCGGCCGAACGCCAAACGGTACTCATCCCCGATGTCAAACTTGAGGCCCGTGTCGATATGCCCGTCCGTTTCCATGGCGATGATGTTCCGGTCTTTTTTCATCAGCAGGTTGGTGAAACGGTAGGAGCCGCCGAACTTGAAGATGACCGGCTGGCTGTAATTTTGGACGACCGTCACGCCGTTCGCCACCACGGTGCCTTGAAACTGGGTGCCGATATTGGAAGCCACCGCCGCCAGATAAAAGGTTTTCCGGGAAACCTCATAAATGTACCCGGCGTCAAAGGCCAGTCCCGAGCTTCCCACGTTCACGATATTTTGGCCGACCGCCGTGGCCTTGATGCCGAGGATGGATTTCTGGAAAAAGCTGCTGCCGCCGATCCAATTGCCCAGCCTCTGGGCGTAAGCCAGGCTTCCGATGTAATCCGACGAGCTGATGTTGTCGCCAACGCCCCCGTAGCTGGATTCGATGGGAACCCCGGGGATTTCCAGGGCGCCGGGGAAGGATCCGGTTCCCATATAACCCAAGCTTCCCCCAAAGGCCCCGTCGTTATCCAGGTTTTGGCTGAAAGCGAAAAACTCGTGGGTCACGCCCAAAAGCCATTCCCCATGGGTCAGGTTGAATTGGGTTCCCTTGGCCAGGACCAGCCCGGCCGGGTTCCAGAACATGGCGGTGGCGTCATCGGAGACGGCGGTAAAGCTGTCGCCCATGGCGGAAGCCCTGGCGCCCATGCCGATTTTCTGGAAATTCGTGCTGGTGCTTCCGGCGCCGTTGGTTTGGGCGAAAGCCGAGAGGGGAAGGACGACTATTAGGATAGCGAGGCAGCCGGAAACCAGGTTGAGCCTGCGATAGGCCGCCGGAGGGAGAAGTTTCATTATTATTTCTGATTTCATATCTCGGAATTTCGCCTTATGCATAAGGTTACCGTCATCCACTCAACCGATTCAAACCACATAATAATAAGCCTCGGTCCAAACCACCATTTCATTCTCTCGGAGGTTGGCCCCCGATTCAAACCTATTTGAACGTTGAAAGCAGGGAAATGCAGCCTAATCGATTAATACCAAAACCTTTCCCGTCAGGAGGACCTTGTCCTTGTTTTTGATGACGTAATAATAGGTTCCAGTGGAAACCATGGTCCCAAAGTTATTCGTCCCATTCCACCCGATGAGGCCCCCGACTTCCACGACTGAGTTCACCAATTCCCCGGAAACGGTATAGAGGCTCATGACGGTTTGGGGCGGCACGATATAGGCCTTCAACAAGCCGCCGTTCGCGTAACGAGGGTTAAAGGGATTGGGCCAGACATGGAGCCCCACGGGAGTCGAGGTAAAGGTCGGTGTGATCGTGAAGGTCGGGGTGATGGTTCTTGTAGGAGTTCTGGTAGGGGTTGCCGTTACGGTCACGGTGGGTGTCTTTGTCGGAGATAAGGTCGGGGTCATTGTCAGGGACGGCGTTAAAGTGGGGGTTACCGTCGGTGTGTTGGTCGGGGTCAATGGATTACAAGAACCCGCCACCTGGAAATGCTGACGATACATATAGCCATCGCCTACGCCAACGGGATCCCAAACCGGCGCTCCCCAAGTCCAAGGAACATTCCCGCCGCTGGGATTCGGGATATGGTCGCAACCGCCGCAAATTCCCGGAGAAGGTCCCACCGTGGCTGGAGCTGTCCAAGCCGAGTCGTCAAAAGGCAAGGTATTCCAATTTGCCGGGAAGGAACCAGCGGACGGGAGGCTGAGCCCATTGGGATCAAACAAATACTGGGTCAGAACGCCCGGATCCCCCGTTTGCACATAGCTGTTCGGGTACCCGGAATAGGTCAAGGTAAGCTGCCAGGAGGATCCGCTAAAAGGAGTGTCCGTGGCATAGCCGTAGGCGGCGATGACGTTATCCCCCGCCGTATTAATCCATCCCAGTGGAATGGTGATGTTGTTCGTTCCGGTCCAGCAACCGTTCCCGCAGACATTCGCCAGGTTGCCGTTGATAAAGATTTCTCCCGCGTCATCGGAGGCCCAGCTCAAGGTGGCGCCAGTTAAAGCACAAGCGGCAGGGGTGGGGGTCGGCGTGATGCAAGAGCTTAGGGTCAGGTTGACACTGTTCGAGGTTGTCAAAGGGATTCCAGAGGCCGCCATGGTGAACTGGTTGGATATATTGGGTCCCGCGGAACAATCGACAGTTCCATACCAGCTCAGCGGTCCAGGATCCCCAAACATGGTCACGAAGCTAGACCAGCTCAAAGTCGATGTTCCCGCGTTATAAACGGAGGCATTGTAGGTCGAGGGAACCGGCCCAAATCCCACGAAGCTTACGCCGGGGGGAATGACATCCGTGACAGCCGCGTTGATCACGGGCCCGGACGAAAAAACTTTCAAATTGTCATATTGGTCGATTTTCTCGTCCGCCTGCCAACCCACGAAAACCGAAACGGGGTTACAGGGAGGAGGAGTAGGATCGATGTAAGTGAAATTCACCGCGCCCGGTTCCGCCGTTCCCCTGGGCCAGGCTTTCACCGCGAGACTTTTACTGGTTCCAACGGTAGTCACTTGGACTTTAACCGTGTACCAAGCGTTCAACTGTACATTGAAGGAACCGTCTCCCATGGGCCAACTAGGGGTACCGAAATAGGATTTTTGCAGGAAAAGGTGGAAGGGTCCCGAGTCCTGCGAGATGCCGACCATATAGCCCTGGCCATTGACCGCTTGGCCGTCGTAGCCGATCACCATGGTGGCGTCCACATTGGGGGTATTGTTGGAATCGATATAGAGGTCTCCCTCGACTGTGTAATCGGAACAGGTATTCAAGGGCGTGGATCGCAATAGCTCCGGGTATTTTCCACCGCCCCCACCATTGGCGACAATGTATTGTCCCCCGCTGGGATCCGAGGCCAAGGTCCAGGAACCGCCGACCGGCGTGTTCATGTAGGTGGTTCCGTCAAAACCATTAGGCGTGCCCGAACTGCTGTCGTAAGGGTCGTACCATTGAAGGCTTTGACCATCCGCTTTCCAATCCAGGGTATAAGTGATGGTACCGCCGGAAGGGAGGGAAGATGCGGATTCACTTTTGGCGAGAGTTAAGTGCGGGACCGCGACCGTTGTGAAAGCCGTGCTGTTGGTGACAGGCGCGCCTGCCGCGGTGGCGGTCGCCGTATTGCTGATGACCGTTCCATCGGGAGTGGCGGGGTTCACTTGGGCCAAAAACCATACCGTACCGCTTTGCTGGGGCCCCCCAGCGCCGCTGTAAATATTCCAGGTCAAATTACTTCCGGCCTGCACGCCTCCGCCGCTGATGGAGGACACGGTCGTGTTGGCCGGTACCGTATCGGTGATCACGAAGCTGGTGGTGTTCACGAAAGAGTAATCCATGCTGAAAAGGACCATGCTCCCCGGGGCTGTCGTGGCAGCCTCCGCCCGTTTGAGGAGTGTGCAAGCCGGCGGGGGGAGGGGTAAATTGAGGACCGTGGAGACCTGTTGGACGATTCCATTATTGCATTGGACGAAATAATCCCCCGCCGCGACGATTAAATTGATTGGGCCGGGAGGGGAGCTGGCGGGAATGGTCACGTTGAAGATTTGGGTATAGGGACAAGGAGGAGGGCTGTTGGGAACAGCGACACCGGCCCATCCGTTTCCCCCACAAGTGTCCGAACTGTCCTGCCGCGCGGAACTCACCGGGCTGGTCCCCGTACTACCCGTGCAACCGTCCACCAGCAAAACTTGATTCGCGGCCGGGCAGCTCTGCATGGTGGAGGATCCGGGATTAAGTGCCACCAGGAAATAAGGCGTGGTATTGGCCGATTCACAATAAACAATGGTCACGCCGATAACGGAGCCGGGGGAAGGCGCGTTGTCGGAAACCGTCAGGCTGGTGATGGATACACCGGCAAGCACCTTGATCGGCAGGAACAACAGGACCATGCCGATGGTCGACGCCAGATTTTTAATTGTTTTTAGGTAGGGCTTCATTCACTCACCATGGGTTAAAAACGTTTTACGAACATTGCCCTGCAAATAAAAATATCGCAAATATCCCTGAACTCATTCCAAATATATCATTTTTTTATTGGTTTCACCTAAAACTAACGGGAAAAAACATCTTTTTTACCCTTTCGATCGGATAAATATCCTGTTAAAAAAACGCTTTATTTAATGGTTATTGATCACCAGGATTTTATCCATCTTGAGGACCTTACTATTTAATCGAATCACGTAAAAATAAACCCCGGGAGAAACCTGTATCCCCTGCCCATTTTGTCCGTTCCAAAGGGCCATTCCCCTGGCTTCCTGAACCAGCGCCACCCATTCCCCCGACAACGTATAGAAGACCACTTCCGCCCGGTCCGGCAAACATGAAAATTTCAAAACGCCGCCTAAAGCCAAAGCCGGATTAAAGGGATTGGGCCAAACATGCATCTCACAAGGTTCGCCCGGCAAAGGCGTTGGAGAAAAACTTACTGTGGGCGTTGCCGGCACCGTGGGAGTCAAGGTCACCGTCGGCGTCGGACTGTTGGTGGCGGTCTTTGAAGGCGTGGCGGTTAATGTAACCGTCGGGGTTTTAGTAGAAGTGAAAGTGGTGGAAGGAGTTGCCGTCCAAGTCGGAGTATTCGTGGGTGGCAGAGTTCCAGTCGGCGTTATCGTCAGGGTTGGCGTCGGGGTCAATGTCGGGCTGGGAGTCGCTGTATCAGTATTGGTTTTAGTCGGAGTGGATGTAGGCGTTAATGTCGCCGTGTTCGTCCAGGTTGGGGTGGGTGTGGCCGTTGGCGATAACGTCGGGGTCTGGGTCGGCGTGACCGTGGGCGTCAAGGATGGGGTCGCTGTCCAGCTCGGAGTATTCGACGGGGTCCTGGTCGGAGTTGGCGTTTCGCTGTTCGTCAAGGTAGCTGTGGGAGTTTTGGTCGGAGTTGCGGTAGGCGTGCCGGTCGGACTGTTGGTGGCGCTTGGCGTTGGCGTGGGTGGAAAGGGAGGCGTGGCCGTGGGGGTGGGGGTCTTCGTGGGAGTGGCGGTAGGCGTGGGGGTTCGGGTGTTCGTGGGCGTTCGGGTCGGAGTTAAGGTGCGGGTGTTGGTGGGGGATTTGGTGGGCGTCACCGTAGGGCTATTCGTCGGGGTCAGGGTAAAACAAGGACCACCTGGCGTGGCTGTGGGAACAGGCGTATTGGAACTAAAAAAAAGTCCCGCCGGATAACCGTAGGCGTCCGCGCTGTCATAACCATAAGCGATGACCCCGAAGGATACAGGTGCGGTTAAGGAGTGGAATCCGGGACCGGTTGAAATTTGCGCGGCGGCGTAGCCGGAGGGCACGGGCGTGTACCAGGCGGCGGGAATCGGGGCCCCATCGATGCTCACCGCTCCCCGGCCAGCGTTGGGGACCAAAATATTCTCGTAATTCCCCGCGAAGGCCGAGACCGGAGCCGCCAGGTTGAAGGCCCGGTCGTAGGCGCTGACAGGCGGCACTGAAATCATCGTGGGATCCGAGTTGGTGTTGCCGTCAAAGTTCTGCCCGTTTGAGTATTGCATCACGTAAATGGGAAAGTTCGAGCTGATAAAATGAGGCGTGTCATAAACTTGCTCGGTGAACTTGGCCCTGTTCAAGGTCACGGAGGCGGCTCCGGAGACATTGACCACCGTTCCATCCACCGAGGCGAGGAGCCGGAAAGTATCCCCGTTCGACCTGGTCGCCAGGGGCATGGTGACGAATTGGGTGCCCCACCACTGGGTCGGCCAAAGCTGCTCTACCAAATGGTTGCAGCTATTCACTTGGAAAGGGACAAAATCGCAAACATGTCCCCCAAAAACCGCCACCGGCTTGTCCGAAGTAATGATCGTTCCGGAAACGTCGTTATCCAGGATCAGGTCCTTCAGCTGGTAGACCTCCCCTTGGTTTATAGAGACGGTATAAGCCGAACCCCTCGGACGGGTTCCCGTGTAGGTCGGGGGAAGGACAATGGCAAGGTGGGTGCAATCCTGGGTTCCCACCACGTCGAATTCACTGCCCAGGAGGGTGCCATTGGTGACCCCCTGGTTGTAATAGGTTTGAACGATATATTCGGTCCCCAAAGCCTCCACCGGCAGCCCTAAATAACCGTCGGACGCGTACTGGTCGTAATTTAATCCATAGACCGCCACCGGATTGGCTGAGGTGACATGAATGCCCAAAGAAGCCACCCCGTCCGCCAAGGTGTCCTCCGCGCCGGTTGGAATCATGATTTGAGTCATGGCGCCGGCCGCCACCGTAAAGGATGAAGTATAGGACAGCCCGGGAATTTGGACTTGTCCGGAGGTGGCAAGGTCGCAAGTGATCAAAAGTTGGAGGGACTGGGGAGGGTTGTTAACCCCGTTGCCCTGGGGGAAGGCCAGCCAAAACTCCGTGCCTTTATGGGTAATCGCCGCCTGGATCGGGAAAACCGTCCCCATCCAAATCGACAAAAACACGGTCAAAGTAAGGAAGGACCTGAGAGTTGGGAAATTCGGGTGTTTCATGTCCATGACCTAACGTCAAAAACCCAAAAGGATGAAGCCTTCTTTTATCGGAAAAATCCCCACCCCAAGCAAGGAAATCTATTTTACCAAGATGAGCCGCTTGACCTTCCGGCTGTAAGGTTCCACCAGGTAGAGGATGTATACCCCGCTGGCGCATTCGTCCCCATTCTTGTTTTTACCATCCCAGGTAAAAAGGTCATTGATGGGACCGGTCGGATGGGGATTGGTCGGAAAACTCAGGATATGTTCCCCGGCGGTGTTATAAATCGAAAAATGATAAGGCCCTGGAAATTGATTGTATTTGATCGTAAAAGTCACAACCTTGTCGGTGGAGGGGTTGAAGATATTTTTATCGGCGGTAAAGACATCAATGGGAGGAGGGGTCGCGGTGGAGGTGGCAGTCGGCGTGGAGGTCACGGTGGGGGTGGAGGTGATCGTGGGCGTGGAGGTCACGGTAAAAGTGTAGCTGGGTGTCGGGGTATAGGTGAAGGTCGGCGTGTAGGTGGGGGTGAAACTGTTCGTCGGGACAGGCGTATAGGTATTCGTTCCCGGGGGCAAGGTAAAAGTAGGAGTGGGAGTGATGGTGGGAGTGTAAGTGAAAGTGGGGGTGTAAGTTGGCGTGTTGGTGTAAGTGGAAGTGAATGAAGGGGTAAAGGTCTTGGTAAAAGTATTGGAGATGGTGGGGGTCAATGTGGGCGACAAGGTGGGGGTCAAGGTGGGGGTATTGGTGGGAAGGGGCTGTAATTGGCTTCCCGAAGCCAGGATGTAAACCAGGCCGCTGGATCCATCACCGGCGGTAAAATTCAGATTGCTCGCGTCCGTCGCGATCGCCAAGGGTATAAAGTTGGAAGGCCAGCTGTCAAAACCCTCATGGACCGAACAGGTCCAATTGGAAAGCATCGTATCCGTAACGCCGTTCAAGGCGGGATGATTGGCGACCTTATGGGCGGCGTTCGAGCATCCCCCGGCACCCTCCACCGTAAAAGCTCCCAGCCCCGCGAGAAGGGGAACAGGCGTATTGGGAGGGCTGGATTCGTAAACGCAGCTGAGGGCCAGGTAGAGGCCGGTGCCGGTTCCACTTCCGGCGAAATTGACGAAATTCTGGACCACTCCCACTGGGACGCCCGAATTAAAGATGTGGTAGTCCGGGTCCGAGCCAATGATGAGGGTGTTCCCCGTGACCGCCGGAGCCCAGACCGATTCCGTCGCGATCGCGGTATTCCAAACCGTCGGGTCGGTTATACAGTAGGGCGCGGGAGCGTCCCCAAACACGATGACATTAAAGGCCGCGAACTGCGCGGTGGTGGCGGCGGCCCACTGGGCCGTGTTCCAAACGGTGACGATGTAACCAGGGGTTGATTCCGCGTAACCGCCCGAGGTGGGACCGTAAACCAGCATGGTGGGAGTGGCGGCTAGGCTCAAGGCCGGAACCAGGAGTGCCGTCCACAGAAACCCGAAAAATTTTTTTTGTACCGGCTTGAACAAAACAAGTTGGAAATTCATTCAGTTGCCCTTTATATAGTACGGCTATACGCTCGTGGTATTTTATCGCTTTTTTTACGGTTATTGGCAATCTTCCCCGAACCAGGGTTTTCACCAGGCTAAAGCGCTTAAAAAGCCGGGATTACCGGGAAAAAAACCGGCTTCCCCGGAGTCCCTTGTTAAATATCGTGGTAAAGGACAAATTCGTAAGGATGGGGCCGCAACCGAATCGCGTCCACCTCCTTGGTCCTCTTGTATTGGATCCATTCGGTGATCAAGTCCTGGGTAAAAACACCGCCCTTCAATAAAAAATCGTGGTCTTTCTCCAAGGCGTCCAACGCCTCGTCCAAGGAAGCGGGAACGTTTTTAATTTTCTTGAGTTCACGGCCTTCCAACTCGTAAAGATTCATGTCATGGGGTTTGCCCGGATCGATCCTGTTTTCGATTCCATCCAATCCCGCCATCAACATGGCGGAGAAAGCCAAGTAGGGATTGCAGGAGGGGTCGGGCGTGCGGAATTCCACCCGCTTTGATTTGGGGCTCTTGGAATAAAGGGGGATCCGGCAGGCGGCCGATCGGTTGCGCTGGCTGTAAACAAGGTTGACCGGAGCCTCAAAACCCGGCGTCAGCCTTTTATAGCTGTTGACGGTGGGGCAAATCAAGGCGCAAAGGGCGGGAGCGTGGCGGAGCAGCCCTCCGATATAAAACAACCCCGCCTGGGAAAAGCCTCCATATCCCTTCTCATCGTACATAATATTGGTACTTCCCTTCCAAAGGGACTGGTGCACATGCATCCCCGAGCCATTGTCGCCGAAGAGGGGTTTGGGCATGAAGGTGGCCACCATATTGTGGCGCCGGGCCACATTCTTGACGATGTACTTATATTTCAGGAGTTTGTCCGCCATGGGGACCAGCTGGTCAAACACCATGTCGATCTCGGCCTGGCCGCCGGTCGCCACTTCGTGATGGTGGGTTTCAATGGGGATGCCGATTTCCTGAAGGAGGGTCGTCATTTCCGAGCGGAGGTCCATTTGGCTGTCCGCCGGGGGAACCGGAAAATAGCCTTCCTTGCCCCGGATTTTATTGGCCAGGTTGGGATATTCCTCCCGGCCGGTGTTCCAAGACCCTTCGGTGGAATCCACCGAGTAAAAAGCGCTATGGATCGTCTGGTCGAACTTCATGTCGTTAAACACGAAGAACTCCGCCTCGGGCCCCCAGTAGGAAATATCCGCGATACCCGTCGACTTCAAATACTTTTCGGCTTTTTGGGCTACATGGCGGGGATCCCGGGAATAGGACTCGCGGGTCACAGGATCTATGACGTCGCAGGTCAACACCAGGGTCCGCGCCTCCAAAAAGGGATCGATAAAGGCGGAGTCCGGATCCGGAATCAACAGCATGTCCGACTCATGGATGGCTTGGAAACCGCGAATGGAGGATCCGTCAAAACCCTTGCCTTCCTTAAAAGTATCCTCATCGAAAAAAGCGGCCGGCGAGGTGGTGTGCTGCCAAATGCCCGGAAGATCAATAAACCGAAAATCGACGTACTTGATGTTTTTCTGTTTAATGAGGTCCATGATTTCTTTTGGCGTCATGTCGGCTCCCCCGATCAATAGTTAAACCACCGCGCTAAGGCACAAGGCTGTTTCCGGGAACAAGCCGCGAGAAAAGGGATTGACCAAGCCCTGCCGCCCATTCCCGGAGCGAGCTCTAATTACAGCAAAAGCCAATCCAAACCAAAAGTGTTAAATCAGGTGGTCTTTTAACGATAATCGGCGGGGAATAAGAGGTTTTAAAAGGAGAGGAAGGGCGGACCCTTTTATAAAAAAGTAGGCTTGTACCCGATCTTGTACTTTTTTAATTTATACCCTAATTGCCGGGGAGTGATCCCGAGAAGCTTGCAGGCCTTGGCTTGAACCCCGCCGCAGCGCTCCATGGCTTCCATGACCTTCATCCGCTCAATTTCAATCAAGGTGACGCCGCTGGAGGCGTTGGAGGAAAAAGCCGCGGAAGAAACCTCCGCCGGCGCCAGGGAAGCGGCATGGACATTTAACTCCAATGGCAGGGGGACATCCTCCAGCAAAATGACGGTGCCCTTGGCCATGACGGTCATGCGCTCAATGGTATTCTCCAATTCCCGGACATTCCCGGGCCAATGGTAATTGACGAGCCTGGCCACCACTTCCGGCGCCATTTTGAAACTGGTTTTATTTTCATCGTTATACTTGGCCAGAAAATGGGTCAGCAGCAGGGGGATATCCTCTTTCCTTTCCCGGAGGGGCGGAAGAAAAACGGGAACCACATTCAATCGGTAATAGAGGTCCTCCCGAAACTTTCCCTCCGCGATGGCCTTCTCCAGGTTGCGGTTGGTCGCGGCCACGATCCGGACGTCCGAAGAGATGGTTTTAATCCCGCCCACCCTCTCGAATTTTCGTTCCTGAAGGACCCGGAGCAGTTTCACCTGGGTGGCCAGGGAAATATCCCCAATCTCATCCAGGAACAAGGTCCCGCCGTCGGCCAATTCAAACCGGCCTTTCACCATCTCGGAGGCTCCCGTGTAGCTGCCCTTTTCGTGGCCGAACAGCTCGCTTTCCAGCAGGGTTTCCGGCAGGGCCGCGCAGGACACCTTGACGAAAGGCTTCTCCGCCCTGGGGCTGCCGTAATGGACCGCCCGGGCGATTAACTCCTTGCCCGTTCCCGACTCGCCCCGAACCATCACCGTGGTCCTGGTGGGGGCGACCCTTTGGATCGTTTTATAAACTTCCACCATGGACTTGGCGGTACCCACGACGTTTTCCAGCTTATACTTCCCCTTCAGCTCGCTTTGGAGCTCCCGGTTCACTTCCAGGAGTTTTTCCTTGTCCCTCTCGATCATTTGGTGGATCTTTAAGTTCTGGCCGATCAAGGAGGCGACGATGCTCAGCAGCCGGACGTCCTCCTCAAAGGAGATATCCGCGTCTTTGAACAGCCGGTCCACCGAGAGCACTCCCAGGGTCTCGCCCTTGATCTTGATCGGGATGCAGACAAAGGAGATGTTCTGGCGTTTGACGTCGCCGCGGGCCCTGGTCCGGTTGAGGAACAGGGGCTCTTTCCCGATATCGGGAATGATCATGGGCTCCCCCTTCTCGACGACCTTCCCCGTGATGCCCTCCCCGATTTTATATTTGCCCCGGGAGATCTCCTCTTTCGTGAGCCCATGGGCCGCCTCAATGCTCAACTGGCCCGTTTTTTTGTCCAGAAGGGTCACGGTCCCCCGGTTCATTTCCAATTGATGGGAAAGAATCTCAAGGATCTGGTTCAAAACCGACTTGAACTCGAGAATCGAGGCCATGGCGTGGCTGATCTCATAGAGGGCGGTGAGTTCTTGGATTTTTCTCGAGAAGCGTTTTTGATTTTCAGCCATGACCCATCCATTTAAAAGCAAGAATGAAAGAACTGACAAAAAAGGGCGAAGTGACGAAATTGTAGATGAAACCTCCTTTAAAGGCAAGCTTCAAGATTCCTCTTTTCCAGCCCAGAAGAATGCCAAAACGATATTATATAAACCGTTTCACCCCAACCCCCAAACCGACTGGATCTTGATCCGTGAGAAACTTAAGACTCCTTCCCCTTTCCCTTTTCGCCCTGGCCCTTTTGCCGACCTCCCTTTTTCTTTGGGGCGCCTCTTCCACCTTAAAAAAACATATCCAACCGGCGGTCGTTAACGATCCCCAGGCCGGGCTCTCGCAAAGCTTGAAGGTAATCAAGGGAGCGGTCGAACAATGGGGGGATAAAATCAGGTCGAACGCCCTCCGCTTTTCCGAAAACGAGAATCTTAAGAAATACCTTTCTTCCCCGATCCCTTCCCTGGGCGCCTTCAGGGTCTTCGGTAAAAAATTCGCCGAAACCGCCCCACTCCCCTTGATCATCCTCACCGACAAGAAAGGAAATATTCTCTACGACAACCTGAACCTCCCCAAGCCAACCCCCACCCCCGCGCCTTCCAAAAAGGGATTCAAGCCTAAGCCGGCGGGACCTCTTTTGGCGAGCGCCAGGGATTTTCCGGGAATGGACCGGGCCCTCGGCGGAACAGCCCTCAACGGTTTTTTTATTTTTCAAGGGCTTTTGTATAACGGTTCGCTTGCCCCCATCCTCAATAAGGGTAAAACCCTCGGCGTCATCATCCTGGGCGCCCTCGCCCAGGATGATTTTATCCTTTGGCTGAAATCGGAAACCCCTGACGACTTGGCCCTCTATTCCAGGGCCCAAACCTTGTACTCCCGGCCCCATCCCCCCGCCGGGGTTGACTTTGAGAAAATGCTGGAAACCGCCGATGCCAAGGGTTATGCCCAAGATTCCCGTCCCCTCGACTGGAACCGCCAGTCCTATCTCATGGGAGGGTTGACCCTTCCGGGCCTCGATTCCAAGCCCCTGGCCTTGATCGCCGCTTTTCAACCGATCAAAAAAACTTTATCCGTTGATGGAAATCCGGAAAAAATCATCCGGAAACAAGGCTGGTGGTTCCTTTGCTTGGGGTTCCTATTGGCCTTGGGAGCCTCCTGGTTCTGGGTCAAGCCCTTGAACCAATTGCTCCTGGCCATGGATCAGGTCAAGAACGGCCGATTCGATGTCGAACTTCCCCTCCACCGCCGCGACGAATGGGGAATCCTGTCCCGGTCCCTCCGGGAGATGATCACGGGCTTGATGGAAAAAGACCGGGTTTCCCTCATCCTGGGCAAGGTCGTTTCCCCGAAGGCCGCGAAAAACATTTTGGAGTCAGGCGATTTTTTTGCGCTGAAGGGCGAAAGACGGGAAGTCACGATCCTCCACGCCGATTTGCGCGGCTTCAACGCCCTCAGCGAAAACATGCCTCCCCAAGACCTGGTGGAGTCCCTCAACCAATATTTCACCCTCATCAACGAGATCGTCTTTAAATACGAGGGCTTGATGGATAAATTTATCGGCGAAACCGCCATCGCCTTATGGGGAGCGCCTTTCACCCACGAGGACAAGGAACTCCGCGCCGCGCGCGCCGCCATGGAAATCCAGGAATCCCTCAAGGATTTCAATATTTCCAGGATTAAAAAAGGCCGCCCGCCCTTCACGATCGCCATCGGGATCCATACGGGATGGGTGGTCTCGGGAAATCTGGGATCGGATAAACGCTATGATTACACCGTCATTGGCGATCCCCTTCACATCGCCGCGCGCCTTTGCGCCATGGCCGCTCCGGGGCAGACCGTCGCCTCGGAGGAGACCTACCAAAAATTAAAACCCCAAGTGGAGGGCAAAGCCCTGAACCCAATCGCGGTCAAAGGCTCCCAGGAGCCGCTCAAAACCTTTGAGATCACCGATCTTCCATGAACCAGAAGAAACCTCCCTCCCCCGGCGCTTCCCCGGACGCGGCCCTTTTCCAAAAAACCATCCTAAAATGGTACGACCAATATCAAAGGGACCTTCCCTGGCGGAATATCCAAAATCCCTACGCCACCTTCGTCTCCGAAATGATGCTCCAGCAGACCCAGGTCAAAACCGTCCTTCCCTATTACGGACGATTCTTGAAGGAACTCCCTGATTGGAAAGCCCTCGCCGGAGCCAAAGAGGAAAAAGTCCTGAAATTGTGGGAGGGTTTGGGCTATTACCGGAGGGCCCGCAGCCTCCAGGCCGCTGCCAAAAAAGTCATGACGGATTACGGCGGCAAGCTTCCTGATACCCTGGAGGAAATTTTAGAATTGCCGGGGGTGGGTCCCTATAGCGCCGGCGCCATCCTTTCGATCGCTTATCAAAAACCCATCCCCTTGGTCGACGGCAACGTGATCCGGGTTTTCTCCCGCATCTTCGTCTTAAGAGGCAACCTTAAATCCGGGGAAGGGCATCAAAGGGTTTGGGAACTCGCCAGGTCCCTTGTTCCCAGCCAAAGGCCGGGAGACTTCAACCAAGCCCTGATGGAATTAGGGGCTACCGTTTGTTTTTCCGAGAACCCCCAATGTTTGTTATGCCCCATGATGAGCCAATGCGAGGCATCCCAGAGGGGTATTCAAAACGAGCTTCCGGAGATGCCGAAACAGGTCAAAAGCGTGGAAATTCCCATGGCGGCCCTCCTGGCGGAACAAAACCGGGAATTCTTGGTCAAAAAAAGGACCCAGGACGAGAAATGGCTGAAGGGAATGTGGGAATTCCCCAGCGCGGAGGGAAAAAACCACGAGGAAGCCCGAAAAAAGTTGGAACAAATTTTAAAAATGAAAATGGAACCGAGGGAAATCAGGGAGGTCCGCCATCAAATCACCCACCATAAAATTAGCCTGAAACTTTTTAAGGCCCTACCGCTCAAAAAAAAGGCCTTCCCGCGGGGTTATCGATGGGTCTCGGCAGCCGAGCTGATGAAGCTTCCCTTCTCCAGCGCTCAAGCCAAATTGCGGAAATGGGTGCTGGAAGATCCGTTCCTGGGCCAAAAGTCCGAACTGGACTCAGGCCCCCTCTTCAAAACGAAAACCCGTAAAAAATAAAAAAGCCCGCCCCCGGGGGAGGGCGGGCTATGTCCTTCCTAAAATCAGGAATTAAATAACTTCTTGAAAAACTTCTTCATTTCCTTCCAGGAGGCCTTATCGGCTTTTTCATCGTATTTTAGGCCCGGCGTTTTTCCGTCATTGTCCGGATTGGTGAAACCATGGACCGCGCCTTTATAAGTCACGAATTTATAATCCACCTTCGCGTCATCCATTTCCTTCTTGAAAGCCGGAACGCTGGAAAGGGTGAACTGGTCCGCCCCGCCTTGGCAGACTAAAACCTTCGCCTTGATGTTCTTCGCGTCGGCGGGTTTGGGATTATCCAATCCCCCGTGGAAAGTGACGATACCCGCCACATCGGCGCCGCTCCTACCCAATTCCAACACCGTTGTACCCCCAAAACAATAACCGATGGCCGCGATTTTCTTTTGGTCAACCAGTTCATTCTTTTTGAGCTCCGACAGGCCCGCCTTGGCCCTGCGCCTCAACATTCCCCGATTGGCATAAAACTTTCCCGACTCCGCCTTACACGCCTCAAAAGTCGAGGGGCGCACTCCCTTTCCGTAGATATCCGCGGCGAAAGCCACATAACCCAGCTTGGCCAGTTGGTCCGCCCTGCCCTTGGCATAGTGTCCCAACCCGTTCCATTCATGCACCACCAAAATCCCCGGGCGTTTGCCCTGGAGGGAATCATCGTAAGCCAGGTAGCCCTCTAAAACCTTATCGCCGTCCTTGTATTCAACCGTCTTCGTTTTCAACTCGGCCAAAGCCGGTGACAAAAATGAGAAAACTGCTAAAGCCAGCAAGACTTTTTTCATGGTAGTCCCCTTTTCATAAAAGATGCCTCTTTATATCAGCGCAACGGCACCGATTTCAACCGTGGTCTTGAATTAACGGCGGGAACCGGCACAATAGGCCCATCTTTTGAACCGAGGAACCCATGGCCAGCCCCATCAATCTTTATTCATCCTCCAGCTGCAGCGATTGCCGGAAACTGAAAAGCCAGCTGGATCTTTTGGGGGTTCTGTACCAGGAAAGAAACGTCGAGGAGGATCCTTCCGCCTTAGCTTTTCTTTTGGAAAAAACCGGCGGTAAGAAAATCACCCCTGTCCTGGAAATTTCAGGAAGAATCCTGATCGATCCCAGTCCCTTGGCCTTGTCCATGGAATTGGGGATTGAGGCCAAAAAAAAAAGCCGTTCCCCTGAGGGAACGGCCCCTTAAAACGACAAACCTTCAGTTTAATATTGGAACAGCATCTCCCGGTACTTCGGCAAGGGCCAAGCCTCGTCATCCGTAACGGTTTCCAGCCAGTCGACGATTTCCCGGACTTTCAGCATTCCCGGGATAACCGAATCCTTGAAGGAAGACGCGATCTGGTGAAGGCTCGATCCGCCATTGGCGCTCTCGATCAATTTGTCCAAAGCCTCGGTGGCTTCATACAACTCGCTGGCGCCTTTAGCGATCTCGTCCAGAAGGGCCATTTGTCCCTTTTGAGCCGTCTTCGAGACCGACTGGGTGACCTGGATGGTCTGGGCCAGTTTGTTTTGGTACGAAAGCACCGCCGGCAAGATCTGGTTCTTGGCGATGTCCACCGTCGAACCGGCCTCAATGTTGACGATCTTAACGTAACGCTCCCACATGATCTCCTCGCGGGCGTCATATTCCTTCTCGTTCAACACCTTGTACTTGGAGAACAACTCCTTGTATTCCTTCTTCGGCATGGCCTTCAAGGCGTCCACCGTGCTCTTCAAGTTCGGCAGGCCCCGCTTGGCGGCTTCCGCGTGCCAATCTTTGCTGTAGCCGTTTCCGCTGAAAAGGACCTTCTTGTGCTCTTTAAGCTCTTTCTGAAGAACTTCAGCCAGGGTCTTGTTCAAATCACCCTTGCCATTTTCCAGGGCTGTCGCGATGCGGTCGAGGGACTCGGCCACGATCGTGTTCAGGATGGTGTTAGGCCAGTAAATCGGGGCCGTGGAACCAACCGCGCGGAACTCGAACTTGTTGCCCGTGAAGGCGAAAGGCGAAGTACGGTTGCGGTCCGTGCTGTCCTTCGGGAGGGGGGGAAGAATGGAGACGCCTAATTCCATCACTCCGCCCTTCTTGCTGGAAGAGGCCTTCCCGCTTTCCAACTGGGCGACGATGTCTTCCAACTGCTCGCCCAAAAAGACCGACATGATGGCCGGAGGAGCCTCATTGGCTCCCAGGCGGTGGTCGTTTCCGGGACCGCTGATGCCGATTCGGAGCAATTCCGCATACTTGTCGACGGCGGAAATTACGGCGACCAGGACCGCGAGAAACTGGGCGTTCTCATGGGGCGTATGGCCAGGCTCCAAAAGGTTTTCGCCGTCGTCGGTTCCGATGGACCAGTTGTTGTGTTTACCGTTTCCGTTGATGCCGGCGAAAGGCTTCTCGTGCAGGAGGCAGACCAGGCCGTGGCGCAATGCGACTTTTCGCATCAGTTCCATCACGATCATATTGTGGTCAGCCGCGACCGAAGATTTCTCATAAAGAGGAGCCATCTCAAACTGGGCCGGGGCCACCTCGTTGTGGCGGGTCTTGGACATGATGCCTAAGCGCCAGAGTTCCCGGTCGAGATCCATCATGTAAGCCAGGATACGCTCGCGGATGGAGCCGAAATAGTGGTCCTCCAACTCTTGTCCGCGGTAGGGCGCAGCTCCGAAGAGGGTGCGTCCGCTGGCGATCAGGTCGGGACGGAGTTCGTAGTACTTGCGGTCGATCAGGAAATATTCCTGCTCCGGGCCCATATTCGTGTAGGCCCTTTTGGCCGTCTTGTTGCCGAAGATGCGGACCAGGCGGATGGCCTGGGTGGACAGGGCTTCGACGGAGCGAAGAAGCGGGGTCTTAAAGTCCAGGGCTTCCTCAGTGTAGCTGACGAAAGCCGTCGGGATGGTCAGGGTCGCGCCGTTGATTTCCTGCTGGATAAAAGCGGGGGAAGTCGGATCCCAGGCCGTATAACCGCGCGCTTCGAAGGTGGAACGGGTCCCGCCTGAAGGGAATGAGGAAGCGTCCGGCTCGCCTTTAATTAGGGTCTTGCCGGAGAATTCAGCGATAGCCCCTCCATCATCGGTGCGCTCCAGGAAAGAGTCGTGCTTTTCAGCGGACAAGCCGGTCATGGGAACGAACCAATGGGTGTAGTGGGTGGCGCCGTGCGACAAGGCCCACTCTTTCATGCCTTGGGCGACTTGGTCGGCGATGGAAGGATCCAACGGCTCGCCCTTGGTGGTGGTGGCGCGGAGTTTCTTGTAGACATCCTTGGATAAAAATTGCTTTTGAGCCGCGTCATTGAACACCAGAGAACCATAAATGGCGCTTCCTGGTTCGGACTTGTAATTTTCAACGGGGGAAACCTCTTTCCCTATGGATAAGGCGATTTTCTTGCGTGACGATGACATGCTGATGACTCCTTGAAAGATTTTTAAACTTCCAGCCACTGCCAGGGCCTTCGGCGACACTGAAGCAACTCGACAAATCGATCAAACGGAAACAAGGTGGGTGTCGAAAGATGGAAAACGTCACAGGTTGAGGATGCAAGAGTAACGCCAACTTGCGGGGTTATTCAAGGGTTTTTCCGTGGGGTTTTAAACGAGTTTGGCGGAGGGAATATTTATGATTTCTTTACATCCAACAGGTTTGTAGGAATGGACAAATCGGTTGCACAACATTGTTTATTTTCGTGTTCTTTTTTCCGCCGCAAAAGCCCTTAAGTTTCGCTTTCGGAGCCGCCCTCTAGAATTTCCATGGTCTTTTCCACGAAGCCCGGCGGTAATGACCGGCTGGCTTTCGCTTTTTCACGCGCTTTTTTCCAGGGGGCCTGCCGCTCCAGGTATTTCCTGTCGGCATCGCTGAGGTTTTCCAGCCATTGATCAAATTCTTGGTAATTCACGGAAGCCCCTTGACCGGCACATAGGTTATCGATGAATCTTTAATGATCCGAATCATTTTGCGACTGGTTGTAGGGATTGCCGTAGGCGTCAAACATCTGAAAGGTGCCGTCTTGCAGGGTCAGCATGACCTGAAGGGGCTTATTATTGCTGGTGTCCGAGAATTTGATGTCCTTGACGCCCGAGGCTAAATAAACAGGGTCAAAGGAGGGGGACTGGGTGGAATCGTAGAGGAACGCGTCCCTGCCGTCGCCCATAATTTTCACTTTCCTGGTCCCGTCATTGCTTTGATAAACCACTTGGTTTGATTCCTGGTTGTTCGCTTGGGACGATGTTTGAACCGGCGTGTAGGCGTTGTCGTTATAAACATACACCACATTCACCCTTTCCGGGTCCTGCCACCACCATCCCCCGTCATGCCAGTAGCACCAGCGGTCGTAATTGCCGTCATACCACCACCAATTGTCGCCGTAATAGCGGGTCCAAAAAAAGTGGGGTCCCAGGTACCAGCCGTACCAGTGATAGCCCCAATTATCGTAATAATGGCAGTAATTGAATCCGTTGCCGCTGTGCCAATAATAATTATTTTTCATCGTTTCACTGCGGTTGTAGATGTTGATCTGGGTGGCGAAGGCGGCGTTTTTGGTGATGGAGGTCATGTGGTTCAAAACTAATTTCCCGCTGATGGCCTTGGCCGCGAAAACTTTCGCGCCGATCGCTTTGCCGCCAGGCCCCTCCCTGGGGGGAACCATGACCGAGTGCTTCCGGTCCACCCGCAGGATTTTGGAATGATCCTTGATGGGCTCGGGGAAACGCGTAATACCCATGGCCCTCACCTTCACCGGGAGGGAGGCGGTGGGATGGCGTCCGGCGTTTCCGGAGACGGTTCCCGACGGCATTTCACGGCGGACAGCCCCCCCTGGTTGATTCTCAACCCGGTTGAAATGGGGCCTGTTCCCTTTTTTCACCGGCATCGATCCGTCAATACCGGCCGCAACCCGAGAACGATGGACGGGATTCCCGATGTTTTGGTTTTGGGGGCGGGATTGCCGTATTTTTTTAGGTGGCTCGCTTTTTTCAACCGGCTCTTCGGCCGGCTCGCTTCTTTCGGCGCGGGGAGAACCGGCGTTTTTAAACCCTCCCTCATCCCTGGATCCCCCGTGACGATGCCCGCCCTCTTCTTGGCCATAAGCGGCGGAACTTTGGATTAAACCAATCGCGAGCAAAGCTAACAGGATTTTTTTCATATCTCACCTCAATGAGGATTATTTGGCGTTCCGACCACGATTCACTTCCTACTCTTTGGACGTCCATCCGGGATAAATAGTTTCGGCGCAAAAAGGCCCTATTTACCGCCATCGTGGCGCCTGCGAAAACCCCTCCGTCCCGGGATGGCCCGGCTGTTCACCCCGAAGCCTTCCATTTTCCCTCAGGCCGCTAGGGTTGCTTGACCACCTGGATCGCCTGGGCCAATTTCACCCTGAAATCCGCCCATTGTTTTTTCCCGAATCCCTTCAGTACCTGGTCTTGGGCCTTTTTCCAATAGGGCGCGGCTTTGCGGACCGCGCGATGACCCTTAAGGGTGAGGGCGATTCCGTTCTTTCGCTTATCCGGGCCGGGTATATTTTCCAAAAAGCCGCGGCGGAATAGCGGCTTCAAGGCGCGGGTAAGGGTGGTCCGGTCCGCGACAATTATCTCGGCCAATTGGGACATGGTGGCCTTCTCATAAATACCAGCCGCCAGCAATATTCCAAGTTGGGTAGACCTGAGGCCGGAAGGTTGAAGGGCTTGGTCAAACAGCTGGGTCACGGCGCGCGCGGCCTTGCGGAAATTAAAGGAAGCGCATTCGGTGGCGAAATAGGCCATCTGATCTTTGGTTAATTTCGTGCTCATGCACCTAGTATAGTACAAACCCCCCGGGGATGGATGGCGCCTTAGGAAGGTTAAAATCATTTAATTTGCCGGGTCTTTTGGTCCTCTCCAGGGTTGGAAAAACGCCTCGAGACAGGGGTTTCCCTCCGTCTTTACTGCTTCCCGTCCACTAACTTGTCCACGACCGAGGGATCGGCCAGGGTCGTGGTATCGCCCAAGTTGCCCGTGTCGTTCTCGGCGATTTTCCGGAGGATCCGCCTCATGATTTTACCGCTCCTGGTTTTGGGCAGGCCCTCGGCGAATTGGATCTTGTCCGGCTGGGCGATGGGGCCTATTTCCTTGCGCACATGTTGAATCAATTCTTTTTTGATCTCGTCGGATAGGGCCACTCCCTCCTTCAAGGTGACGTAGGCGTAAAGGGCCTGGCCCTTGATGTCGTGGGGATATCCCACCACCGCCGCCTCCGAGACTTTCGGAAAGGAAACCAGGGCGCTTTCCACTTCCGCCGTGCCGATCCGATGGCCGGAGATATTGACCACGTCATCCACCCGCCCCAAAAGCCAGTAATCGCCGTCCTGGTCGATTCGGCATCCGTCGCCGGTGAAATAGAGGTTCGGGAAGGTTTGAAAATAAGTATCGATGAAACGGTCGTGGTCCCCCCAGGTCGTCCTCATGATGCCGGGCCAGGGTTTTTTAATGCAAAGCTTCCCTCCCTCGTTCCGCCCGCACTCGCTTCCGTCATCCCGGAGCACCACCGGCTCCACGCCGAAAAAGGGCCGGGAGGCGCTTCCGGGTTTTAAGGAATGGGCACCCGGCATCGCCGAGATTAAAATGCCGCCCGTTTCGGTTTGCCACCAGGTATCCACGATGGGGCATTTCCCCAGGCCCACGTTCCGGTGGTACCAGAGCCAGGCTTCCGGATTGATCGGCTCCCCCACCGACCCCAGCACCCGCAGGGAGCTTAAGTCGTGCTTTCCAGGCCAAGCCTCCCCTTCCCTCATCAAGGCCCGGATCGCCGTCGGGGCCGTGTAAAAAATATTCACGCGGTGTTTCGCCACGACCTGCCAAAAGCGGCCAGGGTCCGGGAAATTCGGCACGCCCTCAAACATCAAGGTGGTGGCGCCGTTCGCCAAGGGCCCGTAGACGATGTAGCTGTGGCCCGTGACCCATCCAATATCCGCGGTGCACCAGTAAATATCCTCGGGATGGTAGTCGAAGATATATTTGTGGGTCATGGCCGCGTGGAGCAGGTAGCCCGCCATGGTATGCAGGACGCCCTTGGGTTTTCCGGTGGATCCCGAAGTATAGAGGATGAAAAAGGGATCTTCGGCCTTCATCGGTTCGGCCTGGTGAACCGGGCTGGCATTTTTCATCTCCTCGTGCCACCAGCCATCCCTGCCCTGTTGCATGGCGACTTTCCCCTCGCCCCTTTGGAAGACAATGACATTTTTGACCGTGGGGCAGTCCCTCAAGGCCTCATCGACGATGTTTTTTAGCTGGATCGTTTTGCCGGCCCGGAAGCCGACGTCTGCGGTAACGACCGCCACATTCTGGGAATCCTGGATTCGGTTCTTGATGGATTCGGCGGAAAATCCGGCGAACACCACCGAGTGGATGACTCCCAGCCTGGCGCAGGCCAGAAGGGCCACCGCCGCCTCGGGAACCATGGGCATATAAACGCAAACCCGGTCGCCCTTGCGGATCCCCTTGGCGAGGAGCACGTTGGCGAAACGGCATACCATCTGGTGGAGGTCGGCGTAGGAAATTTTCCGGACATCCTCGTCCTTCTCCCCCTGCCAAAGGATCGCCGTCTTATCCCGGGCCGGCCCTCCCAAGTGGCGGTCGAGGCAATTGACCGAGACGTTTAATTCCCCATCCGCGAACCAGGTATGTTGGATCACCCGCTTCTTGGAATCCCAGGTATAGTCCAGGGTTTGGGATGGCTTCTTGGACCATTGGAGCTCGGAAAGTGCCTGTTCCAGCCAGAAGGCGTGGGAATCGGAAATCGAGCGGTCATACATTTTTTGGTATTTTTCAAGGGAACCGATGTGGGCCTTGGCCGCAAGGGCCTGGGAAGGGGGAAAAGTAAGGGAATCTTTCTGCAAAGAAGTGATGGATTGGTCTTGCGGAGCCATTTTTCCTCCTTAAAATGATATCCCTAAGCGGTTATAGTGTAATGCCAGGCACCCAAAAGATAAACAAGCGGACAGTTCATCCAAGGACTGTTCCCTGGGCCGCCGCGGCCTATCTTTGGGGTGGGTCGTCAAACGTTTTTATGGAAACCTATTACGTGAACGAATAGGAAACAAATGAAAATCCTTATCGCGCCTGATAAATTTAAGGGCATCAATACCGCTCAGGAAATTTCCGAGCTGCTCCGCAACCACATCCAAAAAACCCTGCCCAAGGCAAATCTCCGTCTTTGCCCCATCGCCGACGGGGGCGAGGGCACCCTTCTTTCCATTATTTATGTCCTGAAGGGCAAAACCATCACCACCACCGTCAATGATCCTTTAATGAGGTTCAAACAGGCCCAATTCGGGATGTCCCAGTTGCCGGAAAAAGAAACGGCCGTTGTTGAGATGGCCCAAGCCTCCGGCCTTTTCCGCCTGACCGTGGACGAGCGCAATCCCATGGAGACCTCCAGCTATGGAACCGGTGAAATCGTCGCTGAGGCCGTCAAGAAACACGGGGCCAAGCATTTGCGGATCGCCCTGGGTGGAAGCGCGACGATTGATGGCGGCTTGGGTTTCCTCCAGGCCTTGGGAGCGATTTTCAAGACGAAAGCCGCTTTGCCAAAGGGCGCCGGCGGAAAACACCTTTCGTGGATTTTGGGCGTGGATCTGGACCCCATCCGCCTGCTGCTCAAGGGCGTGGATATCATTGGAATGGTGGACGTCAAGGTCCCGCTATTAGGGGATCACGGAGCCGCCCGCTTCTTCGGCCCCCAAAAGGGCGGAACCCCGGAAATGGTCGAGGAACTGGAAAAGGGACTCTACCAGTTCGAAGGCGTTCTTTCGAAAGCCTCCGGATTGCTCCTGAAAAACCAAATCGGCGCCGGCGCCGCCGGTGGTATGGGCATGGCGCTCCTGGCCCTGGGCGGAAGGCTGGAAAGCGGTTTTGACTTCGTCGCCCAAACCTTGAAGCTGGAAGATCAAATGAAGGGCTGCGACCTGGTGATTACCGGCGAGGGACGCCTGGACAATTCCAGCCAGGAAGGCAAGGCCCCCGTGGCCGTCGCCCGGATGGCCAAAAAAATGGGGATCCCCTGCGTCGCCGTGGTAGGCGCCATGGATCCCGGGATGAAGTGGCTCAAGGAGGAGGGCATCACCGCCGTCTATCCCATGTTCCCCGCCCCCATCGCGGGCGAGGACCCTTCCAAGCTTCAAATTTCCCAGCGCATCGGCGAGATCGTCGCCACCATTTTCCAAAACGTTCCCAAAAACTAAAACGGCCCAAAAGAATAAAACTTCATCATCGGCTAATGGGTCATCCCAGAACATCGGCCAAGTTCATAAACTTTTATCATCCAACTTAACCAGCAATCCTTTCTTTCCTGGCCATCAACCTCCCCAGTTCCCTGCCAATGTTGATCATCGTCAAGTGATTCAAGGGAAACTCCAGCAGGACA
>CAZUXW010000017.1:0-33382 GCA_964624625.1 uncultured bacterium
TAAGCCCGTCCACGGTCAAGTTCACCGCCACCCTTACCGGCAGGGGATTGTAAAGGCGCACGGAGTAGCGCTCCCCCCGGGAGGCCGTGATAAAGGGCCGTCCGTTTTTAATTTCCTCCGGTTGAACCCCTTCCGAATCGTTCACCACTTCCGCCCGGAAGTCGTACAATTGGCGCCTGGCCTCATGGATCAGGCTTCCATCCTCCACAACCGCCAACTGATATTTGACGTTGTTTTCCTTGACCGCCGCCTGGGCATGGGAGGCAACCAAGGCCAATACCGCCAACCAATAATTCCTGTTCCATCGCATGACTTTTCTCCTTATTTGAAATGGTTCAACCCTCTATAACCAATAAGACACGGCCCGGTCAAAAAGGTTCCAGGGGATTTTTTGAGGTGTTTGTAGGGGAAACAAGGGGGATGAATCTTGAGCCGGAAGGACGAAAGCAACCATGAAATAAACGGCGGCGGCAGGGTCACAGGGTAAGAGGGGAACCGTTCCTGGTTAAAAAGACTTGCTAAACGATTTTACAGGGTATGAGTTGATCCTCGTCCAAGGCATAAACCGCGCAGAGGCGGTGGTAGCCGTCCGCGATGATGAGTTTGCTGTTGGAGGCGTCTCTTACCAGCAGGAGGGGCGACAAGGATTTCCCATCCTTGATTTTCTGCTGATCCTTGGAAACGTGGTAATTGCTGACGCCTAAGAGAGACAACCCGGAAGCCCTGAAAATATCCTTGGCTTTGTATGGGGTGACTTTGGCTTCCTTGAGTTTTTTGACCAAGGCGAGTGCCTCGGTTTCGGAACGAAGCAGGGTTAAATAGGATTGGGCGGCGGGATAGTCTTTATCCTCCGGATCGGAGAGCCATTGAATCCTGGATGCATCGCCCATGTTCAGCCTCCTCAAAGGGTTTCAATCACTCCGAAAAAACGGCCGGAATTTTTAGGATCTGGCCGAGCGCCAGGCCCAAAGCTCGGTGACGCACATCATGATGTGGTACAGGGAGCTGGCGGGAACGGGCCCGTCATGGACCCGGCCGTTGGCGTCCAGCCTGTCGCACCAGGAACCCATCGGCTGCCGGATGAAATAATGGCGCAAGAGGTTGGCCTCGATCAGCTTGACCCGGCTTTCCCTTTCCGCCTCGCCCACATCGGTCCGGACCAGCCAGGCCTTCAGGGCCTCGGTCTGGACCCAAAGGCGGTGGGTCGGCTGGGTGACTTCGCCTTCGGCGGTGACCTGGTCATAGACCAGGCCCGTGCCGTAATTGACGCCGAACTTGTCCGCGAAGCCGAGAATCCCCTGGATCAAGGCGGGGTTGACCGCCATGTGCCGGCCCGCCCGCGAGAGCAGCCAGGCCCATTCATAATGGTGGCCGGGCTCAACCCTGATTTTTCCATCCTCCTGCAGGGGCTTCCAATCCTGGTCAAACAGTTCCCGCAAGGCGCCGCTCTTTCCGTCGATGATGAAGGCTTCCGCCAACCGATAGACCTTCGTTGCCTCTTCCAGGAAGAGGGGATCAGGGGCGGCTTCCTGGCAGATCAGCATGGCCTCGAACCAATGCATGTGGGGATTCTGGCGCAGAAAGCCGTCGCCGGCGGATTGCAGGTAGCCCCTGCCCTTGGGGGCTGCCAGGTTTTTTCCCACCAGGCCCACCGTGTTCCGGACCAGGTCCAGGGCTTCGGGTTTCCGGGTCAGGCGGTAATAAGTAATGAGGCCCAGCACAATGAAGGCAGTGTCGTAAAGGTCCAAGGCGGGGTCGAGTACAGCGCCCTCCCGGGAAAGGCGCCTGGCCCACAGGCCGTCCTTGGCGCGGCAATGTTTTTTGAGGTAATCGAAACCCATGTCCGCGATCGAGGCGGCCTCCTGATGCCAACCCAGGATCGCCGCGGAGGAAAAGGAAAAAAGCTGGCGGCCCTGGACCCGGACCCGCTTAAAGGCGGCAGGGGAAGGGCTGCCGTCCTGGTTGAGCTCCTCGACAAAACCGCCGAATTTTCGATCGATGCCCCGGGAGGCCCAAAGGGGAAGGGCGTCCTCGCGCATCCATGACACCAGGTTGATTTTTTCCGAATCCATGTTTTCCTCGTTGTGGGATGGACCGAACCAGGCCGATACGGCCTGGTTCGGCCACATGTTGCTGTATTTTTCCCGAATTTAAAAGCCTAGAATTTCAATTTTGACGCCCCGGGACCCCTCGATATGATCCAAAGCATAGGAAATAACGGCAAAATAGAGTGAACTAAAAGCACCTACCTCCGTCTAGAGGGGGAAGGACAAGCAAGAGGGGCTGCCCATGGGAACTTTCAAATGGATTGTTGTATCGGCCCTGCCCCTGTTGTTGTTTTTTCAATCCTGCGGCGGGGGAAAATTCGGTCCGCCCTCCCTGCCGCCCCGGGTTCCCACGATCACGGCGACCCCCACACCCACCCCGACTCCGACCTTGATTCCCACTGTCAATCCCACCTCGACGGCTACCGCCACGAAGTCACCCACGCCGACAGCCACCCAGACCCATAACCCTGTTGGACCAACGAGCACTCCCACGAACAGCCCCACCAACAGCCCGACCAGCACACCCAGCCTTTCGCCCACCGCGACCCCGACCCCCACCGCCACTGGTACCTGGCAAACCCCGACGATCACCCCGACCCCCATCCACACCGCTACGGCTTGTTACACCGTGACCTTTACCAAGACCGCTTGTATGGCTCCGACCCCGCCTTGCGCCATCACCGGGTCCATTCAATACACGGGGTCGGGAACCATGGATTCGACGCACCAGCTTTACATCGGATCCTCTTCCGGGAATATTCTGACGGCTTACTACGGCACCGGGGTTTATGGGGGGACGACCTATACGTTAAAAAGTTCGGGACCCGGTGTCCAAAACATTTCCGTTTACTTTAATTTCAGCGGAGTGCCAAACGATACCTCCTACAACTACGTCTATGAATCGATTGTTCCCGTTCCTGGCGAGAGGTACCTGACCAGCGGGTCCTGTTCTATTCCGGCTGTAGCCCTGACGATTCCCGTGACCTTTACCGCCGGAACGACGGCCGGACCCACCATCACCCTCGACGACTCCTGCAGTTTCTGGGGAATTTACGGAACCGTGAATTACACCGGAATCAAGGGAACCGTTCAATATTGCAGGAACCTCTATATTAATACCTATTTAGACGCCGGCTACACCAGCCTTCAACAGCCAAGCGCGGTGGCCATCACCAACGGGGGAAGCTATGGAATGGTCACGAATATCGGGTCCGGTGCAACGGGCCTAACTCCGCTTTATCTCAAGGCCTGGTTTGACGTGAACGGCAACCATGTCTTTGACACGGGCGATCCTTATATCGAACTGGGCCAATTCACGCCCACCACCGACGGCCTTCTGGAAAACATCACCTTTGGCGACACCTTTATTAATTGAACTTTCCCTTGAAATCATAGCCCTCCGTTTTTTCTTTTATTCTCCCGCCAAATAATGGCATGATTGATACCGCCGTTGGGGACTTCTCGCGCCTCAACCTAAAACCGGTTCCAAGGAATAACCCATGCAAAAATTCATCGCTTTTCTCGCGGTCATCCTGATGGCCCTGACGGGGTCCCAAGTCCGGGCGGGCGCCGCGCCTCCCCCCCGGGAACACCTGTTGATGGACTCAGGCTGGCGGTTCGCCTTGGGGCACCCCTTCGACCCGGACAAGGACTTTGGTTTTGGGACGGGATACTTTTCCTACCTCACCAAGACGGGTTTCGGCGACGGGCCGGCCGCGCCGGGTTTTGACGACCGCGCTTGGCGCCTCCTCAACCTGCCCCATGATTGGGCGGTGGAGCTACCTTTTGATGAGAAGGGGAGCTACAGCCACGGGTACAAGAAGATGGGACGGAACTTTCCGGAGGCCAGCGTCGGCTGGTACCGCAAGAAATTCTTCATCCCCAAGACCGACCAGGGCCGCAGGATCAGCTTGGAATTCGACGGCGTCCACCGGGACGCCCAGGTATGGGTCAACGGATTTTACATGGGCCGGGAATCCAGCGGCTACAGCAACTTCCGCTATGACGTGACCGATTGCCTGAATTGGGGCGGGGATAACACGGTGGCGGTCCGCGTGGACGCGACTTTGGAGGAGGGCTGGTTTTACGAGGGCGCGGGAATCTACCGGCACGTTTGGCTGACCAAGACGTCGCCGCTTCACGTGGACTACCACGGGATCTTCGTCTCCTCGGAAGTGATGGAGGATTACGCCGACGTCACGGCGCAAACGACCCTCCTCGACGAAGGAACCGTCAAAGCCAATGTCGAGGTAGTCCAGGCCGTTCTGGACAAGGAGGGGAAGGTCGTCGCCACCTCCCGCTCCAAGGAACAGTCCCTGTTTCCCGGCTCCCCCAAGGAAGAGCAGGAACACCTCAAGCTTCCCCGGCCCAAGCCTTGGTCCATCGAGAATCCCTATCTCTATAAACTGGTGACGAAGGTCCTGGCCGACGGGGAAGAGGTGGACCGGCTGGAGACAAGCTTCGGCGTGCGCACCCTGGAGTTCGACCCGGACAAGGGGTTCTTCCTCAATGATAAACACCTGGAGCTGAAGGGCATGTGCAACCACCAGGACCACGCGGGGGTGGGAAGCGCGGTTCCCGACGCCCTGCAGGAGGCCCGTATAGCGCGCCTCAAGGACGCCGGGGCCAACGCCTACCGCTGTTCGCACAACCCGCCCACGCCTGAATTGCTGGACGCCTGCGACCGGTTGGGGATGCTGGTGTTGGTGGAAAACCGCCTCATGGGGACCAGCCCTGAAATTTACGACCGTTTGAAACGCATGATCCTCCGGGACCGCAATCACCCCTCTGTTTTCGCCTGGTCCCTGGGCAACGAGGAATGGGGCATTGAGGGCAACGTGAAAGGCGCGCAAATCACCGCGCCCATGCAGGATTTCGTCAGGCGCTTGGACCCGACCAGGCGGATTACCTGCGCGGTCAGCGGGGGGTGGGGCAACGGCACTTCCACGGTGCTGGACGTGATGGGCTTCAATTACCAGGACCACGGCAATATCGACGATTACCACGCCAAGAACCCCAAGCAATCCAGTTTCGCCACCGAGGAAAGCACGACCCACAGCACCAGGGGCGTCTACCAGGACGACGGTATTTACGGGCACGAGATTCCCACGGACCGGACCGGCGGGGAAAGCATCGAGAAGGTCTGGAAGTTCTACAAGGAACGGCCTTTCCTGGGAGGCCTCTTTTTATGGACCGGGTTCGATTACCGGGGAGAGGAAAGCCCCTTTCACTATCCTGCCATCAGTTCCCAGTACGCAGTCCTCGACCTCTGCGGATTTCCCAAGGACTCCTATTTTTACCTGAAAACCTGGTGGGACAAGGAACCCACGCTCTTTATCACCCCCCATTGGAATTGGAAGGGGCAGGAAGGAAAGGATATCCCGGTTTGGATCCGCAGCAACTGCGACGAGGTGGAATTGTTCCTGAACGGCAAGAGCCTGGGAAAAAAGACCATGCCAGCCTTGTCCCATTTGGAATGGAACGTTCCCTATGAGGCGGGCGTGCTTTCGGCCAAGGGTTTCAAGGATGATAAGATCGTCCTGCAAAAGCGGGTGGAAACCACAGGCGACCCAGCCGCCGTTTCCCTGTTGGCCAACCGCATCAGGCTGAAGGCGGATGGGGAGGACCTGGCCCTGGTCACCGTGGAGGTGAACGATTCGAAGGGAAGGCCCGTGCCCACCGCGGGGAATGAAGTCCAATTCAGCCTGGAGGGGCCGGGAAAAATCATCGGCGTGGGCAACGGCGACCCCGTCTGCCATGAGGCGGACCGTTACATTGAAACGGTTTCCCAGGTGAGGATCAGGGATTTGAAGATGAAGGACGGAGGCGCGGCAGGCCATAGGCGGGAAGTGGAGCCTGGCGAGGATGATTCCCAATGGCCGGCGCTTTTCAGCGGCCGGGTCGACGACGAGGGGAACGTTCCGAAGGACCAACCGAAGGTCAGGGTCGTCCGGGGCCGGTTCGAGTTGGGATCCTTGGAGGATTATTCGGAGATTACCCTCCTGCCCAAGAGCCTGGTGGACGGCCAAGCCATCTATGTCAACGGGCATCTGATCGCGGAGAAGATACCAAGGACGGACCAGGGGAAGGCCTATCCACTGCCAAAATCCATTTTGAAAAAAGGCGGCAACAGCTACGCCGTGGTGGGTTACGAGCTTTTGCGCCGGTGGAAATGGGAGGAACTAAACCAGGACCCGGGATCCATCCGGACGGTGGTCCCGCCGGGGCAATGGAAGCGCAGCCTCTTCAACGGGCTGGCCCAGGTCATCATCCAATCGGAAAAAAAGGATGGAGCCATCCGGCTCAAGGCCTCTTCAAAAGGATTGGCGCCGGCGGTCCTCAAACTGGAATCCCAATCGGTTCCGTTAAGGCCCTCGGTGCCGTGACGGTTTTCACCACCAAGCCCAGGGTCCTGGAGTGAAAGAAAAGCCATTTCACCCCAGGTCCCTTTTCGGGATCACATGCCACCTTGCCATGAAAAATTTATTGTGGGTGGTATCGACCCAAAAATTCCGAACCGCTTTCAATTGGGAGTGTGGGACAGAGGCACAGGGTGGCTGAGGCAAAATCCAATATTCCCTTTTCCTCTTAACCTGTGCCTCTGTGGTTCCCCTAGGGAGCCAGTGGTGAAATGGTTTTTTATTGTCTTTTTATGGTTTTCTCCTCTTTTTTTGAACTAAATCCCCCTCATGGCGTCTAGATGATGTAACGTTAAACTTATTGTTTTATGGGGGTTATTATGAATAAGGGAATATCGAAAAGATGGAAGGTGGGGTGGGGGGTCTTGTTTCTGAGTGGTTGGGCGGCTGAGGCCCTGTGGATCTTCGAAAAGGCCGGCCATTTCTGAACTAAAGAGAGGCCAGCTCGTCTAGAGAAAGAGGGTGGGTTCTGACGAACAACCTTCTATAGATGATTCAAGGCGCGTCCGGCTCCCGGCGCGCCTTTTTCACTCCTAAAGGCCGTGAATCGGGGCCATTAACCATTCATAAAACGATGGAAACCGTTTGTTAAGGAAAAAATGGGAAAGGTGGAATAAACCCTCTTTCCCCAACACTATATTTCAAGAAGCCGATCCTATTTCAACTTCTATATAAGCGAGCCTCTTTTGAAAAAGATCGTCACTCTCTTTTTAATGACCACGGGGTTCCTGGCGGCTGATGCCCCCTTTCTTTGGGCGCAATCCACGGCTACCAACACGCCCACCAACACCCCCACCCTTACTTTAACCATCGTTGTCACGAATACTCCCTCCCCTTCGATGACCTCTACCTTCACCCAAACCCCTTGGACCCACACTCGGACCCCGACCAGCACTCCCACGAACACCCCCACGAATTCCCCGACCAATAGTCCCACCAAGACGGTTACCGCCACGACGACTCCCTTTGGTACCGCTACCCCGACACCCGCGGTTATTCAACTCGCGTTGGGACCGGCTGAACCAGCCAATTCCATCCAGTCCCCCGGTGCTGCGAATATTCCGGCGTTGCAACTGCAAGTAACCAACAATAGCAACGTGGCGGTGACCTTGACGGGCCTGAAGCTGACCGCTTCGGGATCGGGTGACGACGCCGCAGGGATCACCCTGGTCTCCCTTTACCTGGATGGCAACAACAACGGGCTCCTGGATGGAGGGGATAGCCTAGTCAGCATCGCCACTTACAACGCCGACAACGGAACCGCGTCCTTCGCCGGGAGCGATCTTTTAGCCCCATTGGGTGTCAATAATTACCTGGTGACCTACAGCTTTTCCGGTACCGCCCCCAACGGCACCTACCAGCCTCGTGTGGCCGTCAATGCCGATGTCACCGGCGTCGATGCCGCCTTCGGTTTTCCGGTTTGGGTCTTCGGGGCTCCCGTCACCGGCGCGATCATAACCCTGGGAGGACCCACGCCTACCTGGACCTGGACGATCACACCCACGCCCGCCATCTCAGTGACACCCACGATCACACCCACGCCTTCGGGCCCCGTCACCCTTATCTACGTCAACGGCTCGTCGGCTTGCGCGGGCGCCCTCGGCTGTTCCGTCACGATCGTGGACCAATGCCGCCAGCTTCAGCTGGACAGCACCACCTCCTACATGATCATGAGGATTTGCGCCCTTTGCGGCGTCTGCCAGCCCTCGGACATCATGACCATGCGCTTGACCAAAAGCTGGGATGAGATCTGCGCCTATTACGGAATCGACTGGACCACTTTCGTGGTGGACCTGCAGGCCCGCATCAACACGCTCAAGCCGGAGATCGACACCCCGGCCCAGCTGATCCGGGGGGCCGCGAATGACCCGAGTTCCATACCCTATGTTGATTACAGCTCGATGCCGGCCACCCTCACGACCGGCTCCACGTTCAAGGAGGTTTGCCCGCTATGTCCTTGAAACAATTTCTACTCCCACTCTTACTGCTGCTTTCGCCGATCACCGCCGCCGCGGGAAGCATTTATCCCATGGAGTGCGGCAGTCTGCGCCGTGAAAACCGCAGCTTAAGCCCCAGCCCCCTGACGAACCCGCTCAAGGTCGCGTGGGTGACCCCGCCCTGCTCGGACTTGGGCAATCCCGTGCTGAACCCGATTATTCTCACCGATCACGTGATCCAGGCCTTCCAAAAAGGGCTCCGCTGTTTCGACCGAGTGACAGGCGCCAGGATATGGACCTGGACCTGCGATACGAAAACCCAAATATGGAACAGCCCCTGCTACGACGGCGGCCGCGACTTGGTTTACGTGAGCACCTACAACGGCGACACCCTGGCCCTGGACGCGGCCACGGGCAACGCGGCCTGGTATTTCGCCCACCAAGCCGCCTCTTCCGCGGCCCAGTTTTCGAGCCCTCTTTATGTGGGCGGCAAATTGTATGTTGGCAACGGCGGAACGGGCTTCCTCTGCCTGGATCCGGATACCCGCCAGGTCCTTTGGAATTTTGATTTCACCGCCTATTTCGGGACCCCTTACCAAAATCCCACCTGTACTCCTGCCTTTGACAACGGCATGATTTACCTGGCCACCACCTGCGGCGACCTTTTCAGCCTGGACGCCGGCAGCGGGTCGGTCCAATGGCATGTCAAACAGCAGTTGACCCACGTCAATTGCCCCCTCCTTTCCAACGAGTATGTCTATACCATGGGGAATTTAAGCCAGGTCGAGTGCCGCAGCCGCGTGGATGGTTCCCTGGTTTGGACCGCCGACACCCACACGCTTTTCGGCCAAACCAACGGCAACCTGGCCCTCTGCGGGGACATCCTGGTGGTTCCCGGGGATTCCTGGAGGGTCTGGGGCCTCAACCGCTACACCGGCGCGAAAATTTGGTGCACCCTGCTGACCGGCAACTACGCTTTCAACACCCCGATTGTCGTTTGCGGCAAGGTTTACATCTCAGCCTGCCATGGGGATTTTTACAGCCTGGACGGCCAAACCGGCAATATCGAGTGGCGTCTTTTCCACGGTTCCGACCTGACCTTCGTGGGCTGGGCCGAGGCTGACGGCCAGCTTTTTGTGGCCAACAGCGCCAGGAAGATGATGTGTTTTACTTCCGTGACGCCCGGCAATCCCGCGAACTGCGTCTGCAACCTGAGCGCCACGCCGGTTCCTTTCTTCACGCCCTCGCCCGCGCCGACGGCCCTTTTGCTGACCAATCCCAATTGCCCTACCAATACCCCCACGCCAAGCCCCACGCCCACGGGAACCTTGACGCCGGTGAATACCCCGACGATCACCCCGACCCCCACGATCACGCCAACCCCCACCTGGACCTTCACGCCACCGCCCACCGGGGTACCGACCCCCATCTACAAGAATACCGACACCCAGGTGGCCCTGGTCCTGGGATGCCCCGTCTCCATCGTGGACGAGGCCCGCCTGCTCAATCTGTCGCCCGAGATCACCTACTTCATCATCCGCTTGACGATCCATTGCGGCTGCCATCCCCGCGACATCATGATCCTGCGCTTGAACATGGGTTGGGACGATATCGCCAAACTTTACGGCCTGGACTGGGCCACCTTCGTGATGGAGGTGACCAACCTCACCGGCAGCCTGCTCCCGGAGGGGGCGACGGCGAACCAAACCTTGAGGGCCGACGCCAACGATCCCTCGGCTTTCCCCACGGAAATTCCGCCGACGCCAGTGCCGACCAACCAGCCCTTGACTTTCCAACCGCCCGTTGAGGGAGGAGCCTGCCCATGAGAAACCTGAACCCTAAAGCCAGCTCTTACCACGGAGATACGGAGAACTCGGAGAGAGGCCTTCAATTGGAAAATATGAACCATAAATCATTTGGGTTTCTCCGTATCCTCCGTGCCTCCGTGGTGAAATCAATTATGTTTATAGCCTTTGCGGCTTCGCCCGTTTTCGCGGCGCCCGGCATCTATCCCATGTGCGGGGGGGACCTGCGGCGGGAGAACCACAGCCTGGCGCCCTCCGGCATCACCAATCCCCTCCAGGTGAAATGGATTTCATCCGCCTGCGCCAGCATCGACACGCCCGCGGGCGGGCCTGTGGTGCTGGCCGACCGCGTCATCCAAGCCTTCGTCCACGGCATCCGCTGCGTGGACCGGGCCACGGGCAACCAGCTTTGGGCCTGGCCCTGCCCCAGCGTGGAGCTTTACTACACGCCCACTTATGATCCGGACCGCAACGTCCTTTATGTCTCCCGCATGGACGGCAGCACCCTCTGCCTTTCGGTCATGACTGGAGAGGTCCTCTGGTACTTCTACGAGAACGACGCGGCCGGAGTGGGCGAGTTCAGCTCGCCCCTCTACGTCAACAACCGCCTCTATGTGGCCAACGGCGGGGCTGGATTCTGCTGCCTGGACCCGGACACCCACCAGGTCATTTGGCGCTTTGATTTTTCCGCCTACATGGGAACCGCCTTCCGCGACGGCATCGGCACTCCTGCCTATGACAACGGCTCCATTTATTTTTCCACCCGCAACGGCCACATGTTCTGCTTGAGGGAAACCGACGGGCATTGCCAATGGCACATCCACGAGAATTGCTGGCGCCAGAACGGGCTCTTGTTGAGCGACAATTACGTCTATTCCATGGCCAACCAGGGAACCCTGTCCTGCCGCAACCGCGCGGACGGCAGTTTGGTCTGGAGCACGGGCTTGACCGGAACCACCGACGGCAACCTGGCCATCTGCGGCAACCTCTTGATCGTGCCGGGCGACTCCTGGAGGATTTGGGGCATCGACATGAACACGGGCGCCCAGGTTTGGTGCACGAAGCTGATGGGCAATTTCGCCCGCAACACCCCCTTTGTTTCCTGCGGCAAGGTCTATATCTCGGCCTGCCACGGGGACTATGTGGGGCTGGACGGACAAACGGGGAAGATCGAGTGGCAATACCACCATGGGGTGGAATACACCTTCGTGGAATGGGCCGAGGCGGACGGCAATCTCTTCGTGGGCTGCAAGGATGGCCGCATCTTTTGCTTTGAGCCTGTCACCCCGGGCAACCCGGCCCTCTGCGTCTGCAACTTAAACTCGACCCCGGTTCCTACGGCTGTACCCACGGCTACGCCGACCTTGACGCCGACGCCCATCGCCACGACCACGCCGGGATGCTCGGGAGGGGCCTGCCTGGTAAGCGACAGCACCCACAACCAGGTCTATTTCGACCCCAATAACGCGGTTCCGGCCAATGACGGCGCTGGCCGCGATTGGAAAAATCCGGATTACGCTCCCACCGGTCCTTGGACCAATGCCCAAAGCGTCACCCAGCCTCCTGGCGAGTGGGTTCCCCCCTGCAGTTCCACCGGCGCCAACCGCGATTGGATCGCGCCCTTGTCCAGCGGCCTGCCGCCGACCCTGGCGGACACTTACTTCCGCAACAACTTCACCCTGCCGGCCGGGGTGACGGTGACCAGCGTTAACTTTACCTTGAGCGCCGACAACTCGGTGGAAGTCTGGCTGAACGGGAATTACCTGGGGCTTTATACCGGCCCCATCATCGGGGACAGCCATCTTTACGCCCGCTGCGCTCCCGTGACGGTGCTCCCGTCTTATTTCAAGTCCGGGACCAACGTTTTGTCCTTCAGGCTGATCAACACCATGACATTCCACGGTTTGACCTACGAGTGCTGCTTGGGCTATGGCTGCTCCGGGGCTCCCTTGACCCCGACCTCCACTCCGACCGGCACTCCGACCGATTCGCCGACCATTACCCCGACGCCGACCGGGACTTGGCTCACCTCCACGCCCACCAACTCGCCGACGGTCACGCCTACGGCCACCCTGTCGGTTTCGCCGACCTTGACGCCGGAGTTGGTCTGTCATCCGGTGGGTTATCCCAATCCCTCCAAGGGGGACCCTATCAAGTTCAATGTGGGAGGAGGCCCCTATGACGAGATCCACGTGAACGTCTATACCACCAGCTTGCGGAAGATCTGCCGCTCGAAACACGAATGCCACAACCAGATCCAGGAAAACGTCGAGTGGGACTTGAAAGACGACACAGGGGCCCCGGCGGCCAACGGGCTGTACTTCGTGGAAATAGAGACCAACCAGAGGGGCACAATCAAGAAACACGTTTCGAAATGCTTGATCCTCAAATAAGCAATTTGAGGAATTAAGATCGACGCCATTCCAACACCCTCCAGCTTTTTAAGGCGCGCCGACCCCATCGGCGCGCTTTTTTTGTGGGATCATCCAAATAACCGTGTTTCGCAGATGGGGAATTTAACGAGAAAAGATCCAGCCGTTGTCCCTATTCGTCGGCGGTAAATAATATTTTTTTGTGGATTAAAACAGGGCAGAAAAGCGGCTGAAAACCTTTTCGGAAATTTTTCCAAGGGCTGCCGCGTTTTGGGAAAGTTGGTCCTCGATCCTCTCGGGGCGGTTGGGCCCGCCTTGCGGCGTCAATTCCTTGGCGTAAAGGGTGGACCAGCTTTTAACCATCTCCTCCGTCACTTCCAAATGACATTGAAAACCATAGGCATTGCCGCCGACCCTGAATATTTGATTGGGGTAATAGGCGCTTTGGGCGAGCCTGACGGCCTTTTCAGGAAGGGTGAAGGTATCGCCGTGCCAATGGAAGGCGTTGAAGGAGTGGGGAAGTCCGAGAAAGAGGTTGTCCCTTTTTCCTTCCTGGGTCAGTTCCACCGGATACCAGCCCACCTCCGGGACGGCCCCGCGGAAAACCTGGGCTCCCGCGGCCTTGGCCAGCATTTGCGAGCCCAGGCAAATGCCCAGCACGGGAATATTCCCGGCGAGACATTGACGGATGGCGTTCAGTTCCGCCGTCATCCAGGGATATTGACTTTCCTCGTAGACGCCCATGGGTCCGCCTAAAACAATCAGGCCGTCGCCAAGCCTTTCGGGAACCGCCTCTCCCTTGAAGGGTTTTAGGATTTCAAACCCCACTTTATGGGCCTTGAGGATACCGGCCAAGAGGCCGGGACCCTCGCAGTCGATATGTTGAAAGAAGGTGACATGGGCCATGGGACACCAATTCAGGGGCAGGAATTTTTAATCTGCGATGACGCCGTCATCCGGGGTCCGTTCCCAAGATTCCAATCTTGCCGGACGAATTAATTTCATTTAGGATAGTGGCACCACTTTTTGAAGGCAAGGGAGCCATGGAAAAATACCTGATTATCGCCGTTGGAGCCGCAGCGGGGGCCTTCTCCCGCTTTTGGCTGGGATCCTGGGCGGCGGATAAATGGGGCTCCCATTTTGTCATCGGAACCCTCCTCATCAACCTGATCGGCTGCTTTGTGCTGGGTCTATTCCTGACCCTGCATGACCGGGGATTATTCACCCCCAACGCACGGCTCCTGGTAGCCATCGGTTGGTGCGCCTCCTTCACGACTTATTCCACTTTTAGCTGGGACACCTTCAAGTATATACAGGAAGGAAACCTCAAATTAGCCGCCTTAAATGTCACCTTGACCCTGGTCGGTTGTTTATTCGCCACCTGGGCCGGCGTCACAGCCGCCAAGATGCTGTGAGAGGGATGTTTATATGAAACTCCAAGGGAAATGCAGGGCTTTGAGGATTTATTTGGACGAGGAATTAAAATGGAAGGGCCAGCTTTTATACAGGGCCGTTGTGGAGAAGTTATTGAAAGAGGGAATCGCCGGGGCGACGGTATTCAAGGGAATTGAGGGATATGGGTCCTCGGCCCATATTCATTCGGCTAGGATCCTGGAGGTCACCGAGAATCTTCCGGTGATGATCGAAGCCCTGGATAAGGCCGGTTCAATCCAAAAGGCCCTCAAATCCCTCGTTGGGATGCTTCCACCCCACTGCCTCGTGACCATCCAGGAAGTGACCGTGGTCCGAAAGGGGTAGCTGGGTGACGTTTAAAAATGAGTTGAACGTGCCAAGTCCTCAGAATTAACCCCAAAAAAACCACCTTTTGGAGCAACATTTTGGGTGAAAGTGGTATAGTTATTAAAACGATTTTGTTGAGCACCTACAACAGATTCCAGAAACAAGCTGCAACTCGTTTCCGCTCATTTCTGAATCATTAAAAATAGGTATACCGTGACTGCCAAAAATATAACCGCCTATTTCACCCCTTTTTGCCTGAAATCGATATTTAGGGTTGTTCCCGTTCAAGGGCTTTTTCTTTTAATCCTCCTGGGTTTGGGGTCTTCGACCCAAGCCGCGCCTCCCATGCTTTCCATTTCGGGAAATCACATCGTCAATAGCAACGGCTGCACGGTCCGCCTCTTAGGGGTGGATGTTTCCGGGATGGAATATAGCCCAACCGGGGATGGAGGGCCCGGCCGTCCCACGACGACCATCAGCGGCGTCGTCATGACCGATTACGTTTCCATTATTACGGAAGCGGTCCAGGTCTGGCACGCCAACTGTATCCGTTTTCCCTTCAACCAGGATTACTGGTTCGGCTGCTCGAATTCCAACGGGACCCCCAATCAGACCGCCTACCGCGCCATGATCCAGGCCGTCATCAACTATTGTTCCAACAACAATGTTTACTTGGACCTGGATCTCCATTGGTCGGGCCAGGCTTCCACGGCCTCCGCTCCCTGCGGCTCGGGTTGGGGGGCTTCCCTCAGCCAGCAACCCATGCCGGACATGAACGCGGTGACCCTCTGGTCCTCGGTGGCCGCGACCTACGCGAACAATCCGGCGGTCCTCTTCGATGTCTACAATGAGCCCTATCCCACCACTTGGGCCCTCTTGAAGAGCGGCGGAACGGTCCCAGGCACCTCGGGTAATTTCACCACGCCGGGCCTTCAGACGATCGTCAACGCGGTTCGAACCGCCGGCGCCAACAACATCTGCATCGTCGGCGGGTTGGGTTATGCCTATGACCTTTCGCCCTTGTTGACCGCGGGCAACGCCGTGACCCAATCCTCCGGCAACGGCATCCTCTATTCCTCGCACGTCTATAACAACAAGGGCGTGACGGCGGGTGGGTGGGACCCCTTCGTGACGACCGTGACGGGAACCTATCCGGTTTTCATTGAGGAGTTCGGCGCCGCGGCCGGAGATCCGGCCAACTGGGACACCCAAACCATCGCCTGGATCAACGGAACGAATAATAAGAATTATGTTTATTCGGCCATGGCTTGGGCCTTCAGTTCGGATGTGGGCCCGACGCTCCTCACGAGCTTCAGCGGCTATCCCACGACTTCCTATCACGGCGCCCCTGTCTCAACTTGGCTGGCGCAAATGAACCAAACCCCCACGCCCAATTGTTCAGGCGGAGGCAACACCTCGACTTTTACCCCAAGCGCCACCAGAACCTTCACCATGACCTTCACCCGCACGGCGTCCGCCACCCCGACCCGCACCCCCACGGCGACCCCGTCGCGGACAGCGACTTCCACACCCACCAATACAGTCGGGAATACTTCCACCAACACCGCCACGAGAACCTCCACCAATAGCCCGACCCGTACCGCATCGCCAACGCCAACCAACACCACCGCTAATACCGCCACTCCCAGCCCGACCGCCACTGCCACCAAGACGCCCTCCCCGACGGCGACGCCTACAGTGGCGAATACAGGGACGAACACCGCCACCCGCACTCCCAGCAATACAGCGACCAATTCTTCCACCGCCACCGCCACCAGGACCCCTACCCCTAGCCCGACGGCGACGCCTACCAATACCACAGGGAACACCTCCACGGCCTCGTCGACCCCGACCTTGTCCCCCACGAGGACCCCGACGGCCACGCCCACCGCCACCGCCTCTGCCTCGCCCACCAAAACCGCCACCAACAGCCCCACCGCGACGCCTTCCAATACGGCGGGAAATACCTCCACGAACAGCCCTACCCGCACTGCCAGCAACACCCCCTCGACCACACCCACTCCCACCGCCACGAACAGCCTGACCAACACCAGGACCAGCACTCCAACGGCCACGGCAACGAATAGCCCGACCCGGACCCCGACCGCAACGCCCACGAGGACCTCGACCAACAGCCCGACCCCTACCGTTTCCTCCACTTTCACCGATTCCCCGACGGGAACCGTTCCCCCGACCAACACGGCGACGAATTCGCCCTCGGCCAGCCCGACCTCCACCACGACGAGGACTCCTTCCAACAGCCCTACCAGCACGGCCACCGCGACCGCCACGAATACCCTGCCGGCTTCCACCCCCACCGCCACGAACACGCCAACAAATTCTAGAACCAATACCCCGGTGAATACCGCGACTTCGTCACCGACCAAGACCGCCACGGCTACCCTGACGAACAGCCCCTCCGCGACCGCGACCCGAACCGCCACGAATTCTCCGAGCGCGACTCCCACCAACACTGGTACGGCCCAACCTTCCAATACGGCCACGGATTCACCGACGCCGACCTTGAGCGCCACTCCGACCTCAACCGCCACAAAGTCCCCGACTCCGACCTCCTCCAACACGGCGACGAGGACGCCCACCGCAACTTCCACCCATACCGGCACGGCCCAACCGACCGATACGCCCACCGCCACCCCGACCCGTACCGCGACGAATAGCCCGACCCTGACCCCGACGAAGACGGCCACGGGGACCGCGACCAACAGCCCTGTTTCCACCCTTACTCCCACCGCGACCGCGGTAACGGTGCAAATCACCAACGGCTCCTCGGCCCCTGGGAACGCCACGCTGCTGGCGGGATCGTCCAACGTGCCGGTGCTCCAGTTCCAGTTGTCCAATCCGGACAACAGCCCCCTGACGATCAACAGCCTGACCTTGACGGCGCTGGGCAGCGGCAATGACGGGACGGGAATCTCGAACGTGAGCCTTTACCTGGACGTGAACAACGACGGGGTGGTGGACGGCCCGGATCAGTTGTTGGGGACAACCGCATACTCGGGGAACAATGGAACGGCGACATTCAACTTCACGAGCGGCCTGCCGGCCTTGGGAAGCGCGGCCTACCTGGTGGTGGATAATTTCTCAGGGGTTGCCAGTGGAACCTTCCAGGCCCGCATTACGAACATCACCGACCTTACCGGGACCAACGCGGCTGGCGGGGTCAACTTCAATGGGGCTCCCCTGACCGGCGCGGTCATCACGGTTGGAGCCGCGACTGCGACCGCCACGAATAGCCCGACCCACACGCCGACGGCGGTGAACAGCAACACGCCCACCAAGACGCCGACGAATACCCCGACGAGAACCAGCACCCTGACCTTTACGAATACGGCGACCTTCACCCCCACCGCGACGATCACCTCCACCAGCAGCTGGACCGCGACATTTACCTTCACGCCGACCGCGACGGTCGCGCCCAAAGGCAATCCCACGCCGGTCATCTTCCCGAATCCGGCTCCCGGCCCGACGGTGAATATTCTTCCCCCGCCTTATCTTGGTTCCTCCAACATCACGGTGAAGGTCTTCACGGTGGCCTTCCGGAAGGTCAAGGAACAGAACTATGGCAGCATCGCCTCCGGCACGACGGTGCCGCTGGATCTCACCGATAAATGGGGAACACCCCTGGCCAGCGGAATGTACTACATCATGGTCACCACCAACGCCGGCCGTTCCATCGGAAAATTGATCGTCCAGAAATAATGAAGAACTTTTAAGACTCCTCGGCACATTGCTTTTCCCTTCGAACCAAGCCTTTTTGAACAAAACCAGGTTTTGCGTTAAAATATCCTTGTCAACTTTAGGGGTTGGTTTAAAATCGTTTTTACCTTATGTAACCGCTTACGCTTTGATCGTTTAAACAAAGGATTCACGTGAAGATTCGCAACTTCATTGTCACGGCCCTCTTTTGGATTCTTGCCACTTCCGCTTCTTGGGCTCAAATCTCCTCGGTGACCGGCGTATCCATTTCTCCCGCCAGTCCTTCGCCAGGCCAAACCGTCACTGTCAATTGGACCTATTCCCAAGCGACCGCTTTCAATGATCCGCGTTTTTTCATTGTCGTGGGGCCGACCTGCCCCGTCGCCACATCCGGCACGGCCGGCGTCTCCATCGTGACGGGGGATGGCTGCGTGCCGTCCTCGTCCGTCAATGGGGGTTGTAATACCAATGGGACCAACGAGGCAGCCGGGAGCCATGCCATGAGCCGAACGATCACCATTCCCACCGGGTTAACCCCCGGAACGACCTACAATGTGGTCGTCGCCATGGCCGACTACTATATCGGGTTGAATCCCACTGTTTCCGGAGGCGCCGTGCAAAGCTGCGCGTCCTTTACCGTGCCCCTGCCGCCGCCCTACATCAACCTCACCAAAATCGCCGAAGGCACCACGGCCAATGTGGGGGTCACGGTTTTGTTCACCATCAACTACGACGCCGGCAACATCCATAATTTCCAAATCACCGACGCGGTGGATCCCCGATTCACGATCCTCACGGTTTACAACGGGGGAACCGCCTTGGGCCAGAACATCACCTGGTCCCTCGGCAATATCAGCGTCCCCCAAAAATCCTCCGTGTCGTTCCTGGCGAAAGTCAATCCCGGGCCGGTGTCGGGGGACATTATCCCTAACAGCGCCAACGGCACCAGTACGGAGATCGCCTCATCGCCCTCCAACGTGGCCCAAGTGACCATCGGCCTGCCAGGCCTGAGCATCCTGAAAAGCGTCTCCTCCACGACGGCCGCCATCGGCGATACGGTGACCTATTCCCTGAGCTATTCCAACGTGGGAACCACCCTGGCGGATTACCAGAATTTCGACAGCGGCGCCGTGCCGGGAGGATGGACGGTCGACGCCGGGACGGGCGGCTCGCCCGGCACTTGGGACGCGATTCCGGGATACCTGGAAGAAACTTCCACCCTTTGCGGAACCTGTTACCCGGCGATGATGGACAACAGCATGGCGCCTATTCACGACGGCATCTATACGGTGGATATGAGGATTGATTCGGCCAACCCGATATTCGACGCGGTCCTCCGGTTCAACTATGTCAACGCCAACAACTATTACATGGCCCGCATTTCCTCGGACAGCAACGACTTGGGATTCGACAAGGTGGTGGCAGGCGGCTTTTCCTCCGTGGCCTCCAGCGGCGCCCCCCACGGGATGAGCCTTTTGGCGAACACCTGGTACACGGTTAAGGTCCAGGTCTGCGGCACCAATATCACGATGAAGGCCTGGCCCCAGGGCTCGCCCGAACCAGCCGCTTGGGACATCAACGCCACCGACTCTTCCCTGCCGGGAACGGGCATCGCCGGCTTTCAGGCCAACCAAGGCAGGGTGGCTTTCGACAATTTCAAGGTGTTCAGCCTGACCAGCGCCACCGGGCCTTTTATTTATGACCCGGTGCCGCCGGAGATCAATTACCTCGGCTGCGCCGGGGGATCGAGCTGCGGGATGGCCGCCGGAACCGTCAATTGGGCCATCAATGGAACCTGCGCCGGCAACGCGGGGGTCACCTGGTGGGGAACGGTGAACGCAGCGGATTGCGGCCCCATCACGAATACCGCTTACATTGATTCGGCCGATCCTCCCCCCCCGGCTCCGTCCAACTCGGTTTACACGAACATCTCCAGCTGCGCCTCCACCCCGACCAACACGCCGACCCGGACCCCCACGGCCACCCTCACCTCAACGCCCACCAACACCAATACCTTGACCCCTACCCAAACCCCGACGAATACGGTTTCCCGCACCCCCACCAACAGCCCTACGCCCACCCCCTCCTCCACGGCAACCTTGACCCCCACCATCACGCCCACCTCGACCATTACCCCCACTCCCACCGCCACCTTCACCCCCACGCCGCCCCCCGTGGATATCTTCACCGCCGATAAAAATATATTTAACCCCTCCGTCGACAATGTCGTGACCTTTACGATCCAGTACAACAAATACCCCGGCCCCTACCAATTCGTGATTTATAACACCGCCGGGGAGCATATCTGGAACAGCCCCAAGAACAATCCCCACCAGAGCCTTCCGATCAACGACGTCTTCACCTGGGACGGCAAGAACAAGAATGGGGATTTATGCGCCAGCGGGGTCTATATTCTTTACCTGATCGAGCCTTTCGATAAAAAACTGAAGCGCCTTATCCTGATCCATTGAAATTTCTTTCCCGGGAACGCGTCCTTCCCCGGTCTTTTCTTCCCCTTTTTTGTTAGTGAAAGACGAGTGAGCCTGGATAAGATAATTCCATGAACCATTTCCCCGCGCCCGTGAAGGTCGTATTCACCGCATTCTTTCTTTCACTGGGATTTTGGGCCGCCTTCAGTTACGGCAAGGTTCCCGCCATCACCGACGTTTTTCTCCACACTTATTCCAGCCAGAACGCCAATTTGACGGCCATTTCCCAGGGTTCAGTGCCTCTTTGGGATCCGGCGGTCGGCTGTGGAACGCCGCAGCTAGCCAGCGGGTTGGGCGCCTGTTTTTATCCCGCCTATTGGTTATGGAATTTTACCGGCCTTTCCTATTGGATGGTTTGGATGTCCCTCCTCCATTCGGCCTTCGCCTTCGGGGGATTTTACCTTTGGGCCCGAAGCCAGAAAATTTTTCCCCTCTGGGCGGCCCTGGGCGCCTTGTCTTTCGCCGGCTCGCTCCACATGGTCAGGCTCTGGGGTTACCCCATTTTCCTATCCTCCCAAGCCTGGACACCCTGGATCTTCTGGGCGGCGTCGCGATTCTTGGAAGAGGGAAGATTTCGATGGGGAATGGCCTTGGCCCTGGCGGTCGGGCTCCAAGTCCTGGCCGGATATCCCTTCTTCAGTTTTTACGCTCTATTATTTTTATCAGGCTGGGCGCTGATCCAGCCTTCGGGAAATAAGCGGAAAATGGAATTAGGCCTGGCCATCGCCTGTGCTTTCGCCTGGACCGCGGTCCATTGGCTTCCGTTCCTTGATTTTCTCCGCTTCGCTTCCAGGGACCATTGGGGATCGCCTGAAAATTTCCCTTACTTTTCCAAGGGAATCGAGTATTTAACCCTCTTGAACCCCACTGCCCTGGGAAAACCGGAAACGGTAGGCTATGCGGGCCAGGCCGCCAACGCCAATTACATGATGTATTTCGGACTCATTCCCTTGGCCGCATGGCTCGGCGGACTGCTGCTGGAGAAGTTCCCAGGCTGGACCTTCTGGTTTTCGGCCTCCTGGTTTTGGCTGGTCTGGTTGATGGGCGCCCGTTTTTTTCTTTGGAAAGCTTTGCCCGTACCCTTCCTGGAAACCCTCAATCCCTCCAAAGCGGTCGGTGTTTTTATTTTCGCGGCCTGCACCTGCGCGGGACTCACCCTCACGCGGTTTTTCAGGGATAGGTGGGACGAGAAAAAAAGGCTGGCCGTTGGCTGGGTCCTTTGCGGTTTGTGGATGCTGGACCTATTTTTCATTCCGGTCCGGGTCCTTCATTGGGTTCCTGATCCATTCCTGAAGCCTGAAATACGGCAATGGGCCCAAGAGGTCAAAACCGCCCTGGGCGGAGGCCGGCTCTTGAGCCTGCGGGCGAAGGACAAAACGATCACTCGTGGGGGGGACGAAAAGGTTTTTGAGGCGGCCGCCGATGCTTGGGTCGGGGAGCTTCTCGCCAATTCCCAACAGATTTGGGGGATCCGTTCGGTCCAAGCTTATCTTTCCCTCTGGACCGGCTCCATGGATCAATTATGGAAGGCCTTCAATCAAAAAGAAACCTATGCCGGGTCGTTGGCCGATGTGGCGGGCTTAAGGCTCCTTTATTTTCCCATAGAACTGCCGGCCCCCCATTACAGGACCTTGCGGAAAGCGGGGGAAAATTACCTGATCGAGAACCAATATTGGAAGGGTGACGCCTGGCCTGCCCAGGAGGGGGAAGCGTTGGGCAGCCAGGGGGAAATAGCGGCGTTGCTTCTTCGTGGAGCGGGAGGGAGAGAGTGGGACCGAACCGTCCTGCTGGAAAAGGACAAGTGGTTATCCCCGGGAACCAGGCGGTTGAAAAATTTATCCGATCAAGATCCGGATGGTTTCAATCGGACAGGGGGAAGCCGGGCAAGGTACAAGGGCGGGTTAACCGGGGCCAAGTGGCTGGTCTTCAGCGAGACCTTCGCGCCGGGGTGGAAGGCCTGGGTCGATGGGGAACCGGTTCCCATCCAAAGGGCTTTTGGCTTTTGGATGGCGGTGCCGCTCGGCCCTTCGGCCGGCCGGGTGGATTTTCACTATGAGCCGGCGGCTTTCCGCGCGGGTCTTTTTATTTCCTTGATGAGCCTGGTTTTGGGATTGGCGGGGTTAGGATTCAAGGGCTTTTCACGATGGGCAAAGAGGGGCTCCATAACCCCAGGTTAAGTTGAAAAGCACTACGGGGCCTGGTTTTCCGCGATTTGGTTGGCGATGGGATCCTGGGGGCGGTCCCGCAAAACCCTTCTCATGCAAAGGACCGCTTCGTCGTGCCTTCGGTAATACTCATAAACCAATCCCAGGTTGAAATAAAAATCAAAATACCTTCCCTGGGTGAGCCGGATGGCCTCCCCCAAGAACAATTCGGCCTTGTCCGGGCGCCCGCTGGCTCCGCAGAAAATGCCCATGTTCAGCAGGTCGTTGGGGAAGTTGGGGGCCCGGAAGAACCCATCGAGAAAATTTTCCGATGCCCCTGGCTCGCGGAGGAGGGAGGGAATTTCGGCGGAAAGGGTGGGGGAAATGCCCTTTTCCTGGAGCAAGGCATCCAGATTCAAATCGGGGATTTGATCCCCGTAGCCCTTCCTTAAATAAATGACCGTTGACTCGTCCAAATAAACCGGGCGCCAAGCCGCCTGGTTTTGAAGCTGGGAAAGCCACTGGGTGTTGAGATTGCTGAAGAAAAGGATGTCGGCTTGGTAATGATCGGCCATGGGAAGAAGTCCGCCCTGTTCCATGGTCCTCATGTATTCGCCATAGGGATCCAGACGGCAATCGATGAAAACCTTCTGGGGGCCCTTCCAATCCAACCAGCCCCCGTCATCCAATTGGTTCAAGATCCGGCCGTCCAAATGGTTCGCCGCCAGGAAGTCACAAGCCGCCACCGGCAGGCTCCGCCGGTCCAAGCCCAGGCCGAATCGGTCGGTTCGGCGGTCGGAAAGATAGAAGGCCCCTGTCAGGATCCGGAGGGACAAGGCCAAGACGAAAAAGGTGATGATCCAGGCCGTGATGGGCTTTGAAAGGAACCTGTCCTGGAAATTTTTGAAGCGGTCCCATTCCAAATCCGTCCAGCAAGCCGCGGCCAAGGGCAGGCAGGCGATCAGGAAAAGCGGTATGTTCCGGACGGCGGCGGCGGAAAGGCCGAAGAAGACCAAGAACAGGAGGATCTCATGGATCATTCGTTTGCGGAAGGTGGCCAGGACGAGGACCAGGAGAACAAGGCAAAAGACTTTGTAAAGCAGGAGATAAAGGGTCGGGGTTGAAAAAAGGGAGAGGGTCGCGAACCAGGGCGACTGCAATTCCTTGATGCTATTTCTCATCAGGGGAGTGGTCAGGGTGGTCCAATTGGAAAGGGGGAAGAGAAGGCCGCGGAAAAAATATGGGTTCGCCAGAGCCGCGACGGCGGCCAGCCCCGAGTATCGCAGGAGTTTTGGATCCATCTTTCGGCGGTGAATCCATCCGGAAATAAAATAAAACCCCATGGCGGCCCAGCCCAGGACGAAAAGCCCTTCCATATTCACCCACAGAAGCTGAATCCATGGCAGGAGGAACAGCAGGTCCCCGCGGCGATAGGCGCGGTGGTCCAGGACCCAGAGGGTCAGGCTGAGCAGGAACCAGGAGGCGACCTCGGGACGGGCCCTAAAACGGATCTCGGAAGCCGCCAGCGCCGATAATAAAAGAAGGGAACAAAGCCAGGGAAGGGCGCCGGCCAGGAGGAGTCTCTTGAAAACGAAGAAGAAGGCCGCAGTGACCAGCAGGATGTGGAAGATTTCGACGAGGCCATAACCGCCCATCCGAAAAAACAAGTAGAGGCAGACCTGGTAGAACCAATGGATATCCAGAAAAGGTTGGCCTGAGATGGTATTGGTGTAAGTGTCATTGAAAGGGATCCGGTGATGATCCAAAATCCACTGGCCCCCCTTCAAGTGGAAACCCAGGTCCGTGTCGTTGATGAAATGGGCCCCGAAAAGAACTGTCAGCAGAAGGAGCGAAAGAAGACAAAAAAACCAGGGGGAGGGAGGGGAAAAGCTGGCGGCTGGCGGCGGGGGTGTAAAGGAAGACGGGGTCATGATCCTATTATAGTAAAGCTGGAAGGATCAAGGATGGGCCAAGCTTTGGCGGTCACCTGGAGGAAAAAAACGCTTTTTTCCTATCATTATCCCCTCATTTTTTAGACTATTTCTTTTGATTCCAGCAATCTTTTCAAGTTAAATGTGGCATAATTGCTTCAGATTTGTCCCAGTTGACCGTTATAACTAATAACGTTATTAAATCGAAACCGGTTACAACGATACCGACAGCTCACTACACTTTCGTTTCCGTAAAGAAAAGATATTCTGATGGCTTCCAAATTTTTTATCCCCCTGTTCTATCGACGCCGGCTCTTGGGCTGCCTGGCCCTGGTGTTTTTTATTTCCTTGGCCCTATCCCGCCAAGCCCTGGCCCAATGCACGCCGGCCTCCGCCAGGATATGCTCCTCCGATGATGATTTGGCCGATATCTATGTCGGGGGAACCTTGATCGGAAATTTCCCCTATGCCGGCGCCCCGGGAACCGGCAACGCCGGTAATCCCACTTGCCTGAACGTTCCCATCGGCTTGTTGGCCGGCTCCTGCGTCAACATATCCGTCTACACGCAGAACACCGCGGTCCAGGACACCTTTTCTTCCTGGGACCTGGACATTACTTGTACCAACGGCCAACACTCCGAGATTACCAGTGCTTCCGGCGGACTTTCGGTGATCTATAATGCGGCTTGTACCTTGGGTGGCTGCACGCCTCCCGCTAACGACGGAAGCGGCAATCCTTGGTACAGTCCCAATTATACCGGCGGAGGTTTCAGCGGCGCCTATTGTTCCAGCGGTGTGACCGCCTCCACCTGGGCCAACCAACTGTACAATCCTGTCACCGGCAAGCCCATTCCCTTTATCGCCAACAATTGCTCGGGGGACTACGGCACATCCAATGGCGCGCTCTTTTGGCGCCAATGCGTGCCCATACCGCCGCCGGTGACCCTCATTGGTCCTCCGAATTTCACGATTTCGAAGGCCCAAGCCAGCGCCGTGACCAACGTGGGCAGCAATACGGTGACCATTAATTACACCATTACCGTTTGCAATACCGGCGGCCCCGTGACCAACGGCCCCACTTCCATCACCGACAATTTCATTACGAACGTTTCCAGCTGCAACAGCTTTCAGTTTGGCTGTTTTGGTTTTGGGGATTCCCTCCAACCCTATACCCTCTGTTATTACGCTCCCGCCGGAGGCTTGGCCAATGAGCCGACGGCGAACGGCAATTCCTTGGTTTGGCCCAGCTTTGGCAACGGCTGCGTGACCGTGACGGCGCAGGTTATTGACTATTACGATCCTATCAGCAGCTGCGGCTTGACCCTGGTGGATCAGGCGTCCGTCGCATGGCCCTCCGGAAGCAAGACTTCGGGATCCGTGACTTATATCCAGCTGATCCCCACGCCCACCTTCACGCCCACCTTCACGAGAACGCCAACGCCTACCTTGACCCCGACCTTATCCCCCACGCCCACCAGGTCCAACACGCCGACCAACACGAATACTCCGACCAGATCCAACACCCCCACGAATACCAACACGAACACGAACACCTTTACCAATACGCCGACCCGGACGAATACCCCCACGAATACCAACACCAACACCCCGACTAGGACCAATACACCCACCAATACCAACACGAACACCAACACCAATACCAATACCCCGACCAGGACCAACACCCCCACCAATACGAATACCAATACCTACACCAATACACCGACGAGGACGAACACTCCCACCAATACGAACACCAATACCAACACCAATACGAATACCCCGACGAGGACCAATACGCCCACCAATACCAACACCAACACGAATACCAATACCAACACGCCGACCAAAACCAATACGCCCACTCCCACCAATACCAACACGAATACGAACACGAACACCAATACGCCGACGAAGACCAATACTCCCACGAATACGAACACGAATACCAACACCAACACCAATACCCCGACGGTGACTCCCACCCCTACCAAAACCAATACCCCGACCATCACCCCCACCCCGACCAACACCCCATTGATTACCAACACCGCCACCAATAGCCCGACCAAAACGCCGACTCCCACGAACACCAATACCGCGACGATCACTCCCACCAACAGCCCCACCAAGACCCCGACCGTGACTCCCACCAATACCCCGACCCAAACCGTCACCAATACCTTTACTAAAACCAACACGCCGACGCCGACCCTGAGTCCGACGAACACGCCAGCCTTTCCCACTAATACGGTGACGATCCCTCCTCCCCCGACGAATACCAACACGCCGACGCTGATTCCCACCAATACGGCCACGAACACCCGGACCCAAACACCCACCAATACGGCCACCTTCACGGTCACCCTGACCCCGACGAATACCGTTACCCGGACCGCCACCAATAGCCCCACCCCGACGATTACCAATACCCCGACCAATACGCCCTTGATCACTAATACCGCCACCAACACGCCGACGAAGACGCCCACGCCAACGGCCACCAACACAGCGACCTTGACTTCCTCCAACACGGCGACCAACACCCCGACAAGGACTCCTACGCCCACCATTACCAACACCAACACGGATACGCCCTTGATCACCAACACGGCCACGAATACCCCGACCATCACTCCCACCGCGACTCCGACCAGAACCTTCACCAATACGGCGACCCCGAGCCCGACTTTGACCGTCACTAATACCGCCACGCCCACCATCACCAACACCCCGACGAACACGCCGGTCATCACCAACACGGCCACGAATACCCCGACCCTGACGCCCTCGAACACCCCCACCAACAGCGCTACGATCACGCCGACGAAAACCCCGACCAACACGGCCAGCGACACGCCGACCCCCACCCCGGTGATCACCAACACCGCGACGAACACGCCCACGAACAGCCCGACCGCGACCTCCACCGCGACCTTCACCAACACGGCGACCTTGACGCCCACGCGCACCGCGACCAGGACCGCCACGGACAGCCCGACGCCCACGCTGGCGATCACGAATACCTTCACCAACAGCCCGACGAACAGCCCGACCCCCACCGCCACGAGGACCTTCACGGCTACGGCGACGAATTCGCCCACGCCCACCGCCACCAAGACCGCCACCAACAGCCCCACGAGGACCTCGACCTGGACTCCCACCAACTCGGCCACCAGCACCCCGACGATGACTCCCACGCCGACGCAGAACGTGAGCTTCGTGAAATCGGTGTCGCCGGTGGGCGCGGTCCAGTCGGGCGGGACCTTGACCTATACCCTGTTGATCACCGTGGGAGGCAACAGCCTCCAGAACCCGGTGGTGACGGATATCCTCCCCCCGCAAGTGGCCTTCGCCTCCTTCGGGACGAGCCCCTTGGGGACTGTGACGAATGTCAATCCAACCACCTCGACCCTGACCTGGGCCTTGCCGGCCTTGTCACCTGGGACCTATATGCTCACCTACACGACGACGGTGAATGACCTGCTGCCGGGCGGGACTTCGATCGCCAACGGCGCGGTGCTGGCCTTTACCGGAGGCGCGCCTTTGTCGAGTGCCGTGACGGTGCAGGTCACGGGGGATTACACGGTCAGGGTGGGGGTCTACAACGAGGCGGGCGAACTGGTGAAGATCATCTTCACGAAGAAATACTCCCAGCCGATCAACAATATTACGCTGTCGGCGGATAACGTCATTTCGAGCCTGAACGACCCGATCAACGTGCTTTTCCACGGAACGCCGATCGGGGCCTGGGACGGGACCAACGCCGGCGGGGACCCGGCGCCCAACGGGACCTATTACATCAAGGTGGACAACGTGGATTCCATGGGCTCGGTGACGACGGTGACCCAGCAGGCGGTGGTGAGCCGGTCGCTGTACAAGTCGACGGTGCTGGTTTACAACAGCGCCGGGGAGATCGTGCGGCACCTCTATTCCTACGTGGACGACCCGGGCCTGGCGGGGGTTTCGGGAGTGCAATTGTCGACGAGCGTGATCAAGCCCAGCTACGGCCAGCCGGCGGGGGTTCCGAGCGAAGTGACGATATCGCTGAGCAACGGGACGACGGTGGTGTGGGACGGACGGAGCGACACGGGAGTGTTCGTGCAGAGCGGGCAGTATTTCCTGGAAATCCACTCGGCGGACGGGACGGGCGGGGACGCGACGGTGACCAAGCAGGTGTCGGTGCAGGACGCGGACGTGAATTCGGGGATCGGGCTGATGATCATCAAACCGAACGTGGTGGACTTGTCGAAGGGAAGCGGGGCGGTGACCTTCACGACGACATTGGGGTCGAGCCTTTCCTTGAGGGCGTCGGTGTACACGATGGCGGGGGAATTGGTGACGAAGCTGGAAGGGACGGCGGGGTCGGGTGTGATCGGCTGGGACGCGGCGGGATTAGCCAGCGGCCTTTACCTATGCGTGGTGGAAGTGAAGGACGTCAACGGGGCCTTCATGAGCCGCCAGATCCTCAAACTCATGGTCCGCCACTAACTAAACCGTGAAGTCCAGAAAAGAACCTATTCACCACCCCCATGATTAGATTTGAATCATGGGGGGTAGTACCGCCTTCTTTATAATAAGTTTTAATGGTTAGGCGGCACACAGGTCCCCTCCGGGGACCACAGAGGCACAGGTAGGCAATCCCAAGTTGGTCAAAGAAAAAATCCAAGCATTTCGAGAGCCTTCTCCACAAAAGATTCGTCTTTAACCGTGTCTCTGTGGTCCCCACAGGGGACCTGTGGTGAATAGGTTTTTCCGGAAAATGTCGGAAGGGTTCTTCTCCGGTCAGTTGCCCTCGACTTTGACTTCCTGCCTCATCACTTTCTCGCCGGACTTGACCTCAATGAAGTAAGTTCCGGCGGGAGCCACCGTTCCCTGGGTTGTTTTTCCGTCCCAGGTGAAGGTCCGGCGGCCAGCCGGAATGATCCCCGCGAAGAGGGTTTTCAACTCATGATTGGCCCCGTCCAAAACCCTTACCGTGGCCAGGCTGGGGCTGGTGGGTTCCACCACGATTGAAAGCTGCTGGTACAGATGACCCTGGGGCTGGGGAAAGGGCGGGGCAGGGGAAGCCGGTTCGGTCCGCAGGGAAGGCAGTTCCAAAGTGGTGGCGGAAAGGGGCTGGGCGGGGAGGACCGGCCCGGCCCCGGGGGCGGCTGGGACCCTTTTTAGAATTTTCTCAGCCGCTTGGTTAAGCGCGTGGATTTTTTTCATGGGGGCCTCCTCGCGGGGAGCCGCCGCCGGCGGTGGGATCGAGCGGAACCATTGGTAAGCCGAGAAACCCGCCAGCAGGAGGATGAGGAGGGAAGGGATCAGGGGCTTGATCCAACCGGGATGGTTCCCGAAGGGCGGCATGGTTCCGCCGGGCCAAACCGGGGCCGGCAGGCCGCTTTTGGCGTAGAGGTCCTCCAGGCCCTGGGCCAGGCGCAGGGCGTCCTCGGGCGAGGCGGCCAGGTCCTCGGCCAGATCCTTTTCCTCGGACTCGGTTAAGTCCCTTTTAAAATATTCGTCGATCAGAGGATTCACTGCTTTTCTCCGCTTGTTTCATTCTCAAACAACTGCTTCAAGGCCTTCCGGCACCTGGCCAACTGCGACATCACGGTTCCCGGGGGAATCTTGAGGGCGCGGGCGATGTTGATGTAACTCTCACCCCGCTGGTCCCTCAATTCCAGGACTCCCCGGCACTTCTCGCTCATGGATTGGATCAGCCGGTTGACGATTTCCAACCGCCTCAACTTTTCTTCCTCGTCCAAGCGCCGGTTGTCGTCCGCCCCGGACCTGCCGGCAGTGAGTTTTTCCAGGTCCACCGTCTCGGTGGCCAGCGTTTTTTTTCTGCGTCTTAGCCTCTCGTAACAGAGGTTCACGCAGATGTGGGCCAGCCAGGTATAGAGGCTGGACCTAAACTCAAAACCTCCCAATTTATTGAAGGCGATGAGAAAGGAATCCTGGACGATGTCCTCGGCTTCCGGATCCTGGTACCCCAAGAAATGGACGCAGATGGGATAAAGGCGCTTGGCGTTTTCCTGGTAGAAAAGGGCCTGGGCCTCCGCGTCGCCGGAGAGTATTTTTTGAACCAATTCCCTTTCGTCTGCCATCAGTCTCCTTTCAATAGTGTTTGGGGAAGCCTAAATATTCCCGTCCCAACCTTGCCATGAAGAATGGCTTAACCCCGGAATGTTGTTTATTTTAGGCGAAAAGACCTATTAACCGCCGATAAACAACCGATGGACGCCGTTGAATATTAACTATTTTAAGGGTTTAAGCCCAAATCGGCGACCATCGGCCATTATCGGCGGTAAATGCCCGCCTGTTGATTTCAATGATTAAGGGTTGTGGATCCTATGATACTGATCCAACCAGGCCTTTAATTGGGTATTTTGGGGCTCCAGCTTGAGGGCTTCCTCAAAGCTTTGTAGGGTGAATTCAGGTTGGCCAGCCTGCCAATAGAGATTTCCCAGGGCCACCCAAGCCTTGGCGTCCTTGGGATTTGCCTGAACTTTTGAGGAGGCTTCGTCCAAATCCTTTTGAAGCCCGGGTGAGACCTGGGTTGGGGCGCCCGAGTTGGGGGAGGAGGGCAGGTCAAAATGAACCTCGACTTGGACCACCCGGTCGGCGGAGGTAATTTCGGCTGGGGGTTTGAAGCTTAAGGCGCTGCCGGAAGAAGCGGCTTTTGGCTTGGGTTCGGGAAAGTGATAGGTTAATCCCAACATTTGGGCGAAGCCTAAATCCCCGTCGGGAATGTAGCTGTAATCCAAGTCGAATCCCTCCCAATCTATCCCGGCGCCGGCGGTGAGGCCCCGGAAGCCCTGGATTTGGTTGTCACGGAGTTCTTGTTGGTATCCGACCCGAGCGAAGAATCGTGAAAGAAAGACCTGCTCCACCCCGCCTTGCAGGAGATAGACCCCCTTCGGGGGCATGGAGAAATCCATCACGAATAGAGTGGGGCTCCCTTTGAGGATGGAAACCGCCCAGGTTTCCCCCAATTTAAAAAGGCCCAGGTCCGGGGCGCTGGCGCTGGCTAAAAAAGTGTAAAAAGCCCCGACCCTCAAGGTGGGAAGGACCCGCCAAAGAAAACCCGCCGTCAGGGAGCCGCAAACTGAATTCAAATCCGAGGTCAGGGATTGGTAAAAGCCCTTCCCGGACAATCCCAGGGATAACCCGTGCCAAAGGGTGCCGCCCCAACCCAAGGCCAGGGATCCCCGAAAGGGATGGGAAGCGGCCGTGGATTCCCCGAGGTTGTCGTAGCCGTCCAAAGAGCCGAAATTCAGGTAGTTGGCGCCGAGGGCGAGGGTTCCTAATTTCGCGAGGGGAAGGGACGCCAAAAAAGTTTCTTGGGAAATGCCCGCCAGCCAGGATTCGTGGATCAGGGAAATTTCCCCTGAGGGAAGGCCGTCCAATCCCGCTGGATTCCAATAGAGGCAGGAAGCATCCCCCTCCGCCGCCGAATAGGCGGAGCCTAGGGCCAGGGCCCTGGGGGAATGGCCCATATTTTCCAACGGGTAGGGAATCTGGACGGTGGTGTAGACGGTTTGCGCCGCCGAAATTGAAAAGGCACCCAAAAACAATATCAGCCACAGAAGAACAGGGATGAACACGGATAGATAAGAATATATATTTCCCTGGCGTAAGACGAAAAAATTTTTAAGGGATTCCAACATAATTCTTTTTTTTGTTATCCGTGTTAATCCGTTTTCATCTGTGGCAAACGATCGTTTGGGGTTCATTTGGTGACCAGGAATTTGAAGGTCTTCAGCCTTTTTTTCTCGCCTGTATTTAAGCTCAGGGTTATCCGGCAGAGGTAAATGCCCTTGCGGTAATAAAAGAGGTCCAGGCCCGTTTGCTGGATTCCCGCAGATTTAATTTCCTGGACCTGGGACACCATATCCCCAGCCTCGTTATAAACGATAACCAGGGCCGTTCCGTCGGAGGGCATGATGTAAACCGCCCAAGCCGTATCGCCTGCCGCGGGGGAAGGATAAACGAAACAGGAATCGGTTTGGGGCGCCTTGAAGGCTGAGGATGGGGAGAGGGGAAGCAGCAGGAATGACAACGAAAGGACGATGGCGGCAAAGCGGTTTCCGGGAATTTCAATCCGGCGGCTGGTCATAGTTTCCGACTCTTTAAATAGTGATGTGACGATAGTCAACGAATCTTTCGGGATGGGATTCAGCCTGGCCCGAATGAAAACAAAGTCTATTTTACGGCTACCCCCGTTGAATTGGTATGAGGAAGGGGCTGATATCTTTTCGACCAGGAGGGAATATTACGGCTCTTAAAAACACTATATTTATTCCGGTGAATGGATGATGCCAGGCCGCATTCCAGGCGGCCTGCTTCGGCTGAGGGAACAACCGTCCATTCTTAAAATTAATTCCAAATTGATCTCCAGGCAAACCGTCTCAAGGCAGGGGGGAACGGCATGGTATACTTTTGTGACCAAAACCCATTGTTTACTTGTTTTACAAAGGGAATAAAGGCCTCCTGGGAAACGCTATAGGTTGAGGGATTTCGTGCTGCGATGGATTTGAAAGGTCGGGGAATGGTTTTCGGTAAAAAAATAATCCTGTCGGCCTTCTTCGCGGCGGTTTTCGCCTTGGCCTGTTTCGGGGGGTGCGAGAGAAACGCGCTGCCTTCCCGTCCTCCCGTTCCCACCCAGACCCCGGTTCCCACGGGAACCTTTACCCTGACTCCGACCCCGGTCAATACGACCACGCCCACTCCGACGGCTACCGCGACGAATTCGCCGACCCTTTCCCCCACGGTGACGCCGACCTCGACCAGGGT